>DMST01000341.1:0-47177 GCA_003454975.1 Cytophagales bacterium | reverse complement strand
TGGGGCATGCAGCTTTCGAACAAGTGCCCCATTGCGAGAATTTCTTCATGATCATGCCCACCATGGATGCCCCCGCAGCCATTGAAGGCGCGCAAACGTTGGGCTCACTCATGGCCGGCCAGGCACCCACCGGGGAGGCCCATGCCACCCAAGGGGACGATACGGCCGTCATCATCTATACCTCAGGTACCACCGGCCGGCCCAAAGGCGCCGAGCTCACCCACAGCAACCTGCTACTCAATGCCATGGTATCGCGCGATATTCTGGGTACCCAACACGGGGATACCCAGCTCATCGTACTGCCCCTGTTCCATATTTTCGCCATGACAGTACTGATGAATGCCGGCATCTACGAAGGCGTTACCAGCATCCTATTACCCCGTTTTGATGCCGCGGCCGTGTTTGGACTTATGGAGAAACACGAGGTTACCGTATTTGCCGGAGTGCCCACCATGTATTGGGGCATGGTAAACTACAACGAAGAGGGCCCCAACTATGAGAAGATAGCCAAAACCCTGCGGGTGGCGGTATCTGGGGGCGCTTCCCTACCCGTTCAGGTGCTCAATGATTTTGAGGAACGTTTCTCCGTGCCCATCATGGAAGGCTACGGCATGTCAGAAGGGTCCCCCGTAGTTACCTTCAACCAGTTGCGGTTTGGCCGCAAACCCGGCTCTATTGGCACGCCCATCTGGGGAGTGGAAGTAAAGCTGGTAGACGCCGATGACAACGAGGTTCCTGTGGGTGAAAAAGGCGAACTATGCTATCGCGGACATAACGTAATGAAGGGCTACTATAAACGGCCAGAAGCCAATGCCGAGACATTGAAGGGTGGGTGGCTACACTCGGGTGACATTGCCCGAAAAGACGAGGACGGCTTTTACTACATAGTAGACCGCACCAAGGATATGATCATCCGGGGTGGATTGAACGTGTACCCCAGAGAGGTAGAGGAAGTAATGATCCAACACGAAGCCGTATCGCTGGTGGCCGTAATCGGCATACCCGATGGAGAATACGGTGAGGAGATTAAAGCATGCGTAGTGCTCAAAGATGGGGCTTCGGTAGAGGCAGATGCGCTCATGGAATGGACCAAAGAGCGGATAGCCGCCTACAAATATCCGCGCCACATCGAATTTCTTGACGCCTTGCCCATGAATGCTACCGGGAAGATTCTGAAGAAGGAGCTACGAGCCCAGTAAGCCAAAGGCTACTTCAACTTGATAAGGAGGTCTTTTGCCGCCATTCGGCAGCAGGCCTCCTTTTTTCGTGGCGGCAAGATCGCCCTATTGGCAGATCTTATGTCTCCCATAATCTTAAAGAGCAGCCAGGCTCTGGGTACCCGAGTAGCCAAAAGACCGCTGTTGGTTATTAGGTTTAGCTACTACTTATGATGGCGTATGAGAACCAGTTGGATAAAAAATATAAGGGCATCCATTCTCGCCGGATCCCGGCTATACACAGCGGGCCCTCCCTGTAATTAATCTTTAACTTTTTGGCCAATGCCTCCCCCAACAGTACATCATGATTTTCGAAACCCGTTCTATTTATCATGAACCGAAAAGGATTTCCCATTTCTACCCAGGGAATTACCGGTGGCCGAAGCATCAGTTGAGCAATTTCCAGCCAAATCCAGCCATACGATACGTTTCAGTCGAACCTAAGTCTACTAGTTCTTATTCCCTTTATTTACTACACCAGAGCAATTCATTGAAATCTCATTTTTTGAACCAGAAAGCCCTATTTCGTATCCAGACGATAGGCCAAAAGTAAGGGGTTACAGCTTATTCTCAGCGTTGAAATCTCCCCAGTAAGCATTCCGAATCCCGTGAAGCGGCCCCCTGTATTCACTCCCCTAGCTTTGCTTCTATTCAACCATAAATTCAAAAATTATGAGAAAACTCATTATTCTTTCCGCAACGGTTTTGGCCCTTTCCAGCTTTGTATTGGCCACCAGTTCAGAAACAGAACAAAGCAGTACGTGTACCGCGCCCCCCGCACCCGATGACATTCTGGTTGGGGGTACAGAAACCATCACGGCCGTGGCCATTTACTTTGGTGGTTACCCTTCCAGTCTCGATGGCTTCGAGTGGACCGTGCGAGGTGGTACCATCACGGGTCCTAACGATGGCGCTTCGGTGACCATTGAGGTAGAATGCGATGATCCTGATGATCTGGTGATTTCGGTGGCAGGCTATAACGACGACGGTCCCAATTTCTGTATCGGTGCCGAATACGAAGAGACCATAGCTAAATCAGCCGTTTGCCCTTAATTATTGGCGAAAGACTAGAACAGACCACCTTGGCAACAGGGTGGTTTTTTGCGGTATCAGCACAAAAAAACCGCCCCGGGGATCCCGAGGCGGCAGTACTTCATTTCTTCAATGGGGTCTATTTCTCTTTAAATTTCTTTAGTTGTCTGCGAAGGGCCTCCACCGCCTGATCAGTAGCCGCTTCAAAACTCGTGGAATGTTCTTTAGAAAACAGTTGGTTTCCAGGTACGTTCAATTTGATTTCGATCACCTTATTCTCCCGATGATCATTTTTCTCTAAGCGCATAAAAACCTCCCCGTCCACAATTCGGTCGTAGAAAGTCTCCAGTTTGTCCGCCTTCCGCTGAATAAAGTCTTTTAACTTTTGATCGGCATCGAAGTGAATGGAATGCATTTGCAGTCTCATAGGCGTAACATTTATAGTTTAACAATAATTATGCTTTAGGATGCGCTTGCTCAAACACCGACTTGAGTTTGTCAAGCGAGTTGTGGGTATACACCTGCGTTGCCGCTAGCGATGCATGACCCAACAAATCCTTTACTGCATTTAAATCTGCTCCCTTGTCTAGCAAGTGGGTAGCATAGGTATGGCGCAGTACATGAGGGCTCCGTTTGTCTATCGAAGTGAACTGATCTAAGTATCGTTTTACGGTACGATAGACCAGCATCGGATATCCCTCCTCTCCATTATTAGTAACGATTAACTTGGTGCTTGCGTTGGTCTCAAAAGCCTCATTTTTGGCCTTCAGGTAACTTTTTAGGGTGTTTTTCAGCGGCAGCGGAAAAGGAACTACACGCTCCTTATTTCGCTTACCCAGTACCTTGATCGTGTTGCCACTCCACTCAATATCACGGGCTTCTAAGCCAAGCAATTCTGATAAACGAATACCCGTTCCGTAGAGCATTTCTATAATCAAACGGTCTCGCCAGCCTTCGAAATCCTCGGGGGTTTGCAGGTGATCCAAGAGCCGCTGAATCTCAGGTTCTTGTGCAAAATTGGGAAGTGACTTGGGCGTCTTCATCGCCCGCAGTTTGGTCGTGGGGTCCTTAGAAATAACCTCACGCCGCATCAGAAATTTGTAGAAACTCCGCAGGCTAGCCATCTTACGGTTGATGGTTCGGGCCGACATTTCGTCGTCTACCAACGACACCACCCACGCACGTAAGGAAAGTGAATCAACTTGCTCTATTTCTGTTCCGGGAATATGATCAGTCAGAAAGGCTTGTAATTGTTCCAGGTCATGGCGATACGAAGTAAGCGTGTGCTCACTGTAGCGTTTCTCATGTGCCAAATACCGCAGGAACGATTCTATCATAAGCAGCCCATCTTCAGGTAGCGGAGTTCTTTCAACTTAGTAAAAAATCATCAGGAATGAAACCAGTGGTCCACTTCAAAACCACCTTGTGGAAAAAATGTGGAGACTCTTCCTCAATTCCGAATAATGAGGTTATCACCGCTCACCAGTGTCTGATACTCACGCAGGGGCCAGCTAGCCGGTCCCGAATTGGGAAAGCCAAAAAAATCAAACGTAGAACTACAGCAGGTATCTACCATAAATAGCCCTGAATCATCCACCGATACCCGCTCGCATTCTAGAGAAGGCCTAAAGCTACACGCCCGATCAAAAGCACGGTATTCGTCCAGACCAGCACGGTACACAATGATACCCTTCACCCCCGCATTGTCCAGATAAGCAGTGCCCCCAATTACATTCAGATTATCATAGAGCAAGCTATTCAAGCTAATCTGCTCGTTCACGGGTACGATGGGGATGGGGTCCTCTGGTACGGGCTGTTGGCAGCTAACCATTATTGTCCCACCGAAGACAAGGCAGAATAGAATACTTGGTAGTAAAATGCGCATAGGTACCCTTCTTAACTGATTCCCACTACGTTTAGTGTCCTTGGGCTTCCAAACTATCCGAAAAAATAGGCGCCTTAGGCTCAGTAGAGAGCGAATCCGTAGAAATAGAAGTTTCCTCGGCTGGCTTGAAATCCTCTGGATCTAATATACCCCTATTAAAAGCCACTAGGGTAATAAAAACCCCGAACACCACGGCCCAACCCGCAAAACCAAAAAGGTAGGCAAACAGACTCTTTACAACGGCCAGTACCCGCTGCCTGGGTTTCATCCATAGAATCATGGCCACCATAGTATACCCTAAATAGATGATATAACTGGCCGTAAGAAATTGAGTGGCGCTTAATACACCAGCAAAAATGCCCGTTAGAAATACCACCGGCAATAGGGTGGTCATGGCCGATACGTATGTGAGCACGGTAAAGTGCTCTCCCATGTTAAACCCATTTTTCTTAAAAAATACACTGAACCAAAAAGCCAAAAAGGGAACAATGGAAAGGGTGAGTAGCGTATAGTTTTTAGCGACGGTATCCAATACCCACTGGCCAAATTCTTCGGTAATCTGATCGCCAGAATTGACTGCCATTTGCGGGGGTTCCACCATCCACCCATCCGGGATGAGAACAAAATAGATCAGATAGCTAAATGCAATGACGGCCAGCATAAACCGCACGGGGTGTACGTATCGGCGGCGCTTACCCTCCACATACCCCGATAACATCGCTCCAGGCCGCAACAGCAGATCGCGGAAAGTAGGTAACAGTCCACGATTGAGGTTAAAAAAGTTATCAATTGCCTCCCGTATCGATTTCTTCAGCGTGATTCTTCCTACCGTAGCCTTCTGACCACAATGCGGGCAAAAATTGCCCACAAAGTTGGTCCCGCAGTTTTTGCAGGTGGTGGCCATGGATTAAGCGTAGCGTTTCGAGATCACATCCAGTAGCTCCGACACCGGCACTGAATCCATATCCCATCCACGGTGGCTTGCGTGGTTGTCTACCAGCACCCGCAGTGCATCGTCCAGCGTACCCTGTGCCTCTACCTGCTCCAGAGCCTTATTAAATGCCTCCGGGTCATTGCCAAACAAATCGCGCACGAACATGTATCGCTGGTTCAGCGTAATGAACTGCTTGAGCGACCCTACCTTTTGCTGCTGGTTCAGGTCATCCGCCAGCGTGCGTTGCTCCTTACGCCACTGGTCATTCAGCGTGGCTGGTCCTTCCGCTTCCTCGCTTTCTTCCTTCTCGTCATCCTCAAAAGTAGCCAAAGGCTTGGGTGCTGCCTGTGGCGGGGCAGGCTGTGGCGGCACAACTTCCTCTTGAGTCTCAGGCATATCAGACCAAACATCGTTCAGGTGGATGGGTACTACTGCATTGAACTGGCTCAAATGCGTTTCGTACTCCTCTGGCTCCACCTTGCCCGTCTCCAGCACCTCATTAAAAATTCGGAAAGCCTCATCGTTGAAAGCCTCCTTGATCTCCTCCTGCTCAAACCGCCCAATCAGGCCGTCCATCAGCGGGCGATTCACCTTTATGTATTTACGCCAGTCTTTTAAATCTGAGAGGCTCACCCGGGTGTGCTCATTACTATTAATCAGCTGAGCAAAAAAATCATAGGGAGACAGGCTCAAGAGCAAGGCTTGCCGCACTGCCGAGCGCATGAGCACCTTTAGGGTGGCCTCTTCTACCGCTATGTGCCGAGAGAGCGTATTCATAAACTCCTTCAACCCCTTGCGTACTTCCTTAGCCTGATAATCGAAAAAGGGACTTTTTAGCTTGCTGAATTCCTGTTTCCAAGCTTGAAATAGGGCCATCACTACAAATAGATTCACCTGCTTTACCGGGCTGATTTCCAGCAGCTGCTCTCCGGTTGCAAACTCATTCTTATCAAAAAATGGCCGAGATACTTTATCAGTAAAGGCTTCACTATATCGATCCAGCGTAGTGTGGTTCAGTTTGCTCTCCATGGGCGATTTACTTTCCTTTGTAAAGTTATAAAATATGCCACAGATCCTGGTGGAGAACCTGCAAGGGCTCCAAATATCAGTACCGGAAGGAACAACGAAAAGCGTGCTGCAAATTGTACAGCAAAATTTTGTTGATTGGATGCACGCTTGTGGAGCCAAAGGCCGATGCACCACCTGCCGGATGGTAGTAAAAGAGGGGATGGAGGGCTTAAGTTCCCCAACCCGTTTTGAGGAGAAGATGCGAGACAAAAACCGGCTGGCAGCCAACGAAAGGCTCTCGTGCCAAACCCAGGTGCAAGAAGGCCACATTGTGATACGGGTGCCCAAGGACACCCAATTACCTCATCAGACGTACTCAGACTGAATGTTTACCGAATCAAATTTGGGAAATGATGCCGCCGGACATCAGCGCCACGGTGGCTGGGTAGAAATCATATGCGGGTCCATGTTTTCCGGCAAAACCGAAGAACTCATTCGTAGGATCAACCGCGCCATCATTGCCGGGCAGCAGGTAGAAATCTTCAAGCCCGCCGTAGATACCCGCTACCACGATTCGGAAGTGGTTTCCCACAATTCCCGATCGGTGCGGAGCACCCCGGTAGACTTCGCCGATGATATTCTTCTGCTAGCCGGTGGCTGCACCGTGGTGGGTATAGACGAAGCGCAATTTTTTGACGACCGTCTACCCGCCGTAGTCACCCAGCTCGCCAACCAGGGCAAGCGTGTCATCCTAGCCGGGCTTGATATGGACTTTGAGGGCAAGCCCTTCGGTCCCATGCCCGAGATCATGGCCACGGCCGAGTATGTCACCAAGATCCACGCCATCTGCATGAGCTGCGGGGCCATTGCCTCGCACAGTTTCCGAAAAACTCCAACCAAAGACCAAGTGCAGCTTGGAGAAAAAGACACCTACGAGGCCCGATGCCGCCGCTGCTGGCTGGAAGGCCGCCGAGAGCAGGAAGAGAACGAAAAATAATCTCACGTGCATACTCGATCTGGCTTCATATAGGCACCATCATGTTATTACCAGCAGAGGGTTACTGCCCTGAGAGGGGCGTATAAGCTCTCAGAATAAGATCATATTTCTTTCGAAGCATCCTGGAAAGAGAGGTGTTTTATTCATTATCGAGGCAGCAAATCGCTGGCGCTCAGGTTCCCCGTGAGATCAATACGGCCGGCTTTTCTTTAATTCTCCAACTCGTACGCCGTACCCAGATTGAAAAAGCCAAACGAATTCTTATAACCCCGGAAAAGATTCTCCGTGTAGTGATTGTACTGCATCGCCAGAGCCTCCATCATCTTACCCCGAATCTTAGGTTCGTCATTGAAAATCTCGCGGATGTTTACGTGCGGAATCACGTACATGGTGGCCTCCTCCGAGCCCACAATGGCATTATAGATTCGGCGGGAATCCTTCAATAGCGAATTATCCCCGAAGGCCTCGCTTTCCCTAATCACCGTCAGCTGCTCCAGCCGATCATCAATGTCGATGTTGAGGTTCACGAACCCATCTTTAATAAGGTAGAGTGCCGCCGAGGGGTCGTTCCTAAAAAACACCGCTTCGTTCTGCACATAATCACGCAAATGCATGAAGGGTGTAAACTCGCTCATCTCATCCGGAGTGAGCCGTTTAAAAAGATTGATCTTCCCCAGGAAATCAAAAAGAGCCTGCTCGGAGGCACTGTAGGTCTTGCGAAACGGATTTTTCATGTGGGAGTAAACCTAACCTGTACGGCCGTCTGGGATTCGGAGCTCAGCTTGAAGCGGTCATCCAGTCGGTGGCCAATCACCCAAGCGATATCACCACCAATCTCTAGTACCCATACCCGGCTTTTCAAGTTTAGAGGGATTTTACGGTCGATCAAAAAATCGCTCAGTTTTTTTTGGCCCAGCATCCCCAGCGGCACAAAGCGGTCCCCCGCTTGCCAAGGGCGAACTTTCCAAGCCTGCCTCAAAGAATCAGCCGGTAGCCACGTCACATTTTCATCCTCACTAAACCGACCTTCAAACTGGACCTCCATTCGAGTCAGTCTCCCCTCTGGAAACACCATTGCCTTAAGGTCATACGGCCACACTTGTGCCCCATGAATTTCGGGAGTGGGTGAGAGAATTAAGTCTTCCCTATCAATCACCAACTGGTGCGTGTCACTTTTCCAGTACCGGCCTGGTATACCTTCCAGATGGGCTAGGAGTTCCTCCAACTGACCATACAAGAAACCATAGGGCTGCAACCAATGGTAAAGCACGACTGCCGGAGCTCGCATCGAAGCCAACACCCTGGTATTCAACCTAATATCCTTACCTTCTAATTGAAGTTGTGTATGCAACCAGCTATCTAAGAAGTCATTCAGCAAATCGGCGGCGCCTTGGAGTCGAGCCTGAGTAGTGCGGTAGGTTCCTAGTAGGCTGGGATTAACCGTTTCCAGCTTTGGGATGACTTCATGCCGCACAAAATTCCGCTTGTATTTCGTCTCCGCATTGCTTTGGTCCTCTCGCCAAGGCACGTAATGCTCCTCCGCGAAGGCATTGATCTGGTCACGTGTAGCGAAAAGTAGCGGCCGCACCCGGTTTCCCGTTTTAGGACCAATCCCAGCAATGCCCACATGGCCCGTTCCCCGTGCCAAATTGAGAAGGGTGGTTTCCAAGGCATCCTGCCGATGGTGAGCCGTGGCGATTGCTGCGTACCCTCTTTCGTTACAAAGCTTTGCAAACCAAGTATACCGAAGGTCTCTCGCCGACATCTGGGTGCTGACTCCACGACTTCGGGCCTCCTCCCGCGTGTCAAACCGTTGACAGAACAGCGGTATCTGATGTTTTTCAGCCCAATTTCTAACCAATTGCTCGTCCGCTTCTGATTCCTCACCGCGCAATTGAAAGTTGGCGTGCGCCATGGCAAAGCGATATCCTGACTGTCGAAATAGCTCAGCAAGCACCATACTATCTCGGCCACCGCTCACCGCCACCAGAATTTGGTCAGTTTTGGCAAACAAATTGTGGTGTGCAATATGGTCATGGAAAGCGCGGAGCATCAGCAAACAAGCCTTTTTATGTACCTTTGAAACTCCCTAAAGGTAAGGAATGGAAAAACGTCTTCAACGGCTCCTGATTATAGTACTCTGTTTGGTGTCGGCAGGAGTATCTGCACAAGGCAATAGAGTGAAAATAGAAAGTGAAAACTTCAAAGGACGGCGGGGTTACCGCATCTTTACTGAAAATGTCCATTTTACCCAGGGTACCACCGAAGTTTTTTGTGACTCTGCGGTTAGTTTTTCTGATGACAACCGGGTAGAGGCATATGGTCGCGTTCGGGTAATCGACAAGGCAGATTCCCTCAATATCACTGCCAAGCAGATGTTCTACGATCCCACGAGCCGCCGTTCTCGGCTTCGCCAGGATGTAGTGTACCGGGGCCCGGACTTCACCTTATATACCGATGCGCTGGACTACAATATGACCACGAAGCAGGCCCAATACTACAACGGTGGCCGAATCGTAGACCAGGAGATGCGACTTACCTCTGTTTTTGGTGATTTCGATCCCGTTACCGACGTCATGATATTCCGTACCAAGGTAGTGTTGGATGACCCACAGGGACTGGTAAAATCCGACTACCTGCGCTACAACACGGCAGAGGGCATGGCCTACTTCGAAGGCCCTACACAGATCATCGGCGAAGACGGAAATGTGATCAATTCTGAAGACGGAGCACAGTACAACACCGAGACCCGAGAGTTTTCTGGTACTTCAGTAGAGATTGTAGACGGCGATTACGAAATCACCGGCGACAAGTCGGTTTTTGTAGAAGGTTATCGTAAAATCACCGGCAATGTGGTGGTTTTTTCCCAGCAGGACAGCGTCACCATCACCGGCGACGAAGCATTGTACAACGAGGCCAGCGGTCTCACACTGATTTACGGTTCTGCCTTATTAGAAAAACCCTTCGGGACCGATACCCTCTGGCTCACAGCCGATACCTTGGTGAGTTATCAAGGAGCCCAAGAAGATACCACCGCCGAAAAACGCATGATTGCCTACAACAACGTGCGCATCTTCAAGTCAGATCTCCAAGGTGTGGCTGATTCGCTCATCTACAACTTCACCGATTCCATGATCTACTTTTATGAGTCGCCGGCCATTTGGTCCGAAGCCACTCAGATCACCGGAGATTCTATCTGGCTCAAACTAGGTGATGGCGAAGTCTCGCAGATGCAGACCCATAACAATTCTTTCGTAGTTTCTCAGGTCACCCGCCGCCGGTTCAATCAGATAAAGGGCCGGGTAATGATCACCGATTTCGTAGACAACCAGATTTCGATCATGAATGTGCAAGGGAATGGAGAAAGCATATATTTCCAAGTAGAAACTGACTCCTTGGTTTCAGGCATGAACCGCATGGTCTGTAGCAACATGAAACTCAGCTTTGAAGACAACCGGATTTCCCGCATCAAATTCTATCAAAATCCAGAAGCAGCCTTTATTCCTGTTCACGAAATGAGCGAGGGCGAGACCAAACTAGAAGGTTTCATTTGGCGCGGATGGCAACGCCCCACCAAGAATGCGGTAGTTTTAGGCTTGGCTCCTCCCGAAGCCCCAGCTCCCATCGAGAATCCGGAAAACGATCTCCCCTCCATTAGCACTGATGGTCTTTCACTGCCCGGTCTGGGAGAAGAAGCGGAGGAAGAGGGCCGATAACCTTCCAACATCTATCAGCTTGGGCGGGTCTGTACTTTGCTAAACAATTGATAATCATCTATCTTTGCGGTCTTATGCGAAAAAGCAGGGCTTTACTTTGGGTAATTTTGTCTACAGTAGTGGCACTCTCAGGGTGTACAGATTTTTACAAAATCCAACGATCTAATGACTGGAAATCCCAATACGAAGCGGCTATGGCGTATTACAATGAGGGTACTTACAACAAGGCCAGTATCCTTTTTGAGATTATTCGTCCGTTGGCCCGGGGAAGTCGCGAAGCCGAGCAAATTGAGTTTTTCTATGCGTACAGCAACTACTACCAGAAGCAGTATATTCTGAGTTCGCACTATTTCAAAACCTTCTACGACAACTACCGTCGTAGTCAGTATGCCGAGGAGGCCTTGTTTATGCACGCTAAATCGTTGTACGAGCAAAGCCCCAACGCCAATCTGGACCAAACTCCTACTCAGGAGGCCATCCAGGCCCTGCAGCTATACCTTAACCGGTTTCCGCTCAGCGAAAGAAGAGCAGCGGCTGTGGACTTGATCAATGAATTGCAGCAGAAATTGGAGGCGAAAGCCTTTAATAATGCTAAACAATATTATACCCTGGAGCGGTATGAGTCGGCGGTGATCGCCTTGGACAATTTTGCCAAGGACTATCCTGACTCTCAGTTTCGAGAAGAGGCAACCTACCTGCGATTTGTAGCGCAGTATGAGTTTGCCGAAAAAAGCGTAAATACCAAACAATTGGAGCGCTACTCCGAAGCCGTTAAATTGTATTTAGACTTTATAGATCGGTATCCGGCAAGCGGTTACGGCCGTCGGGCAGAAAATCAATACGACAACTGCCTGGATGCGTTAGAAGATTTAAGACAAGACAATTCGTAAGTAAGAGATATGAACAATTACTCACAATATCCTCCTTCCATCATTACGCGCAATGCGAATGATATTTCAGCAAACTCTGGAAACCTGTACCGTTCGGTAGCTATCGTTTCCAAGCGGGCACGCCAGATTGCCGCCAACCTGAAAGAGGAGCTAAACAACAAATTGGCTGAGTTTGCCTCTACCGTTGATAACCTGGAGGAAGTGTTCGAGAACCGTGAGCAAATCGAAATCTCTCGTTTCTATGAGCGTTTGCCCAAACCTACCAGCATCGCGATGGAGGAATTCTTGGAAGGCCAATTGACTTGGCATGCGCCTGGTAGCGACACGGAATACCACGGATTCTAAGAAGCTATCATGTTACAGGGCAAGAAAATACTGGTAGGCGTTTGCGGAAGCATCGCCGCCTACAAGTCTGCCCTGTTAATCAGACTTTTAGTCAAAGAAGGTGCGGAAGTGCGGGTAGTCATGACCCCTTCCGCCGCTTCTTTTATTACCCCCCTCACCCTGGCTACCCTGGCCAAACATCCGGTTTATTCCGAGTATTTTAATGAGGCCAACGGTACCTGGCACAACCACGTAGAGTTGGGACTTTGGGCCGACCTCATGGTCCTTGCACCGCTGAGTGCTAATACTCTCGGCAAACTCGCCAACGGTCTTTGCGACAACCTTCTCTGTGCTGTGTATTTATCTGCACGCTGTCCGGTATACGTTGCTCCAGCTATGGATCTGGACATGTATGCCCACGCCTCTACCCAAGCAAACCTTCAGGCCTTGCTTTCATATGGCAACCGGGTGATCGATGCAGAATCAGGAGAGCTAGCCAGCGGCCTGGACGGAAAAGGGCGTATGGCCGAACCCGAGCACATTGTGCAAGCTATTCAGGCTCATTTTGCTGCAGAAAGAGGGACCCTGAAGGGCAAGAGGGTAATTATAACGGCGGGCCCTACCTATGAGCCACTTGACCCCGTGCGATTTATTGGCAACCACTCTTCAGGTAAAATGGGCTATGCCATCGCCGAGGTAATGGCCGGATATGGGGCAGAAGTCACCCTGATTGCCGGCCCAACCTCCTTGCCAGACCCTCCGGGTATAAAATGTGTTCACGTGATGTCTGCCTTGGAGATGCACGCATCCGCCCTAGCCTTATTCCCTACTACCGATATTGCTGTATTGGCCGCTGCGGTGGCAGACTACCGGCCGGCCACTGTAGCCGAGCAGAAGATCAAGAAATCGGAAGACGAATTTACCCTAACCCTTACCAAGAACCCGGACATCGCCAAAGACTTGGGTAGCCGGAAGGAAGTGGGCCAACTTTTGGTGGGTTTTGCCCTGGAGACCAATAATGGGCTCGAAAATGCCCAAGGTAAGTTGGAAAAGAAAAACCTCGATTTCATCGTCTTGAACTCACCAAGCGACGAAGGCACCGGTTTTGGGCACGATACAAATCGCATTACTATCTTAGCCAGAAATACGAAACCCAAAGAATTTGAGTTAAAGTCTAAGAAAGCCATAGCTCAAGACATCGTTAATGAAATTACTACCTACCTGGATCGCTAGCCTGTGTCTGCTCATTTCTTCCACTTCATGGGCACAGGAACTTAATTGTATAGTGGTAATCAACGCCGAGAACGTACCGGCTGTAGATCAGCGCATCAAGGATGAGATGCAAACCACCTTCGCTCAATTTATGAACGATCAGGTTTGGACAGAGGACCGGTACGAGCCGCAAGAGCGGATTAACTGCATCATCAACCTCACCTTGCAGGAAGTAACCAACCAAACGATTTTCCGAGGCACGGCACAGATTCAGGCCAGTCGGCCTACGTACGGCACCAATTACGAGACACTAATTCTGCGCTATTTTGACCAAGGCTGGGAATTTGAATACAATTCAGGCCAGATCATGAACTTCAATCGCAATGCGTTTACGAACGACATTACGGGGTTGCTGTCTTTTTTCGCATACGTGATTCTAGCCTTAGACTATGACTCCTTTAGCCCTTTGGGCGGTGACGAGTATTGGCAGGAAGCCTTCAACATCGTGAACTTGGCCCAAGGGGTAGGTCGGGCAAGCTGGGACCAGTTTGTCAACAATGGCAGAAACCGTTACCAATTTGCCAACCTATACGCCAATGGCCAAATGGATGAGATTCGCGAATCTTGGTATACTTACCACCTGGATGGCTTGGACAATTTTCTGGATAAGGATGAACTAGCCAGAGAATCCATTCTGGCGGCCGTTGAGATTTGGCAGACAGTAAACCAGAATCGACCCAATACCATCGTCAACCAAGTGATTATGGATACCAAGTCGGACGAATTGGTACAGGTGTTTTCGCAGGGGGATCGGCAGGTTCGCCAGCAGGCCTACAATACCCTTACTCAGCTAGACCCTACCCGCACCACAGATTACGAGCAAATTCTGGAGCAATAAGTAAAGCCTTCGCCCCTACCTTTTTTGTATATTCGCCCGCTGAAATCTCACCTCTCAGAGAACCACGTGGGGGATACCCATGGTTACCTCTTCCTAAGTAATCAGGCAAACGGGCATGCTGACGCATTTATCTATTAAGAACTACGCGCTCATTGAGCAGCTGGAGTTAGAACCCTCGGCTCAATTCAATACCATAACCGGTGAAACCGGAGCGGGAAAATCCATTATGCTAGGTGCCATCGGGCTGCTGTTGGGCAACCGAGCCGACACCAAGTCGCTGTACGATGAATCCAACAAATGCGTCATCGAAGGCACCTTCGAGATAGAGGCCTACGGATTGGAGGCCTTATTTGAAGAAGAAGAGTTGGACTACGAAGCCAAGACCGTTATCCGCCGGGAGATTACCCCAGCGGGAAAAAGCCGGGCCTTTGTGAACGACACCCCCGTGCGCTTAGAAGGTCTCCGTGAGTTGGGCGCTGCGCTCATGGACATCCATAGCCAGCATGACACTCTTGCCTTGGGAGAGCACGGCTTTCAGCTCATGCTAGTAGATGCCTATGCAGCAAATGAGGAATTGAAAGCCACCTATCGTATAGCCTACCAAGATTTCAAAAAAGCACAAAAAGCACTAGAGCAGCTGCAGTCTGAAGCTGCAGAAATTCGGAAAGAGGCAGACTACCATCAGTTTCTATTCTCGGAACTAGACCAGGCACAATTCCAGGCCGAAGAGCAAACGGAATTGGAGGCAGAACTCAAAGTGCTTGAGAATGCCGAGGAGATTAAAAACGGCCTCCAGCAGTCCATCAACTTTTTGGAAGAGCCTGATCAAGGGATCTCATCCTTGCTGCACAATGCCCTAGCGGCTATGAAACCGCTGCAAAATATGGGTACGGTGTATAATGAGTTGCATCAACGGCTTGACAGTGTGGCTATTGAGCTACGTGACTGGGTAAAGGAGGCTGAAAGCGCCGATTTGGAAGTGGAGCTAGATCCCGAACGGTTGACCCTCGTTCAAGATCGCTTGAGTCTTATCTACAAGTTGCAACAAAAGCATGGGGTAGATAGTGTAGCAGGTTTGCTGGCAATCTATACAGATTTGGAGGCCAAAGTAGCGAAGGTGACCAACCTTGACGACGACTTGGCCAAGGCTGCAGAGGAAGCAGAGTTAGCGGAAGCCGACATGCGCAAACATGCGGCCACACTTACAGAGTCCCGAACTCGGGTCTTCTCTGCCATCTGCCGAGAATTAGAAGTACTATTGTCAGGCTTGGGAATGCCCGATGCCTTGATGTCTATCGAGAACCGGGAAGTGTCTCCAGGACCTAACGGGATTGACGAAATCAGTGTGCTATTTAGTGCCAACAAAGGCATCGCCACCCAGGAACTGAAGCAAGTGGCTTCGGGAGGCGAATTCTCAAGGCTTATGTTTGCCATTAAATATGTGTTGGCCGATAAGATGGCTTTACCTACCATGATCTTCGACGAAATTGACACGGGGGTATCAGGCGAGATAGCCAAGAAAATGGGTAGCATGATGCAGGCCATGGCCAAGGGACACCAGGTAATCACCATTAGCCACCTGCCCCAGGTAGCTGCCAAAGGCGATGCACACTTCTTTGTATATAAAGATACCAGTGCCGCACGTACCGTAAGTAGGATAAAGATGTTGGAAGGTTGGGACCGCATGCAAGCCATTGCCCAAATGATAGATGGAGACAATCCCTCTGCCAGTGCATTGGAAAGCGCCAAAGAACTCTTAGAGCAGGCCTAGCGTTCTAGGATTCCAATTCGCTGATTTAGAGGTTTATATTTTTCAAAATGGGTTGGTTATCTAAAACCTTTTCCCGATATTTGCAAACCCATTTGAAAAGAGGCTTTAGAAGAAATTCGAACATAGATCATGGCACGAGTTTGTGATATTACCGGAAAGCGACCCCGTGTAGGTAACAACGTATCGCACGCGAACAATAAAACCAAGCGTAAATTCTACCCGAATTTGCACAAAAAGCGGTTTTATATCCCTGAGGAAGATCGCTGGATCACCCTGAAGGTTTCCACTACTGCTCTGCGTACCATCAACAAAAATGGTATCAGCGCTGTATTGAAAGAAGCCCGGGCTAACGGAAATACATTAGTTTAATCACGGCAGAGCCGAAAACATAAAGTATCATGGCTAAGAAAGGAAACCGTGTACAGGTAATCTTGGAGTGCACCGAGCACAAAGAGTCGGGTAAACCCGGAACGTCGCGTTACATCACGACTAAAAACCGGAAAAACACCCCTGAGCGGATGGAATTGAAGAAATTCAATCCTATCTTGAAAAAGATGACCGTTCACAAAGAAATTAAATAATCATGGCTAAGAAAGTCGTAGCGACATTGAAAAACCCAAAGTCTAAGAACAGTGCATTGGCCAACTCCCAGTTGAAAGATGTGTCTAGTCTAGGGGTATCCGGTTCTAACCTGACCGTTAATTCGCTTGACTTTCTAAAAGTTGACTAATCATGGCAAAGAAGGTAGTAGCAACCCTGAAAGATAAAACTGCAGTTCGGTACTCTAAGATTATCGTAGCAGTAAAAGACGAAAAAACTGGCGGATATTCATTTCGTGAAGAAACCCTGCCAGAAGAAGACGCCAAAGCTGCTCTGAAAGGCTAATCTAGGCTCTTTTCAGATGGAAAAAGTATTGTAAAGTCCCCTGGTGGGACTTTTTTTGTATCATAATTTCACACCTATCCCCTAGTAATCATGGGCTTGTTCAACATATTCTCAAAAGAGAAAAAAGAATCCCTGGACAAGGGCCTGGAAAAATCCAAAGAGAGCTTCTTCGGTAAGCTATCCCGGGCAGTTGTCGGCAAGTCAAAAGTAGACGCTGATGTGCTCGACGAATTGGAAGAAATTCTGATCACATCAGATGTTGGGGTAGAAACTACAGTGAAAATTATCGAGCGCATAGAATCTCGTGTATCCCGAGACAAATACCTTGGGGTTGCAGAGTTAGATAGCATTTTGCGCGAAGAGATCGCGGGTTTACTTTCTGAAAATAATACCGAAGACCTCAAAGACTTCTCACTCCCCAGCGACAAACGCCCCTACGTCATATTAGTTGTAGGCGTGAATGGGGTGGGAAAAACCACCACCATTGGAAAACTGTCTGCCCAGTTCAAGGCCGCGGGCCACAAAGTAATATTAGGTGCTGCCGATACTTTTCGCGCTGCGGCAGTGGACCAGCTCAAATTGTGGGGCGAGCGCACCGGCGTAGAGGTTATTTCTCATGGCATGAATACGGATCCCGCTTCAGTAGCCTTCGATACCGTAAAACAAGCCGTGGAGCAACAAGCCGATGTGGTATTGATAGACACGGCCGGTCGGCTGCACAACAAGGTGAACTTGATGAACGAGCTCACCAAAATAAAGCGGGTTATCCAAAAATTCATCCCTGAAGCTCCTCATGAGGTGATGTTGGTATTGGATGGTAGCACCGGACAAAATGCTATGATCCAAGCCAAAGAATTTACCAAGGCTACCGATGTTTCAGCCTTGGCAATTACCAAATTAGACGGTACGGCTAAGGGAGGTGTAGTGATTGGGATTTCAGATCAGTTCAAAATTCCCGTCAAATACATTGGTGTGGGCGAGAGAGTGGAAGACCTTCAGGTTTTCAACCGTTTAGAATTTGTTGATTCCCTTTTCAAAAAGTCCGAAGCCTCTAAAGCTTAAGAGGCTTTCTCTCCTTTGGTTCCTTTCTGTACTTGGTATGCTCGTACCATGATGGCGATAAGAAAAGGAATCCAGACCAAATCGTTGAATATCAGATGGAAAAGAAACTTTTTGGTGGTTTCAAATTCCATGATGAGCAGCCAAAATCCGGCAGCCCCACCCAACTTTACCAATGCCCCAAAACCGGGCAAATACCAATACTTTTGAGGATTTAAAGCGGCGAGTAAAAAAACAACCGCCATTATCAATACTCCGTAGCCTTGGTAGGTAATAAGAATGGGTGCTTCCTGATCTTTACCACGCGCCCACAGATAAAAAGAATCTGGGAATTGGCTAATGAAGATACCCCATAACAAATTGTAGCCGGTGGCCAGTAGAAGAAAACCCCTCATCCAGGGCATTACACGAACTGGTAATTCTTCCGGTGATTCTCCTGACATCAATTAGTGGGCTTTGCGTTGGTCACGTCTACGGTCTTCGAAATATTTTGTAATCTCAGGATAGAAATCGCTGGTTACCTCAGGCACCCCCATCTTCATCAGATCAATATTTTCTGAGTTACCCGTTTCGTCCTCCATCGTTTCAATTAGGAAAATCAGTTGGTTGAGGCGCAAAGGTTCAGCGGTAAATTCAGGCTGTACGGTATAGGTGTTGCTATAAAAATCAGCTACCTCATAGTAAATCAAGCCTTGGCTATATTCAGCAAATATGGAAAGCTCTTCGCCCCACTGAGACTCAGGGTAATGGAGTCGGGCAATAACCACCGAAGATCGGTTATCTCCGAAATAGGTTTTGGGCTGAAAGTCAAAGTCCAAGGTATCCATGGAACAAAAATAAGGAATGCCTCCTGAAAAAATGACATTCAAGAGGCTCAATAGCGTTATCTGCCAAATCGATAGGCCAAGCCTACCCGTAAGGCAGCCTCACTGTCAATAAGGTAGTAGTCACCCATCACCTCCAGCCGAATCCGGTCCGTTAGCCCAAGACCATACCCGAGACCAAAGGCCACATCATTTTCCCCAATGAGCCCCCGCATGCGTATAAACACCGGCCGGATGGGGTAAAATCGGGCCCCTACCGTTACACTGGGAGAACCGGCAGTCCAAAATTCAAAGCCGGCAGAAACAGAAAATTTCTTAGCAACGAAATAGTTAAGGTCAGTACCGAGTTGAATTTTTTGGCCCACACCATTGAAATCAGATTTGATAAGGTCAATACCACCTGTTACCAGGAACTGTGCCTTACTAGCTGTGCTCAGGAGGACCATGAACAACGATAGGTAGAGTACTTTTTTCATGAGGTTTTGCGGAAATGTTTGTACTAAGGTAGATAACAAACCCTTAGGTTTTAGAGTATTGAGAGCAAGGAATTCCCTCTCCATCCAAAAACTTCATTAGCATGAATTTCTCCATGATTACCCTGGAATTGATGACGGATTCTGTGGATGATTCTGTCCAATTCTATGAGCAAGTGCTCGGTTTTGATCCTATGGCAAGTGAAGTAGATGAGGCAGGCAAGAAGTACTGGGCGCTGGTTACCAAAGGCTCCTTCCGGTTAAGCTTTAAAAGAACAGACCGAATTAAAGCAGAGGTAGACTATCTTCAGAATCTGGAAGTGGGCAGTTCCTCCTGTTTGTGTTTTCAAGTAGAGAACCTAACAGAGGTTTATGCCCAAGTACAAGCGGAATGTAAATTATTGGACCACCCACATTTAACTCCATGTGGCACTACTCAATTTAGCATGCAAGATAACAATGGGTACATTTTAACCTTTGAAGCAGCCACTAGCTAAAATTGCAAACGGTTCCCAATCTGATATTGACTTTCAGCTTAGGTAGGTACCAACCAATCCCCTAACTTTACCCACCAAATTTCACCCCTATTTTTTATGGAGAATATGTTGTCTAACCGCATTAAGGCCATGAGCGAATCGGCCACTTTGGCAATGGCAGCCAAAGCGCGGGAATTCAAAGCAAAAGGTATCGATGTTATCAGCCTGAGCTTAGGCGAACCTGACTTCAAAACGCCCAAACATATTCAAGAGGCCGCCAAGGCAGCCATTGATGAAGGTAAGTATTTCGCCTATCCTCCGGTAAATGGGTATCCTGATCTACGGGAAGCCATTGCTGCAAAGCTTAAACGCGAAAACGGGCTGGATTTCGGACCCAACAATATTGTAGTAAGTACTGGAGCCAAACAGTCTATTGCCAACATCATGATGGCCCTGCTCAACCCAGGGGATGAAGTAGTGGTGTTTTCGCCATATTGGGTTTCCTACGCCGAGTTGATCAAGCTAGGAGAAGGCATCCCGGTCTACGTGGATGGCACCATTGAGAATGGTTTTAAAGTGACGGCAGAGCAGTTTGAGGCTGCAATCACAGACAAAACCAAATTGGTGATTTATTCCAGCCCTAGCAACCCCACTGGTGCAGTATTCAATGCCGAAGAAACAGAGGCGATTGCGGCCGTTCTTCGCAAACATCCGAATATCATTGCCATCTCCGACGAGATTTACGAATACATCAACTTTGGAGACAAACATGTGAGTCTGGGTGCCTTGGAAGGTATGAATGACCGTGTCATCACTGTAAATGGTTATTCGAAAGGCTTTGCCATGACCGGCTGGCGGATCGGCTATATTGCTGCGCCTGAATGGATTGCCAAGGCATGTAACAAAATTCAAGGCCAAATCACCTCCGGTGCTAATAGTATCGCACAACGGGCTGCCCTAGCTGCCATTACAACCGACCTGGGACCTACCCGGGAAATGGCGGAGGCTTACCGTGGACGACGCCAATTGGTACTAGATTTGCTCAATGAAATTCCCGGCGTGAAAACCTACATGCCGAACGGCGCCTTCTACATTTTTCCTGATGTAAGTGCCTACTTCGGCACTCAGTTTGGTGACACTGAAATCAAAGATGCCGGGGATTTGTGTATGTACATCCTCAATGAGGCCCATGTGTCATTGGTTACCGGCCAAGCCTTTGGTGCCCCTAACTGTGTGCGAATTTCTTATGCGGCTTCGGACGACGACCTGAAAGAAGCAATGGCCCGTATCAAACGGGTATTGGCTCAGTTGGAGCCCGCTACGGTAGCCTAATCCTTACTGGATGACCATCAATTCTTTAGACCAGGTTTTCCACGCATTTACAGACCTCAGAGCCCTCATCATCGGCGATGTCATGCTTGACTCGTACGTATGGGGCTCTGCTGATCGTATCTCACCGGAAGCTCCCGTACCGGTGGTCAAGGTAAACCGATGTGAGTACCGACTTGGGGGAGCGGCCAATGTGGCCCTCAACCTGCAAGCACTTGGAGCCAAACCCGTCCTCTGTTCCATCATTGGAGATGATTTGCCAGGTCGGGAGTTTGTAGAGCTACTACGTTCTCAAAAAATCAGTGCTGAAGGCATCATTCAAAGTGAGCAACGTGTCACTACCGTGAAAGAGCGGGTTTTAAGTGGTAGCCAGCACATATTACGCGTAGATACCGAAGATGACACCGAGTTGAGTGACCTGGAAGCAAGTAGCTTGATCCAGCATATTCAGCAGCTGATTGATAAATCGGACGTGGTCATCTTCGAAGACTACGACAAGGGTGCACTTAATCAGCGAGTAATTGAAGCCACCATTGGGTATGCAAAAGAGCACAATGTGCCCACCGTGGTAGACCCAAAACTCCGAAATTTCCATCACTACCACGAAGCCACTCTATTTAAGCCCAACCTGAAAGAGCTCAGAGAAGGTCTACGCATCCAACTTCAGGATGGCAATATGGATGATGTAGTTGCTGCCGGAAATCAACTTCGTGAAACCTTAGCTTTGAATAAGGCCCTCGTTACCCTCTCTAGTAAGGGTATGCTGTATCTTGATAACGAAGGGCAACACCATATTCCAGCAGAAATCAGATCTATTTCGGATGTTTCCGGAGCTGGCGATACGGTAGTCAGCATCGCTGCTTTATGTGAGGCCCTTGGCCTTCCTCCACGGTTTATGATCGCCTTGGCCAATCTAGGCGGAGGTCAGGTATGCGAATACTTGGGTGTGGTGCCAGTAAATCGTGATCGTTTGATGGAAGAGGCAGCATCACACCAGCTAGGAGATTGGCTATGAAACTGGCTGCGGTTCGCAAAAAAGTAGCTGAAAAACTTAATACGTTCCTTTACGGAAGCCGTGACCTGGCATTCCGCATACTCTATTGGGTTCGGATTATTAACTCTCTGATAGCCATAGGCTTACTCACCTACGGTTATGGGTTTGAATTGGACCAGGCAGCGCTGCAAAAGGTATTTGTATGGCTAGATGTTAACTTTTTGGTCTTCGGCCTACAGTACCTCGCTAGGCTGCTATATGCCTTCCGAAGAGAAGAATTCTTAAGGGGCAACCGGTTCGAAGGGGTCCTCGTTCTCCTGATTATCCTCAACGGTATCACCAATTATTTGGGAGGAATATCTCTTCTTGAGCGAATTTTTCCGGCCTTTGGATTATCCAATTATACTGAGTTTTATCAAGGGACTATCACCCTATTTATGGTGGTAGTAATCGGGTATGATTTAATCAAAGCTAGCTCTGTATTAGCTCAGGTTAGCTTCAAACCAGCGACTACCTTTATCCTGTCCTTTATCATCCTAATTCTGGTGGGCACCGGGTTACTCATGTTGCCTACCATGACAGTGAAGGAGGGTAGCATGCCGTTTTACGATGCACTTTTCACCTCAGTATCGGCCAGCTGTGTTACAGGACTCATTGTGGTAGATACTGCCACTTATTTTACCACAAGGGGGCATTTCATTATCATGCTACTCATTCAGCTAGGTGGCTTGGGTATCGTGTCCTTTGCTACATTCTTCGCTACGTTCTTACGGCAAGGGGTGGGAATACGTCAGCAGGTATTATTACAAGACCTCATTTCTAGCGAATCCCTTTTTTCTACCAAGGGTCTTTTGCGCCAAATTGTGTTCATCACCTTCCTTATTGAAGCCTTCGCCTTCATATTCATATTCCTGACTTGGGGAGATGAAATCGTTTTTGATTCGGTTCGGCAAAAAGTTTTCTATTCCATCTTCCATTCCATCTCAGCTTTTTGCAACGCTGGCTTCAGCCTATTTTCCAACAGTCTTCATAGTCCAGTAGTAGCGGGTTCCTATATCTTGCACCTGATCATTGCCTTGTCCGTTGTGGCTGGCGGGCTAGGCTTCTCAAACTTAGACGAGCTTTTCTCCCCCGCCAAGCTGAGAGCCCGGATGGAGAGCCCCTGGAAAGACTGGAAAGTGAGCACTAAAATTGCCGTGTTCACCTCCATAATCTTGCTGGTTTTTGGGACTGTGAGTATCTACCTGCTGGAAAGGAATAATACCCTCGAAGGGCAGAACTTTGTGGAAGGTATGATTTCGGCCTTTTTCCAGAGTTCTAATGCGCGCACAGCCGGATTCAATTCCATCAGTATCCCGGATTTAAGGACGCCTACCTGCATCATTCTCATTTTTCTCATGTTCGTAGGGGCCTCTTCAGGATCAGTAGGCGGAGGCATAAAAACCAGCACCTTCTATTTGATCATAGCTTCGGTATATGCCACCCTACGAGGTAGGCTGAAAATTGAAATCGGCAAACGGTACATCCCGAAGGAGCTATTGTTCAAGGCACTTTCCATTTTCTTTTTTGCCGCCACGCTTAACTTAATTGGCATTTTCCTACTCACACTGTTCGAACCCGGTATAGATTTACTGCGGTTGGCTTTCGAACAAGTCTCTGCCTTTGGCACTGTTGGTTTTAGCATGGGTATTACCCCAGAACTATCTGGCCCAGGAAGGGCAGTAATAATTTTCTCCATGTTTGTAGGTAGGGTAGGCACCCTGACCTTTGCTCTTGCCCTGAGCAACCGTGCCAGTAGCCAACGCCATAAATACCCAAGCGCCCAAATCATGGTAGGTTAATCCTATGCTATCTTTTTTAAAATCGTAAGCTGGCAGACCGATCTCGCTTAGGAGTACTCCGTAAATTTAGCTAACAGATAGATTGATCATGTTACGCCAAATTTTATCCTCCGTTTTACTGGCTATTTTCGCTGTTGGCCAAGGGTTTGGCCAATCATTAATGGGGATAGTAAGGGATGCAGAATCGGGTGAAGTATTAACCGGGGCCAACGTGTATTTAGCACGAACCACCAAAGGAGCTTCCACAGATTTAGAGGGCAGGTTTGAGTTAACAGGTATATCCTCAGGGCAGCAAGACTTGATCATACGATTTGTGGGGTACGAGCCCAAAACATTGGCGTTTACCTGGCCTACCCCCGACCCGCTGATTATCAACTTGGTACCACGCACGGAAGAATTAGAAACCGTAACGGTATCTGCTTCCAGAGATTGGGGTTGGAAAATGCGCTTTCGCTTATTCGAGGAGGCAATCCTAGGCTCCACCCCTTCGGCCACCAAATGCCATTTTGTAAATCCAGAGCTAGTGGAGGTAAGTGCTGAAAACGGCGTTTTATTGGCCTCCGCATCAGAGCCAATTTTAATAGAAAACCAGGCACTTGGATACAAAATTGAGTTAGCCCTCCAACATTTCGAGCAAGAGGGTGACCGACTTTCCTACGCAGGTTTGCCTCGATTCGAAAACCTAACGCCTGAAAATGACCGACAACGGCGGCGATGGGAGAAAGCCAGGGAAAGAGCTTACAGGGGATCGATGCAGCACTTCCTGAAGGCCCTTGCAACGAAACGACTTGATGCCGAAGGGTTTGAGGTATATGCCGTCACTTGGGACCAATTGACTGAAAGCTGGAGACCGTTGCGCAGGATGGATTGGAACAGCCTCTGTGAAGTATCCGGTAAGGGTGACTTACTGCTAAACTCTTACTACTCTTGGCGAGTAGTTTATACGGAAGAGCCCTTTCCAGAGATGAGTGTAGGTGGTACACAGATCCCTAAACGACCCTATCAAACCTCTTATTTGCACTTCCAATCCAACGAAATAATACTGAGCCCTGACGGCAAGTTGTACCGACCAGAACTGGTAACCGAGCAGGGATATTGGTTTTTCGAAAGGTTGGCTGAGCTAATGCCAGAGGAGTACTCGCTGGCCTCTCTCAATACTCAAATAATAGAAAACGAGCAAGCTGTAAGCAAGAATGGCTTTAAACTCACAAATAGCCTCATCCCTATCAGTGAAATATACCAAGGCGGGCCACCCCGTGACGGTATTCCAGCGCTTACCTCCCCAGATATGTTCTCGGTTTCCCAAGCCACTTATCTTAAATCGGATGACTACGTATTGGGACTGAACTACAATGGCGAGGCCAAGGCGTATCCTATTCGCATCATGAATTACCATGAGGTAGTCAACGATCGGTTTGGTGACAAGGCAGTTGTCATCACCTATTGCCCCCTATGCGGCAGCGGCATAGGATTTTCTCGTGAAGTAAATGAAGAAACCCTCAGCTTTGGGGTATCTGGGTTGCTGTACCAGAGTGATGTGCTTTTATATGATAAACAAACCGAAAGTCTATGGTCACAGTTAGAAATGAAGGCAATATCTGGCTCTGAAAGCGGGACACCCCTCAAGCCCATTGCCCTTGAGCTAACCACGTGGAAGGACTGGAAAACACAACATCCCAACACCGTAGTTTTGGCCGATGACCATGGATTCGGACGAGATTACACCCAAACACCCTACGAGGGATATTCTGAAAGCAATGAGTTATTCTTCCCTGTGCAAAATGAATCCCATGAGCTGGCAAGAAAAGAAAGGGTATTAGGGGTACAGGTGGGTAATTTAACGACTGCCTATGCTTATAGAGACCTAGCAAAACTGAGCCAGCCGCTGAAACAAACCTTGGGTGAATATGAATTCACTATCACCTACCACCCAGAGAGTCAAAGTGTAACCGTTGAAGCCCCAGAAGAGGTGAGTTACCTAAGCCTTTATTGGTTTGCTTGGCATACCTTCCATCCAGAATCTAGTATTTGGAAGCCTTAGGCTTTTAAGGTTCTGTAGTTTTTCTTCCAGTATCTACAAAAATGGTGGAGATCACACGTCTGGCACTTAGGCTTTCTCGCCAGGCAGATGTAACGCCCATGCAAAATCAACCAATGATGTGCATCAGGAATAACCTCTTCAGGAATGTGCCGTACCAATTGTTTTTCTACCTCTAGGGGAGTTTTAGCCGTTTGTGTGACCAAACCCAACCGCTTGCTTACTCGAAAAACGTGGGTGTCCACCGCCATGGTGGGTTGATTAAAAATCACTGAGGCTACCACATTGGCAGTTTTGCGACCTACCCCCGGCAATTTCTGTAGTTCCTCAATGGAACTGGGCACTTCTGAATCAAATTCCTCCACCAACATCTTGCCTAAGCCCAAAAGATGCTTGGTTTTGTTGTTAGGGTAACTAATGGACTTGATATAAGGGAAAAGCTCGTCAAAGCTGGATACTGCGAGCGTTTCGGGGGTGGGAAATGCCTCAAATAAGGCTGGGGTGGTTTTATTCACCCGTACATCCGTGCATTGTGCACTCAATACTACCGCCACAAGAAGCTGAAACGGATTCTCATAGGTGAGTTCCGTTTCTACTTCCGGGTGGTTCTCTTCAAAATGCGCGATAAACGCAGCAAACCGTTCTTTCTTCGTCATGCTCCCTTGCTTAATTCAGCATCGGGGGCAAATCTAGGGATTTAGAGAAATCCATGATACGATCGATAGAAGCTTGGCGTGGCGATTGCATCACACCGTCCAAAGTTTGCTGTAGTAAGCATAGTTCACCGTATTCGGCACGCAGGCAAGAGTCACCCCACAGGGCCTCGGTGATCAATTTCGATTCTTGTTCATCCGTTTCTTTGTAGATAAAACGAATCAGGTCATTCTCGGTAAAAGTTTGAGTCATAGGCTTCGTCTGAGGTTTCCATCTTCTTGCGAAGATTGATCAACGCGTACCTCATCCGTCCCAACGCAGTGTTAATGCTAACATCGGTCGCTTCAGCAATTTCTTTGAAGCTCATTTTCATGTAATGCCGCATAATCAGCACCTGCTTTTGTGCGTGAGGGAGTTCAGAAATCAGCGATCTCAACTTCGCATGAGTATCTCGTTTGATTTGATGTTCTTCGTGTGAGGATTCGGCGAAATCCATATTATTGAACACAATAGAGCCATCCTCGGTCACAATGGTAGGATAGCGCTTGGCTTTCCGAAAGTGATCGATTGCGAGGTTGTGCGCGATGCGCAAAATCCAAGGTAAAAATTTGCCCTCCTCGTTGTAGGAGCCCGACTTGATAGTGCGGATGGCCTTAATAAAAGTCTCTTGCATCAAATCTTCTGCCGTGTATTGATCTTTCACGATCAGATAGATAGTAGTATAGATGCGTTGAGAGTGACGCTCTACGAGTACCTTGAACGCTTCTTCGTTACCGTTCTTGTACTGGGACAGCAGTTCGCTGTCGTTCAACTGGAAATTGTTCATTGATAACACCTGTTTGATAACGTAGAGGTCTAGGCCATAGTATGTCGGTTAGTAGTTTGACAAAAGATTTCTGAACTTTTAAATGTATTGCAACTACCGTGCGAGAGTTGCGAATCCGGGAGAAAAATTTTCTTTTTTTATGATGTGAAGGTACGAACTGCTGTTTCTAGTCGTTCCAACCCTTTTTCTCTCGTTCGTATTGTCTTCTACGGGTGATGGTGGTGAAAAGGATTCATTTCCGAAATGAGAATTGGTCTCTCACCAAGTAAGAAAACAACTATTCCTTAATAAAATCCAAGGTATCCACCACATACTTTCCCTCCACGGGCTTTACCAATAAAACCACCTTATAGGAGTTTCCATTGCTACTTGTGTACTTACCAATGGCATACTTCAAGCTCTCTCTAGAGGAGCCCTGGTGCACGTAATGAAAACCGTTTTCTTCCGGAGGATTTTTTTCAAAAAAATCCTTCAATACAAATTCTGCCTGTGCTTGCGAGTATGTATTCTTTACCCCATCTAGGTTGATGACTGCCCGGCTATTGAAGAAAGTTACGAGTTCCTGTGCAGATCCTGCTTTGATGGACACACGCACACCTGTAATGACCTCACTTTGCGCCTGAGCTTGCAAAGGAGTGAACGCTAACATAATCCCCAGATGTAGAATTAGAATCCTAATGCGTTTTCGCATAGTATCGTTATTGCCAAATAATGTATTCCTCTATTGGCTAAAACTGTGCCAGAGGGTACAAGCTAGCCGGAAACGGTTGCTTGAAATTAAAAAAAGACATTTTCCTATTCACTTACAAACCGCCTATCGGTTAATTATCTTTGGTTTATGAACCGCAAAATCCTCTTGATGATCCTGGATGGCTGGGGGTTAGGAGCAGATGATTCTGTTTCGGCCATTGCCCAAGCCAAAACACCTTTTATGGATAGTCTACCTGGTAGTTATCCTCAAAGTAAACTGGAAGCATCCGGCTTGGCTGTAGGTTTGCCAGATGGGCAAATGGGTAATTCTGAAGTAGGCCATATGAACATAGGAGCTGGCCGGGTTGTCTATCAAGACTTAGTGAAGGTGAACAAGGCAGTTGAGGAAAAAACCTTGCCCACTCTAGAAGTGTGGAAGGATACGGTGAATTATGTAAAGTCGCAAGGCAAGGCTTTGCACCTCATGGGATTGCTTAGTGACGGGGGCGTTCACTCTCACATTGATCATTTGAAGGGTTTACTTTCTTTTGCTCATGAAGCCGGGCTTACAGAGGTATATGTACATGCATTTACTGATGGCCGCGACACAGACCCTAAGGGAGGAAAAGGCTATCTCGAGGATCTGTTGAAACATATGGAATCCACTACAGGCAAGCTAGCTACCATCACGGGACGATATTATGCAATGGACCGGGATAAACGGTGGGAACGTGTGAAGTTGGCCTATGATGCCATGGTAAATGGAGTGGGCGAAGTAGACACCCAGGATCCTCTTACAGCAATAGAAAGTTCATATGCTGCAAATGTTACCGATGAGTTTATCAAGCCCATTATCGTAACCGATGCTGCAGGAAAACCGACCAGTACTATACAGCCCGATGATGCGGTAATTGTTTTCAATTTCCGGACGGACCGAGGACGCCAAATCACCATGGCGCTGACCCAAGAGGATTTCCCTGAACAGGATATGAAGGCTTTGCCCCTTCACTATGTAACCATGACTACCTACGATGAGACATTCCAGGGTGTGAAGGTGCTCTATGGTAAAGATAATCTGGAGGATACTCTAGGTGCTGTTCTAGAGAAGGCTAACAAGAAGCAAATTCGTATTGCCGAAACTGAGAAATACCCCCACGTTACTTTCTTCTTCTCTGGCGGTCAGGAAGAACCCTTCATTGGGGAAGAGCGGATCCTTTGCCCCTCACCTAAGGTTGCCACCTATGATATGAAGCCTGAGATGAGTGCGGAGGATATACGGGACAGTATCAATACTGAACTTGCCAAAGGTGAAGTAGATTTTGTGTGCCTTAATTTTGCCAACCCAGATATGGTGGGCCATACCGGGGTGTTTGAGGCTGCCGTGAAAGCATGCGAAACGGCTGACCGCTGCGCACAGTCAGTCACTGAGAAAGCAAACACTAACGGCTATGATGTAATCATCATTGCTGACCACGGCAATTCGGATATTATGATCAACCCCGATGGCACTCCTAATACTGCGCATACAACGAACCTAGTGCCTTGTTTTTTGGTTGGGAATGAGGTATCCGATATTCAGTTGAAGGATGGTAAGTTAGGCGACCTTGCTCCTACCATTTTAACCCTGATGGGGATATCTGTACCGGTCGCCATGACCGGTAACGTTTTACTGGAAGAAGCTGTGAACGCTTAAGCGAATGAATCATTTGAAAAGTTTACGGCCCTTAGGGGCCGTTTTATTTGGGCTGCTTTTGGGTTGCCAACCTGAATCAACCACAGAAGAAGTTGAGAAACCTTATTTTGATCTGAGCGGCTTCCTCGATCTACAGGTTGAACAACTCAGCTCAATAGATTTACAGCTAAATAAATCTACGCTACTAGGAGAAGATACTGACCAATTTTCTTCCGTTCTTCAAAAAGAAGAATGGGACCAAGAGTTCCGATTCTTCTACGAAGTAGACATAAATCAGTCCATATTGCTGGATCAGTATGCCCCTTCTTTGCAAAAGAATGGTGGAGCAATGATAACACGCTACTCTCCCAAAGAAACCATGGAAAACGGCGTCCAATGGCTAGAAATAATCCAAACAGGTGGCGTTGTGACCCAAGTATCAGCCTTTACATTTGACAAGAACGCCCTCTATACTACTCAAAGAATGTTAGAAATGAATTTTGAGGACAAAGGAGGAAAAGCACATTTAACGGATTATGAGGTGAAGGGATTCCAAAAAATGGTACTAAAGGATACCGTAAACTACAGTATCCAAGGAACGGTATTATATCCTTAACGCTGTGGATTTCGTCTCAGCGTAGCTATTTTCTCCAGCACTACCACCAGGAACACCCCAATTCCCACGAAGAGGATGGCCTGCAATATGTGCGGTTCCTGGCCCGTGATAGTCTGAAAGTCAGTAGGCAACACATTTCGGGTAATTAAAGGAACTTGCTCACCGTGGCTGTTAACACGGAAGGTAACTATTTCTTTCCAAGGCCAAATTTTGTTGAGGGAACCAACCATAAAACCAGCTAATAGGCCTACCGTCACGTTATGGTGATGTTTCAAGAGCCAAGATAGCCCACGAGCAAAAGAGATAAGGCCTACAAGAACACCTACCATAAAGGCCAGAATGATAGGTATATCGAAGTTGCTAATGGAATCGAAAATAAATCGGTATTTACCCAACAAGAGCAGAATAAATGCCCCAGAAATCCCGGGTAAGATCATAGCACAAATGGCGATAGCTCCGGATAGTACTACAAACCAAAGCGTCTCAGGGGTCTGAGCAGGCGTGGCAATAGTCACATAAAACGCAATGGCCGCTCCGATTAAAGCCGCCAACCCGTTCTTCCACCCCCACGGGCTTGCCTGCCGGGCTACGGAAAGACATGAGATAATAATGAGTCCAAAGAAAAAGGACCAAGTCTGAATAGGATATACCTCCAACCAGTCGGCCACCAAGGGCCCCATGCTGAGCGCGCTCAGCAAAATACCTGCTACCAGTACTACTAGGAAATTGCCATTGATATGCTGATAGGCTTCAACAATCTTAAAGCGTCTTAGCAACAGAAGCCAATCTTTATTAACAGAACGGATGGACCCGAGTAGTTCTTCGTAAATGCCAGTAATGAAGGCAATGGTACCTCCGGATACACCAGGCACAACGTCAGCAGCTCCCATGCCCATGCCTTTGAGAAATAGCAGAACGTAATCTTTTGCTTTGCGCATTTTAAATAGCAGAACAGATGATAAAATGAACCCTCGCCTTGGAGGATTCCAGGGCAAGGGTGCACAAAGGTAGGGAATGAATCGGAACTTATTCTTCTGTAAGAAAGTGTGAGAAGGTATCTCCACGTAGTCCCAACCGAATGGTTTCCAGAGGAATCACTTCATTGGGGGCAATGTTGCCAAGATTTACATTGGCCCCTAGTAATTTAATAAACCACACCTGCTGTTGCTTCTGTGGTGCTTCCCATAGAATTCTTTCATTGGGAATTTTGGTAAGAATCTCTTGTACGAGTCCTGAACGCACCTCACCACTAGAGCGGAATAACCCAACGTTACCCGCTTCTCGGGCTTCCCCAATTACTTTCCAAGAGCCCGAATCCAGCTCTTTCTGCATTAACTCAATCCATTGATATGGAGGGATGATCTTCTCTGCATCTTTACTACCTACCTCGCTCAACACAGTTACCTGTTTCGCCAAGGTTCGAATGTATTCGCATTTTTTATCGTGGTCCAATTCAATGGAACCATCCGAAACCTCTGCATATTCCAACCCAAATTCGTCCAATATCCGTTGGAAGTCTTCAAATTGATTACGTACAATAAAGGCTTCGAAAAGTGTACCCCCTAAATACACAGGGATATTGTTTTCTTTATATAATTTGAGCTTGTCCTTCAGATTGGGGGTTACATAGCTAGTAGCCCAACCCAATTTCACAATGTCTACATAATCGCTTCCTACGCTCAAAAAATCCTCCACCTCACGGAGGCTCAATCCCTTATCCATGACCATGGTATACCCTGATACTCTGGGTTTTGCGGTCCTTTCAGGGACTTGCTTAAGAAAATAATTCATTAGAAATTTTCTTTACGATATTGCTCAATGATTTTGAACAACGCCTTTTGTGTTTCCAGTTTGGGGAAAAACTCATACAGCGTTGTATGATTATCGAAGTCCAAAATTAATCCATTTTCTAGATAAGAAAAGGCTTCACGGTACTTCCCAGAAGAGATCAGATACACCGTCATACGATAGTACAATTCTGACTCCTCAGGAGTTTCTTCGATTCCATTGAGTAATAGGGCAGCCGCAGCGTCAAAGTCACCCTGTTCGTAATATATGAAGGACCAATCTAGCCAAACATCAATATTCTCTGGATCAAGCAGGCTAGCTTCTTCGTAGGCGTCTACACTAGAAAGTACATTCCCACTTTGATATTCAGCATCAGCAATAGCCAGCCAATATGCTTGATTCTCAGGGTTGAGCTTCAAGGCTTTGTTGAGATAATGGGTAGCTTCGTGCCATCTCTCCATCTTAGCCAAGCAGGATCCCATTCCGTACCAACCCTCATCGTGGAAGCTATCGATCTTAACCGCTTTCTGAAAATATTTCAGCCCTAACTCCAGTTGTTCCAGGTGCTCATAAGAGGCTCCAATGTAGGCGTACACTTCGGCAGTAGGACCTTCCAGGTCTAGCGTTTTCAAATATGCATTGAGTGCCTTGGAGTATTCCTCCAAATTCATGTAGGCATTACCCAAATTGAAGTAGGCAGAGGAAAAATCCTCATCAATAGCTAATGCATACTCATATGCCTGAACAGACTTATCAAACTGTTCGAGTTTATTGTAAACAACCCCTAGGTTGTACCAGGCGTAGCTGCTGTAGGGATCACGATCGATAAATTGCTCATAATAAGAAATGCTACTTTCCAGCTCGCCCACCAAATCAAGGCAAAAGGCTAGCTCATAAAGGGCATTCTCGTGATTGAGGTTTTGCTCTAGCGATCGTTTGTAGCAGCGGATAGCCTCATGGTATCTACCGGCAGCCTGCTGTGCCATTCCCATATGATAATGCACTTCATCTTGCTCTTCGATATGCTCCAAGGCATCTTCGAAAAGTTCGATAGCAAGATCATATTGGCCAGTGGCTGAATAGATGGAACCCCGCAGAAATAGAATTTCTTCGTCAAAGGGCTGCAGATTGGCAGCCTGCTCTAATAAACTCAGGGCTTCCTCGTACTCTTCTACCCGACTAAGGGCTCTAGCTTTTTCCACCATGAGGCTCCCCGTAAAGGGATACTGCTCCATTGCCACCTGACAGGCCTTAAGTGCCTTTCGAGGCTTACCTGCATCCAGGTAAAATTCTATAATGTTTTCGTAGTCTTCAAGATCAAAAAAGGAGTGATGACCCAAGGTGACGTGTGCCTCAAAACGGCGTACAAGTTCCTTATCATCTTTTCGGCTTTCAAAGTCTTCTCCCATGCAGTCGCAGATTACAATAGGCGTTTTGAAAAGTTACTAATTCCGCCCGGAATTCGCATTACCATAGTGTTACAAAATCACACTTAGCCTCTATTAGTTCCCCACATCTCATTTATCACCCAAGTGAGTGAATCGCCCAAACTATGGTAGGAAAACCCCTTTAGAGTGCCAGCTTTGCTTCCATCAAAGGTAACTGACTTACGAATAGATTTTACCATATCGTGGGTAACCAAGGGGGTTCCTCCAAATAGATAGTTTCGTGCCTCCTCTATGGGAGCAAGAGTACGTAATAAACCAATTGGCAGCCTGATGGAAGGAGGTTTTACTCCCGAGTAGGCAGCTATTTCGCTAAGGAAATGAGCGTAACTAAGGCTTCCAGCACTCGCAATGTACTGTTCGCCTACTTCGCCTTCCTGAAGGAGTAGTATCTTCATCAACTGTGTTAAGTCCCGAACATCTACATAGTTTACAGTGCCTGGGAATAAGAACTTTCCTCCACTTTTCACATAGTCGAGCATACGTAAGCTGCTCCTAATTTCTGCTCCTGGAGCCAATACCACCGAGGGATTGATAATGGAACCCGGTAGTCCTTCTTCAATACCCCGCCATACTTCGCGCTCACCTAAATGTTTGGTTCTGCCGTATTCCGTCATGGAGAGCTGATCTTCCCATTGCACCTTTTCATCGATCAGCGACTGATCTTTCGGTAAGCCCAAGGCTGAAACAGAACTGAGGTAAACGAAGCGCTCTATGTTAGCATTTAATGCCACATCTACCCAGAAACGGGTAGCTTCTACATTGATACGATGTAGGCGTGATTTTTCCCTCCGGGCAAATGAAACGTGACCTGCAGAATGTATTATGGCGTTACAGGCTTGGACAGTCTCACTAACCAAAGGGAGGTCAAATAAGTCTCCTTGAATTCCACGAATGTTGGGAGAGTAGGCCTGTAATTCTGAGGGGAGAGAGGGGCGGCGGTGGTATATCCAAACCTCATGCCCATCATCTACAAGACGCTTTACAAAGAAACTCCCAATCAATCCGGTTCCTCCGGTAATTAGAATTCTCATTGGAGCGATGAATTGAGCAGTGGTTGCTCCAAAATGTTACGGTACAGCTTGGTACCAACCGCTTCCTTAAAGGCTGGTAGCTGCTTAGGTTTATGAAGATCTGAACCTAGAAAAGCTATTTGGTTGGCCTTGGCTAATTGCTTTGCAATTCCTTTAGCAATAGAGCTATAATACCCCATAAGAGACATGACATTCACCTGAAAAAGGGTGAGTTCTGCATACTCTTGTAACAATTCAGGGTTTTCTTGAAAATAGGTATATCGCTCCGGATGTGCCATCAAGGGCTGGTACCCTCTGGATTTCAGCTTGAAAATTGCCTCTCTCAAAAAGCGCGGTTCATTGAGAAATCCAGTCTCGAACAACACATATTTCTTGTCACCAAAACAGAGCGGTTCATCCGAAGAATCGAGTAATTCCATAAACGATTCATCCACATAATACTCGGCAGCAGCTTCTATAGAAATGGGAATCTTCTCCTTTAGCAATAGACTTTCCAGTTCGTCCCTCAAGGGCAAAATGGTGTCAGGGGAATTGGGGTAAAATTCAGCTAGAATGTGAGGGGTAGTAATAGCTTTGGAAAAGCCTAGCCTGGCCAGCTCTTTCAGAATATCCAGGCTCTGCTCCCAAGTTTCCACACCATCATCTATGCCAGGCAGCAAATGAGAGTGAATGTCTACGGTGTAGTGAGGAAGTGTACGTTGGCGTGAAAACAGACCCAAAACCTATCTTTGAAAAAGTTTTTTTATTTGAATTCCTTTAGCGTCGTCTTGGTAATAGCCATATCCGTAGCCATATCCATAACCGTACCCTTGACCATTATTGGATTTCATGGAGTTAAGAATGACGGATAGATTGTTGAATTTATTGACTATGCGCAAGCGCTTCAACGTGCGTGCAAATACTCGCTTCGAATAGTCTGCCCGGAACACATAAATGGGCAAGTCCACTTTTTTCATCACCAATACACCATCAGTGACTAATCCAATGGGTGGAGTATCGAAGATTACCACGTCAAAAGTTTCTTTCAGATCCTTTACCAAGCGGTTGAAAGAATCTCCAAGAAGTAATTCAGAAGGATTGGGAGGTGTAGGCCCTACGGGAATATATTGAAGGTTCTCAAATTCGGTTGGCAGCAAACATTCCTCTATCGAATGTTTATTTATTAAGATGGTACTCGTTCCCTTTAGAGGGTTTTCTTGACCAAATGTAAGGTGAATGCGAGGCCTCCGCATATCTAAATCAACAATAACCACCCTCTGGCCAGAAAGCGATATAATACCTCCTAGATTGGCTGAAACAAACGTTTTGCCCTCTCCACTTATGGTGGAGGTGACCGAAATGGTGTGGATGCCCCCGTTAGTGGAAAGAAACTCCATATTGGTCCGGATGGATCGAAAAGCCTCACTGATCCCACTTTTGGGGTTTTTGGAAATGATCATCCGGGTCTGAGCCAGCTTTTCTCCTTTGTAGGCAGGAATACCTCCCAGAACTGGAGTTTCCGTTAGTTTTTCAATCTCAGAAAGGCTAGTGATTGTATTGTGAAGAATGTAGCGTAGCGCAACTAAGAGGAAACCAAAAACAAGCCCACCGACAATGCCTATCCCGAAAATGAACATTTTGTTAGGTGAGATGGGCGCTGCTGGCAGGGTTGCCGGTGTTAAGATTACAGATTCTGTGGTGGTACCTGCCTGAGCTATCTCAAACTCGGCTTTACGCTGCATTAAGGTGAGATAAAACTCTTCGTAAAGGTTGTAGAACCTCTGGGCCTGATTGTACTCAGTACCTTTTGACGGTAACTTAACAAAGCTTGCTTCAAGCTTAGCGCGTTGGCTAACTAAATCGCGCACCTGCTCGTCTATCATAGACCTTTCTTGGTCAATGGCATCTAATAACTCATCGCGTAGAATCTGAAGACTTTGTTGGGTACGTCTAACGATAAGTGTGCGAGGGTCATGCGACAGAAGTAGCTGATCAAGTTCCACCTTTAGATTACCATACTCTTGCAATGCAGTGTTTAAATGAGGGAATAGTAACGATTGATCAGGAATGTCAGCAGAATCTATTACCGAACTGAACATCCGGTTTACACTTTTCTGCTTAGAGCGAGCCGTTCCAAGTAATGTGTCGAGGGTCCAGATCTGCTGTATAGTTTTCTGTAGGTCTGAGCTTAAGTCGGTGGTTTGATTGGAGATCGTGAAATTCTCAAAATACTTATCGTACCGATCAAGCCGCTCCTCTGTTTGCATTAATTGGTCATCCAAAAACTCAATTTTTTGCTGATTAGCCTGCTTCTTCTGGTCTTTGGTATAAGTTTGATAAATAGAGGTGATGGCCCCTACCATATCCTGAGCTTTCTGCCGGTTGTATTCTTGAAAAGAGACCCGAATTGTATTGGCATTGAGGTTGAGTGGGGTAACTGCCAGATGGGCCCCAATATAGTTGAGCAACGCACCATTACTATTAATCACAAAGTACATGGGCTCCCCTAAGTAGCTACTGTTTAAGTGGGAGGTAGATTCCAACCTCAGGTCCAAATGTGGAACGGAAAGTGTTTCTCCGAAACGATGTTCTTCGGGTTGTACATCTTCCCCAACCCATGGAAAACGGATCTCATATCGGTCATTATCCAGAATGGTTACCATCACTTTCTTGTCAAATACGGCTGGATTCCGCACCGTGATCGTAGCCTCGAAGGGAGATTCTTTGTACTTCTCGTCATCCAGGATTTTTCCTTGTGTGAAATAAGAGACCTGCAATGGCAAAGCACTGATTACCTGAGAGAAGAACAATCTTGATTTCAATAGCTCAATCTCTCCAGATAGATAATTGAGATTAGGGTTTTCATTGAAGTTGCTAAATCCGAAAAGAGTGGCCTCACTTTTAAAATTGAGCTTAATATCGCTCACGGATTCGTAGAGAGGCTTGGTGTATCGCACTACCAGATACGCGGAAGCTACCGCACCTACAATGATAAGAACTACCCAAACAATACTTCTTCGTAGTACCGAAGCGATCTTTTCGGTATCAATTTTATCTAAGACTGAAGAGTTACCAAATGGCTCCAGGCGTTCTCCTGGGTATCCACCTTGAATCCGTGCACGATAATCTTCCTGGTTAGTTTCCGCCATTACTGTTGTTTACCAAGGTAAGAACGAGAACGGTGAGTGAAACTCCCGAAGTAACCAGATTCAGCACAGGTGCTATGTCACGCAACCCGTTTTGGAAAGACTGCGGCCTTGGTTCTACATAAATTATATCTCCCGGCTGCACATACACATTAGCTTCGGCTAAACCGGCAATAGTATTAAGATTAAGAATGGAGACTTGTGGGTTATCAAAAGGCCCCCTAATCACCCGAATGTTTTGCGCTCGGGAAATGGGAGTAAGACCTCCCGCCATAGCTAAAACTTCCATCACGGTCATACCCTCAAACGGTAATGGAACCACCGAGGCTTGTACAGCACCTAAAAGTATAACTCGTTGGCTAGTGAGTGTAAGGGTAGCGTATACATCAGAATAAAAGTTAGTATAGGCTTCTTGAATGGCCAACTCTGCTTCCTGTTGGGTATAACCTGCAAGTTGGATTGATCCTACCATTGGTAAGCGTGCGGTACTATCGGCCTGTATTTCGTAAATGGGATTGGGGCGAAATTGCTGTTGAATATTAAGCCCCATTTCCTGAGTAAGTTCAAAATCAGGATCAATTATTCGCTCTCCATTTCCTGTAAATACTTCAATGGAAAATTGATCGTAAGGCTGAAGCTGGTACATGTTTTCAGCGGAACGACGCTCTAAGGAAAGTACCTCTAGATCGATACTTCCATCGTCTTGAAAGAGAATATGTTGCTTATATACCTTACAAGAGGAAAGACATCCTAAGATTAGGATCCAGGATAATGCGAATAGGCGCAATGCTCAAAGATTAATTTTAACAAATTAACGAAACAAAAATGAGGAGTGAAATGATGAGCCTATTCAATCACTAAATCATCGATAGCTTCCTGGTATTGTTTTATCACTATTTGTTCGTCAAACTTCTCTTCTACCAGAGCTCGGCTATTACGGCCCATGGTTTCGCGCTCTTCTTCCCCCAATTGCATCATTTTTTCAAGCTTGTCTCGAAGGTCCGTCGCGCTTCTTAGTTCACACAAAAATCCATTATACCCATCTACTACAACATTTCGGCAGCCAGGAACATTGGTTGCCACTATGGGTTTCCCGCTGGAGGCGGCTTCTAATAGCGTTCGAGGAGTACCCTCGCGATAAGAAGGTAAAACAATACAATCTGCCTGATCAATATAGGGGCGTACATCGTCCGTAGTACCTAAGTATTCTATGTCTTCATTTTGAATCCACCCATCAATGATCTCCAAGGCGATTCCCCTTTTGTGCAATGGATCCTTAGCGCCCAACACTTGGAAATTCACTTTGTAGCCTTCCTCCCGTAGCATACGGGCTGCCTCTACATATTCCAGTACTCCCTTATCATAAATCAAACGGGAGATCATTAAGAACGTGAACACCGGTTGTTTTCTACCCCACTTGGGCATAAAGTGCTGAAGGTTGATACCGGATCCAGGAATTACCTCCACCACAGAACTTGTTACCAATTTCTTCTCTAAAAAGAGGTTTCGGTCATCGTTGTTCTGGAAGAAAATCTTCTTGGGATATCGAAACGCAACCTTATACATCTGGATGGCAAACCAAGAGACTAGATTTTGCTTCAAAAAGACTGTACCAAGCCCACAGACATTGTTAATCATCGGGATGCCCGCCATGCGTGCAGCAATAGTCCCATATATATTTGGCTTGATAGTGTAATGAAGGATAATGTCTGGCTTAATTCGCTTGTAAATTAAGAACAGTTCTGCAATGAGTGCAGCATCCTTGATAGGGTTTGCCCCACGGCTATCCATCCTCACCTTGTGAAAGGAGCAACCAGCTTCTTCCAATTTTGAGCTGTAGCTATCCAGTGGAGCTACGGCATGTACATCCACGCCTTGGTCCTGTAAGGCCTTCACCAAGCTCATCCTGAAATTATAAATATTCCAGGAGGTGTTTAGTACAATCGCAACTCTCATATATTAAAAATACCCTATAACCGACAGAAACTATAATATACTTCCAACGTATTCGACCAATAGTGTGTCACTCACCATTAAGCGTGCCATTTTCGCCGCTGTTCACAACACTTAAACCTAGCCATGTGGCGAATTCAAGAATACATTGAATTTTTTGTCACTCACAATAGCGTAATGATACAAATTTCTGGCTTATCGCTATAGATTGTTAGCGATTCTTAATCTTCATCCACCGAAAAACTCTCATTTTTGTATTTCACGGTGAGAGGATCCGAAGCAGGAACTATTCTTTTGATAAAGAAATTGTATTCAGATCAATCAATCTGAGAAGGGCTAATTATATATGGGAACATTTATTGAAACAGGCAAAGCAGCCGAAACGGCAATACTAGTGGGATTGATTCTGCCTAACCAAAAGCCCGCTCAAGTAGAAGAATATCTGGAAGAGCTAGAGTTCCTGGCGAAGACATCAGGGCTAAAGACGCTAGGAAGATTTACCCAGAGGCTAGATTATCCTGACACTCGCACATTCGTGGGCAAAGGAAAACTAGAGGAAATTAAGGCCATGGTAGACGTGGAGGATGCTGATACAGTAATCTTCGACGACGATTTGAGTCCATCGCAAGTGCGAAACCTGGAGCAGACTTTGCAATGCAAAATTCTGGACCGAAGCCTCTTAATTCTTAACATTTTCTCGCTACGGGCGAAAACAGCTCAGGCTAAAGCACAAGTTGAGCTAGCACAATATCAGTATATCCTCCCCCGACTGACCCGCATGTGGACTCACCTTTCTAAGCAGCGGGGTGGTGTGGGTATGCGCGGTCCTGGAGAAAAAGAACTCGAGACCGACCGTAGGATTGTTCGCGATAAAATCTCCCTGCTAACACAACGGCTAAATAAGATTGAGAAACAGGCCGTAACACAGCGGAAGAACCGGGAGAAGATTGTGCGTGTGGCTTTGGTAGGCTACACCAATGTGGGCAAAAGTACGCTGATGCGAAAGCTGGCCAAAGCAGAGGTATTTGCAGAAAATAAGCTATTTGCCACGGTAGATAGTACTGTACGTAAAGTGGTAATTGAAAATGTACCCTTCCTACTCACAGACACCGTAGGCTTTATCCGCAAACTACCTACTACTCTGGTAGAGTGCTTTAAATCTACCTTGGATGAAATCCGTGAGGCTGACCTGCTATTACACGTGGTAGATGTGGCCCACCCCAACTATGAAGAGCACATTGAAACGGTGAATAAAACTCTGGCCGAGATAGGTGCTGGGGATAAGCCCACTTTAATGGTTTATAATAAGATCGATAAACTCAACTCGGACTTTTTTGAAGAAGAGGAGGTGACACCTGAGCCTTTAAACGGGCATGCCGTTTCTTCGCTAAAAGCAACCTATTTAAATAGGGCCAAAGAGAACGTTGTTTTTATATCTGCCTTGAAGAAGGGTAACATGGATGAATTTCGGAAGCAAGTACTGGATAGAGTGCTAGAAAAGCATCTAAAAATTTATCCCAACTTTTTGCCTAGCTATCAAATACAGATGGGCTTACACTTACAAAATGAGGGCGAGGGAAGCTAATTCTATGCTTCTTTCTCGGCACTTTGAAACACTTCTTCCCGTGCCTCAACGTTTTCTTCCCCTTCTTCTAATTGCTTATCAATAAACGCCTGGTCATCGTAATCTTCGATGATAGGGTGGATATTGGTTTTCCGCTTACCACTATCAAAGTCCAGAATCAGGGTAGGCAGTAACACCAAATTGGTAATCATGGCAATGAGCAAGGTGGTGGAAGTAAGAATACCTAGGGAGACCGTACCTCCAAACTCGCTAAATGAAAAGATCACAAAGCCAGCAAAAAGAATGATGGAGGTATACATCATGCTAGAGCCCGTTTCAATAATAGTTTTGCTCACGGCAGGTTTCACCTTGAAGTTATGGGCAAACAATTCTTGGCGGTATTTGGCTAAGAAGTGAATGCTGTCATCTACTGAAATGCCAAAAGCAATGCTGAAAATAAGAGCGGTACTGGGTTTGAGTGGGATGCCCAAGTAGCCCATTAAGCCAGCAGTAATAAGCAGGGGAATGAGGTTGGGTATGATGGAGATAAATATCATCCGCGTGTTGCGGAAAAGAAAGCCCATGATAACCGCTATAATGGCAAAAGCAAGAAGTAAAGAAACCCGGAGGTTCTCAATCATAAACTTATTTCCCTTGATAAACAGCAAGGTTGTCCCCGTGGGTGTCACCGTCACATCTGTGTCTGCAAATAGCGAATCTATTTTGGGTTGAATGGCCTCATTGAGCAGGCTATCCATACGAATGGAACCAATGTCAGCTACCTTGAGAGAAATCCGCATGGTTTGGAAGCTTGAGTCCACGATGGAACTAAGCAAGCCCGTCTGATCTTGATTGAGATCAAAGTACCGCTGAATGAAAGCTCGGTCCCGGCTATTGGGAAGATCGTAGTAGAACGGATTACCATTATAAAAAGCCTGGCGGATGGCCTTAATCACGCCAATCGCCGAAATGGGACTGGAAATGTGTGGAAGTTCCTCGATAAAGGTTTCTAACTCGCTCAGCTTCCGCTGATTTACAGAACGCAGAAGGCCTCTAGGTTTGCCGGTATCCACCACAAGTTCCAAGGGCATTATTCCCTCAAAATTGTCCTCAAACCAGACCAAATCATCGGTAAGACCACTACTTTCTGGAAGATCGTCAGTAAGGTAGGCTACTGACTTCAGCCGGGTAACACCAATGATACAAATGACAATGATAGCGGCATTGGAGAGATAAACCACAATGCGATATTTCCGAACAAATAGTTCCAAGAACTCTAACACGCCATTAAGCATTTTGAAGCGCAGGTGCTTCAATTGGCGAGGGTTAGGCTCAGGCATCCAAGAAAATACTGCTGGTACAATTACCATACTCACCACGAAAGTGGCCATGATATTGATACCCGCAACAATACCAAATTCCCGCAGAGGCATAATATCCGTGCTCAGTAATACCAGGAACCCGATAGCCGTAGTGGCGTTGGTAATCAAGGTAACAAGCCCAATCTTCCGAATAACCTCACTAATGGCTTTCACCTTGTTACCGTGTCGGTGGTAAAGCTGGTGATAGCGGTTGAGTAAGTAGACACTATTTGGAATGCCGATAACCACAATAACCGGGGGAATAAGCGCGGTAAGGATGGTTACGCTAAAGCCAAAGAGTACAATGGTACCAAAGATCCACACGATGACGATGCCGATGATCACCATGGGGAACAGCACGGCCCGAAAGGACCTAAAGAAAGCCAAAAGGATAATCCCCGTTACCACAATGGACAGGATAATGAAGAGCTGTAGCTCTGCCTGCACCTTGGTGGTCATGATGCTCCTTAGAAAGGGTAGACCTGCGAAAAAGATGGTAACTTCAGTGGCTTCGGCAAATTGATTAGCAGCCAATACGATGTCATCGATGAGGGCATTACGTGCCTTGGAATTCAGGATTTCCTTTTCAATAGAGACCACGGTAATGGTGGCTCCATTTTCAGGATTTAGAATCTGGCTAGAAAAAAGTCGCTGGTCTTTAGCCTTAGTAAGCAAGCTATCCAGCTCTGGTTGAGTTTTGGGTAGGACCTGGAAGACAGGTCGCAGTCGGAAGTTATCTTGTGCGGTATCTTTGTATAGTTCTTGGATATTGGCCAGAGAAACGGCTCGGATAACACCGCCCAGCTTCTCAAGCTCATCAGCCATGTACCGATACCGGGCAAATGTCTCTGGTGTGTAAAGACTACTGTCAGAGGTGCCAATGACGAATAGATTATCGTCCTGGCCGTATTGTTCCAAAAAGGCCTCGAAATAGACCATATCTGGATGGGTATCCGGCACAAAGTTGTAGAACTCGTAGGAGATGGCGGCTTTACGCGCATGCCAACCCATAAATAGGGTAACCACTCCCAAAATGGAAACCGATACCCACCGGTATTTAATTAAGAAATGCGCAATTTTAGTCCACATACCCCGATTGAAGCCGCGAATTTAGGGCATTTTTACCTGAGAATAGGCATGAGACTCCATTCAATACAGGTTGAAGGGAGTATTTTACCGATAAACGTCGATTACCCAAGAATCCAGTTGTCTATTAACCCTATGTTATTGAAAAGGTTAGGGAGAACCTTGAAAGAAAGATCAGGAAGCAAATACCTGATTCTTGTCACGGAATGACTTGAATTCCAGGGCATTGCCACTTGGATCCAAGAAGAACATGGTGGCTTGTTCCCCTACTTCCCCAGGAAATCTGATATGGGGTTCGATAATAAAATCAGTAGACAGCTCCTTCATCTTGTCTGCAAGGGCATGCCATGCCTCCCATTCCAATATAGCCCCAAAGTGTCGGACCGGAACAGACTTTCCGTCTACAGCATTGGTATGGGCCTCAGTAAGTTCTTCAGGTTTTAGATGGGCCGTAACTTGATGTCCAAAAAAGTTGAAATCGATCCAACTCTCGGAGGTACGGCCTACGGAGCACCCTAAAATTCCTTCATAAAAGGAGCGGGTATCATGCAGATTTTTGACAGGAAAGGCTAAGTGAAATGGAGTGGCAGCCATAGGTAGTTCGAAAGGAAAGCGGGGTACGGGGAAGAATAATCTAAACTGTAGAAAAGAAAAAGGGGTCAATCGACCCCTTTCCTATCCATACTCTATCAATTAATTGGTAGTCAGGGTTCGTTTCACCTCTACCAATTCGAATCCTTCGATTACGTCGCCTTGCTTGATGTCGTTGAAGTTTACGATACTGATACCACATTCGTAGCTCTGCTTCACTTCGTTTACATCGTCTTTGAAACGTTTCAGGGCGTCTATTTCTCCTTCGTAAACCACAATACCTTCGCGGATCAAGCGCACCTTGTTCTGGCGCTTGAGGAATCCATCGGTCACATAACAACCGGCCACAGTACCCACTTTGGATATCTTGAAGACCTCGCGAACCTCGGCATTACCCGTGATTTTCTCTTCCACCTCAGGAGCCAACATGCCTTCCATCGCATCCTTGATCTCGTTGATGGCATCATAGATGATGGAGTAGAGTCGGATCTCAATCTCCTCATTTTCGGCCAACTTACGTGCACTGCCCGATGGCCGCACTTGGAAACCAATGATAATCGCGTCAGAAGCAGAAGCTAGTAGCACGTCAGATTCTGAAATCTGACCTACGGCCTTGTGGATAATATTCACCGCTACTTCTGGAGTAGACAGCTTTAATAGTGAGTCAGAAAGTGCCTCAATAGAACCGTCCACATCACCTTTAACAATCACGTTCAACTCGCGGAAGTTACCAATGGCCAGTCGACGACCAATCTCATCCAGCGTGATATGTTTCTTAGTCCGCATGGACTGCTCCCGCTGCAACTGAGCCCGCTTAGTCGCCATTTCTCGTGCTTCGCGATCAGTATCCATCACGTAGAACTTCTCACCCGCTTGCGGTGCTCCGTCGAGACCGAGCATCTGCACTGGCGTGGAAGGTCCGGCGATTTTTATACGGTTGCCACGGTGATCCATCATGGCTTTTACCTTACCGTAGTGGGCCCCAGACAAGAGGGTATCTCCTACTTTTAGGGTACCAGACTGCACCATAATGGTGGTTACATACCCTCGACCTTTGTCAAGACTCGCTTCCACTACGGAACCTACCGCCCTACGATCCGGGTTAGCTTTCAATTCCAGGAGTTCGGATTCGAGAAGCACTTTTTCCAATAGTTCTTCTATTCCTTCACCGGTCTTAGCCGAAATAGGCTGGCACTGGTATTTACCACCCCAGTCCTCTACCAAAATATTGATATTGGCTAGCTCTTCCTTGATCTTGTCAGGATTAGCGTTGGGCTTATCAATTTTGTTGAGCGCAATTACGATGGGAACATCTGCTACTTGGGCGTGATTGATTGCTTCCTTAGTTTGAGGCATCACCGCATCGTCCGCTGCCACCACAATAATGGCAACGTCGGTGATTTTAGCACCCCGTGCCCGCATCGCAGTAAAGGCTTCGTGACCCGGAGTATCCAAGAAGGCGATGCGTTTGCCTGTTTCAGTCATCACATCATAAGCACCAATGTGCTGAGTAATACCTCCTGCCTCACCGGCAGCCACTTTGGCGTCTCGGATGTAGTCAAGCAACGAGGTTTTACCGTGGTCTACGTGACCCATGATGGTCACAATAGGCGCACGATCTTTCAAATCCTCTTCTGCATCTTCTACTTCCTCTACCTCGGTTTCATCTTCAGCGCTGGCAAATTCCACTTCATAGCCAAACTCATCGGCAATGATGGTGATGGATTCTGCATCTAATCGCTGGTTGATGGAAACAAACATTCCCAAACCTAAGCAAGCGGAGATTACATCATTGACACTTGTGTCCATGAGAGAGGCCAGGTCGTTCGCCGATACAAATTCGGCAACCTTCAGCACCTTAGCTTCTTCCATCTCCTGTGCCATACGACGCTCTTCGGCTTCCTGCGCAGCAGAACGCTTTTCACGACGATACTTAGCACGGTTAGGAGCTCCACCTTTCTTACCTCCGCTCAAACGAGCCAAGGTTTGCTTAATCTGCTCTTGTATTTCCTTATCGGTAAGTTCTTCCTTCTTAACAGGTGGTTTCTTACCTCGGTTGTTATCTCTCCGGTTATCACGACCGCCACGATTGTTATTATCACGGCCCCCGCCTTGATTGTTGCCTTGGCCTCCGCCTTGCTGCTGCCCAGAACGGCCTCCGCCTTGCTGTTGTCCAGGACGACCACCGCCTTGTTGCCCCTCACCTTCTTTGCGGATACGTTTCCGTTTCCGCTTCTTCTTGTCCTTATTCTTATCGTCAGAAGAGGCTACTGGCTTCGGCTTTTTGTCTGGCAGCTCAATTTTCCCGAGTACCGTGAGGCCTTTAAGCTTCTCGCCCTTGGCTTTTACTACTTCTTCAGGAGTTTTCGGCTTATCACCCTCTTTATCCTTGGCTTCTGAAGGGGGAGGAGGAGGATTGTTACCTTTTACTCGATCAGAATCTCGGCGCTGTTCCTGACGGGGCCGATCTTTGGCAACAGGGGCCTTAGGCTTCTCTTCTTGAGGCTTCGGTTGTTCTTTCTTGGATTCCGGCTTGGGAGCGGCAGGCTCCTGAGTTTTCACAGGTTCTGCAGGCTTCACCTCAGGTTTAGGCTCCTCCTTCTTAACTTCAGCAACTGGAGCTGGGGGCGTTGGCTTAGCAGGAGCTTCCTCTACCGGCGGTTGTTCTTTAGCCGCTGGTTTTTCCACTGGCGGAGCAGGCTTTGGAGCGGGCGCTTCTTCTTTCTTAGCGGGAGCTTCCTCCTTTTTCGCAACAGGAGCGGCCTCTACCGCCGGCGCTTCTTGTTTTGGCTCTTCAGGTTTTGAAGGTTCAGGCTTGGGCTTCTCAGCTTCTGCCGGAACTGGCTTTTTACCTTTCCCGTCCAGATCAATCTTACCCAGTACTTTCAGGCCCTGCACTTTGGCACCTTCTACTACGGCCTTTTCAGGCTCTTTGGCGGGCTCAGGTTCAGGCTTAGCTGGCTCTGGAG
>DMST01000320.1:3331-3544 GCA_003454975.1 Cytophagales bacterium | reverse complement strand
ACAGCTCACCCCCGTAGCTGGTGCCCGTACCTACCGCTACCTTGTCCTGCCAGTCCTTGTAGGGGTTCGTATACCCCTCACCATCCAGATACTCCAATACATTGTCCATTTCTTTGTAGAAACCCTCCACCGACAGCGAGTAGCCATCGCCCAATACCACATCTACCCCGGCGGCCACCTGCCAGCTTTCTTGGGGTGCTATACGGTCCGTAG
>DMST01000320.1:2271-3283 GCA_003454975.1 Cytophagales bacterium | reverse complement strand
GGTACCCATTGGTCTATCGGCAGGCCAATGCCAGAAGTGACCAGCAAATGCAAGGGCTGCTGCATCCGGGTGTAGGAGGCCTTCACAGCAGCACGGGGGTGTACCTGAGCGCGTAGGCTCAATCGGGGCTGCAGTGAACGGTAGGTGGTATCCCCGGTTTCGAACTGCGAGGCATGCAAGCCCACGTTGGCCGATAGTTTATCGCCCATCCGAATCTCATCCTCTACGTAGCCATTCACAAACCAGCCGTTCCGTTGGACTGCTCCAAATAGGGTGTCGGCCAGTACCGACGACTCTAGCGAGAACTCCCCTGGCTGAAAGAACTGCCGCGTTACCTGACCTCCAAACTTGATGTGGTTGCTGGGGTTGGGAGCCCAATCAAAATCAATTTTCCCTCCCAGGTCCTGGATCACCGAAGTTTGCGTCTCATAATAGAAGTTGTGAGTTTCTTCCCCTGAAGTTAGGTTTTCTGCATACTCATTCGAATTGGAGAACACCCCGAACCCATAGCGGCTATAAGTGCCCGAAAGGTTCATGAACAGCTTTGGCGAAAGCACGTAGTTCCAGCGTAGCGCTGCAGTCACATTTCCCCAGCGGGTGCCTTCCTCCCAGTCGTCCGTTCTCCGTTCGTTTTCCAGCGTATACTCCCCTTCACTCAACCCGGCGTACATATCTTGCCCGGCATAGGCACTCAGGTACAGGCGGCTGCGGTCCGAGAACCGGTGGTTAATCTTACCGTTAAAGTCCGTAAAGTTGGCCCGGATAGAGCTCCGGTTTTCGGGGTACTGCAAGTCACGGAAATACAAGAAGGGAATCGCAAACACATCCGCATAGCTGCGGCGGCCGGTCACAAGGAAACTGGTCTTGTCACCCAGGGGGCCTTCCAGCATGGCCCGGGAGGAGATCAGTCCCACCGATACCAATCCCTGCAACTTCTCCTGGCTGCCCTCGCGCATGGTGACGTCTATCACCGAAGAGAGCCGCCCGCCGTACCGCGCCGGAAACCCACCCG
>DMST01000320.1:0-2235 GCA_003454975.1 Cytophagales bacterium | reverse complement strand
CGTGCTGGATAACCTCCTTTGATGAGTTCTACACTATTGATGGCATCGGCATTAAACACCGAAAGGAAGCCGAAAACGTGGTTGGCATTGTACACCGGTACCCCGTCTAGCAGCATCAGATTTTGGTCGGCACTGCCGCCGCGCACGTACAGGCCGTTGTTGCCCTCTGAGCCGCGCAGTACGCCCGGCATCATTTGTACCCCCTTCAGCACATCTACCTCCCCAAAGAAGGTAGGCAGTTCATCTAGCTGATCGATGGGCAGAGTGCGGCGGCTCATCTGCGTCAGCTGTACTGGGGATATCTCCCCACTTACTACCACCTCATCCAGCTGCTGGGTAGCCTGCTCCAGGCCCAGATTCAGGGTTTCATTGGCGGTCAGCGATACCGGTACCGTTTGGGTGGCGTAGCCACTGGCCGATACGGTGAGTTCATAGTCTCCGGCAGGGAGCGTAAGGCTGTAAAAGCCGTAGGCATTGGCGGCGGCCCCTTGCTGGGTAGCCTCGCACCATACATTGGCCCCAATCAGGGTTTCGCCACTTTGGGCATCCGCTACCGTGCCAGACAGCGTATAGCGCGTAGGCTGGGCCATAGCCGATCCGGAAAGTCCGGCCAGTAGGATTATTCCCATCCCGATGATCAATCGTTGGGTGTTGGTTGGTAAAAATAGGATACTGAGCATTCTTCTGAATAATGTTTTCCCCTAGATGCCTCAGTATAGAATAGTTGCAGAAGAAAAAATGAGAAAGTGCTGGGGTGTGAGCATTTGCTGAGGTTGCAATAGACCAGAGACGCGGGTTAAGCGTATGGTTTGGGCGTGTCCCGCTAGTAGTACCCTTCGAGGTTTCACTAGCTCCATAGCTGTGCCAGGCCCTGCAACCTATGCAGAATTCACAAGGAACAAGATCACGCTGTGCAGGTTTCTTCCACTGAAAGGAATGCAGAAGGATTTCCCCCTTCTAGTCAGTAAATAGCGAACCCCTATTCTATCCCCACAACCCAAGCCACCATGAAAGCCATACTCTGTAAAGAACTAGGACTGCCCGAAACTCTCAGCTACGAAGAGGTAGACCTCGGCACTCCCAAGGAAAATGAAATCCTCATTGAGGTAAAGGCGTGTAGCGTCAACTATCCGGACACGCTCATCATACAAGGCCTGTATCAGTTCAAGCCGGAGCTACCCTTTACCCCGGGCAGCGATGTTGCGGGCATCGTGAAGGAGGTGGGTGCGGATGTGAAGGGCTTTCAACCCGGCGACGAAGTGTTTAGCATTGTGCCCTATGGGGGCTTTGCCGAGGAGGTTCTGGCTCCCGCTAACCGGGTATTTCCCAAGCCGCCCACGCTGGACTTTAAGCTGGCGGCTTCCTTCACGCTGACCTACGGCACCTCCTACCATGCGCTGAAGGACCGGGCCAAGCTGCAAGCCGGAGAGACCTTGCTGGTGCTGGGCGCTGCCGGAGGCGTAGGGCTGGCCGCCGTAGAGCTGGGCAAGCAAATGGGCGCCACCGTCATTGCAGCGGCCTCCTCCCAAGAAAAGCTGGACCTCTGCCAAACCTACGGTGCGGACCATACTATCAACTATGCCGAGGAAGACTTGAAAGAGCGGGTGAAACAGCTTACAGAAGGCAAAGGCGCCGATGTAGTATACGACCCCATTGGTGGTAAGTATACTGAGGCGGCCCTGCGGGCTACAGCCTGGGAAGGCCGGTTTCTGATTGTAGGCTTTCCGGCGGGCATTGCCTCCATCCCCATGAACCTGCCCCTGCTCAAGGGCTGCGACATTATGGGCGTATTTTGGGGCCGCTTTACGGAGGTAGCCCCCAAGCAGAACATGCAAAATATGCAGGAAATCATGGGTATGCTGCTCACGGGCAAGCTAAAACCCCACATCGATAAGGTGTATCCATTACAAGAAACACCCCAAGCCCTCCGCGACCTCATGAACCGAAAAGCCAAAGGCAAGATTATCTTAGAACCGTAATGTTGATATTCCCCTCCTTACCCAAGGGGGAATAAAATTGCCGAGATTTGAAGTATAGAATCTCTACAGTGTAGTGAATCGATGGTATTTGAAGCATGAATAATAAAACCTTAGTCGAGCTGCTGGAGCTCGAACAAATAGACGATAACCTATTCCGGGGCCAAAACTTCCCCACCTCCTGGGGAGTCATCTTCGGGGGGCAAATCCTGGCCCAGTCGCTGCACGCAGCCCGGCGCACCGTAGCCCCCGAGCGCCA
>DMST01000397.1:4504-6448 GCA_003454975.1 Cytophagales bacterium | reverse complement strand
GTAACTCATTGATTTCATAGAAAGGATTACCTGGCTTTAATTACAAATGTTGAATCAAGCGGTCAACATATATCGGGATACACATCCATTTAATATTCAAAATTCAGCATTCAACATTAGGATCAAGGCGAAGTCTGCCGAGACGATTAAAGCATGAATCTACTAGCTCCCCAACAACTCGGTTTGATCCGAGGCTTGCAGCTTTTTGGGGCAACACTACCGAGTTGCCTCCTAACGTCGGCATGACAAGGGTGTGTAAGAAAGGGACGGGGGACAATGGGCTAAGGAACGGAGGTGATAACGGTTTTTTATGCTCTAAGTTGAGTTTTGATCAGGTGTAAATATCTTTGATAGAAACAGCTTGTAATGGAATTATATGAAATCCGGCAATTCCTAGCCGAGCAATTGCCAGCTACTCAGGAAGATTTTGTTGGGGTAATAGAATCCTACATCAAAAACTTTATTTCAGATATTGAAAAGCCAAAGCTGCTTGCGCTTAATTATTATGACGATTACCTGAGAATTGAGAAACGGCTGATAGAAACCCTAACCCTTGAAAAACCCGATATAATAGTGACGGGGTATTGGTTTGGACTGTTTGAAGGAAGAAAAGATGGAAAAACCATATATCAGACCTATATCTCAGGAACCGATAAAAAAATAGATAAGGAATCTGCGGATTGGGCTAGTGGGCCCAAGTATTTTCCAGATTACCGATATCTTGATTCTGGAGTATTGGAGGAAATTCCTCAGATAATCCCAGGTAGCTCCTTCGGTTCTTCTGAGTTCTTTTTTCCTGTGATATACTTGTCAACCATCATTGCTGCATTTTGCCACCGGCATTGGGAGTTATTGTTGAATGCCAACGAATCCATCATTGCTACAGGGTGGGATGGTGGTGATCATTTGGTGTTAGGAAGTATCTCAAACACAGGATTTGAGGCTGAAGAATTTAAAATTAAAAAGCCTAAACCTTTACTTATTACCCCCACGGATCATGAATTCTACGGGATAACCGCAGAATTCGAAACCGGATGGTTTTTACGGCGATCAAATAAAAATCATTCTTCCGAAGCGACATCACAAAAGGCTCCCAAACTATCAGGTGATGTCTATGATGCGGAAATTAATTTAGAAAGGCACCCGATGGATTTCACAACCACCGGGGACGGTCTAATTATTTCTCAAAAGCTTCTTCGAGTATTATTAAAGCATGTAAATGAGAACGAGATTGAGTATTCTCCGGTAACTATCATTAATTTTTCCGAAGAGGAGTTTTATAAACTAGAGATCTCTCCTATCAATGATTGTCTGGATCATGAAAAAACCACATGGTTTGGCCGCAAAATCCGGGCGAAGAATATTGTCTTTGATCGATCAAGAATACAACATCCTAGGATTTTCCTTTTAGCTGAGAAGAAGATACATATGTTATTTTATGTCTCTGCAGATCTCAAAAAAGCTTTAGAGGAAAGCCTCATTACGGGTATGACCCTTTCCGCAATCGAGACTTCTTTTTAAGACCTTAATTAAAAATTTTTCCATTCCTAAACGCTGTAATCAAATTCTTTCCCCTGCTGATTTCTATAGGTCCTTTGCGGTAAGCAAAGGGAATGATTATTAGGAAGGTGTAGCTTCTTTCTTACCGATTTCCTGTCCAAGGTGTCCCAAAATCATTTCTTTCTATTTTATAGAAACAAACCTTTTGCTACCTTCGTCTAAGAAGTATGCAAAGTAGAAACAAATGAAGGGAACCAACCTAGGTGAGTTTGAGGAGCTGGTACTGCTGACGGTGGTACTGCTGCAAGACGAAGCCTACATACTGAAGATCAGGGAGGAGCTAAAGGCGCAAGCCAACCGCTACCCCGCCATGGGGGCGCTGCACGCTACGCTGTCGCGGCTGGAGAAGAAGGAATTTCTAAGCTCAGACCTGGCAGGAGGGAC
>DMST01000397.1:4192-4450 GCA_003454975.1 Cytophagales bacterium | reverse complement strand
CTGCAAGCGGGTGTACGAACTCACCAACGCGGGCAAGCAAGCCCTGCGCGATACCCACGAGGTGCGCAACCGCATGTGGAATCAGATACCTGACTTCGCTCTTCGTCTGAACTATGGGTAACGAATTTGCAACACCCCCCGATTGGTCCTTCCGGCTCATTCGTGCACTCGTGCGTGAAGAACTACAGGAGGAGATTGAGGGGAATTTATACGAATACTATCAGGAGCTTTGCGACCCTATCGCCCGCTGGCCACGGG
>DMST01000397.1:0-4132 GCA_003454975.1 Cytophagales bacterium | reverse complement strand
AACGGGTGCGGTTCGCCTACGAGGTGCTCCTCTATTTGCGTCTGAGTACGCTCAAAAATGTCAAACTCAAAAACTTAGGACTCATGTTTCACATCAATCCGCGGATCACCCTCCGCAACCTGTTTCACCAGCGCGCCAGTGCGGGCATTAGCCTGCTGGGCTTTGTGGTGGGGCTGGTCTCGGTATTCTTTCTGTACTTCTACATTAGCTACGAAAACAGTGCTGATGCCTGGCATACGCACAAAGACAATACCTACCGGGTGCTGCGGTCGGCCTACTATCAGGATATAGACATGCGGGTAGGGGTGACTAGCGGCCTGACGGCCGAAGCACTCAGCACGGATTTCCCACAAGATATATTGGACGTTCACCGTTCCCGCACCATGTCGGGTTTAGTAAAGGCGGGCGATAAAACCTTTCGTGAAAACGAACTCCTTTTCGCGGACCCCAATGTGTTCTCCTTCTTCGATTTCCCATTGCTATTCGGAGATCCCAGCACCGTATTGCAAGACTTTCAGTCCGTGGTGATCAGCGAAGCCATGGCGCTCAAGTACTTCGGGGACACCCGGCCCATCGGCCAAACCCTGACAGTAGACCAAGGGCAAGACTTTACGGTGACGGGCATTTTAGGGCCTATGCCGGGGAACTCCCACCTTGATTTTGAGATGGTCTTCAACCTTAAAGTATTTGACGAGCAAGCGTGGATGACCACTTGGTTCAACAATGCAATTGTTACCTATGTCCGGCTCAACCCCACTACTTCCGTAGGAGGGCTTGAAGCACAATTCCCTGCCTTTTTGGATAAGTATTTGGGGGAAGAATCCCGCAATGCTGGTGGGGCCCAGTCACAGTTTAAGCTGGAGCCGCTAGAGGCCATGTATTTCAATGCCGATACCCGGTACGATCCGGTAAAGCACGGAAACCGCCAAAACCTGATAATTCTCTCCTTCGTAGCCCTTGCCATTCTAGCCATCGCCTGTTTCAACTACGTGAACCTGGCCATCGCGCATGCCCAGAGGCGGGTAAAAGAGGTGTCGGTACGGAAAGTTTTGGGCGTACCCAAAGCCCGGCTGGTACTGCAGTTCTTGAGCGAATCATTGGTAGTTGTGCTGTTAGGTATGCTTTCGGCAGCGTTACTTACCGAATTGCTCAATCCTATCATGGCCTCCTGGTTCGGAATTGAGGTATCGGTAAACTGGCTGGACCCAACCGTACTTACCTTTTTCGGGATCCTGATGAGTACCATTCTGCTCTTATCGGGGCTCTATCCTGCCTTACTACTTAGCTCGTTTCATACCATCACGGCTCTCAAATCCGGCAATGTGCCCCTGGGGCGCAACCTACTGGTGCGCAAAGGGCTGGTGGTTATGCAGTTTGCGCTGTCTATCTTTATGATCATCGTGACCTTGCTGGTGTCCGTTCAGCTCAGCTTTATGGAGAACAAGGAGCTGGGTTTTAATTCCGATTCGGTGATTCACTTCCCGCTGGATGTGGAACTGGATTCAGCTCAGGCCGAGTCGATGCTCAACCTGATCCGGGATTTACCACAGGTGGTGGATGCTACTGCAGCATCGGGCATGCCCGGTGGCTTTCATGATGCTACCTCCATTCAGGTGCCTGGAGTGGAAGATTTGCTGCTGGCACGCACGGCCTGGATAGACTCCCATTACCTGAACACCTTTGGCATCAAAACGGTAGCGGGCCGAGGGCCCGATCCTGAATTGAACCGAGACTTCCGCGGCAAGGTGCTGCTAAATGAGTCGGCCATGAGGGTACTCAACGTAGACCCTGAGCAGCTTTTTGGGGAAGTGTTTGCGCTGACCGATTGGGACGACAATGCCCGCTACGAGTTCGTGGGTGTAGTGCAAGATTACCACTATTCATCGCTGCGCAGTGTCATCGAACCCTTGGCTATTTTCATTGCCCCCTATTACCGCCAAATGGTGGCGGTGCGCACTACGGGCGAGGATATGGCCCAGACCCTTGCAGGGTTGGAAGCAATATATGCCCAAATGGCTCCGGGATTTCCGCTTAACTACTCGTTCCAAAACGAAACCCTGAACCAGCTGTACGCCGGGGAGCAGCGGCAGGCCCGTGTATTTTCCTCCTTTAGTATGGTTTCCATTCTGCTGGCCTGCATGGGCATTTTGGGGCTGGCGGCCTTTGCGGCACAGCGGCGGCAAAAGGAGTTGGGTATTCGGAAGGTATTGGGAGCCAGTGTGCGGGGGCTGATGAACCTTATCTCCCGTGAATTTATACTGTTAGTCCTTGTTGCAGTAGCCGTAGCAATACCTTCCGCATGGTATTTTATGGACCAGTGGCTGGCTGACTTTGCTTACCGTATTGCGCTGGTGCAGTTTTGGTATATCTTCCTCATGGGAGGGCTGATCGCTCTGGTCATCACCTTTTTAACCATCGGGTTGCGTACCTACCGGGCGGCGGTGCGCAAGCCTACCGAAAGTATTCGGTATGACTAATTCCAGAGAAGCTTGAAAGCGTAAAAGGAGACCTATGTGGTCTCCTTTTTTGATGCTGCTAACACTTCAGAGATCTTTTTGATGATCCTCTGCTCATCGTATGGCTTAGTGACCAAGGAAGATCCGGCAATGGTCTTCAAGTCTTTCAATACATCATCTTGTGAAAAAGCGGTAGCAAACAAAATGGGCACCGTGGAATGGTACCTAAGCTCACTAGCTGCTTCCACGCCCGTTTTTTTGCCGTTTAGCATAATGTCCAGTACCACCAAATCGGGCTCCGTTTCTTGGCATATCATTACCAATTGATCAGCGGTATCGTAGGCACCCACAGGATGATACCCGTTCTCGCGGAGCATCATCTCCAAGGCAAAAGAGGATATCAGATTATCTTCGAATATCAGGATCCTTTTTTTCATGCATCCATGCTCATCCGGTTAGGTGCGTAGTATCGTGTGTGCTCTGAGATGAGTGAGAAAACAAGTTAAACCCCTATAGGAGGGAGAACCATAGGGAAATTGCCGATATTGATCTACTTAGTTGTACAGATGGCACCTAGCCCCCAAAACCCTCATACACCATGTCTATTGTATCGACTTCCTTGCCAGGAATACAGCTAATCATTCCGCAGGATGCTACAGAAATACTGGGCATGATGGAGGCATTCTATGCCTTGGATGACTATCCTTTTGATAGAGATATGGCTGAACAAAATCTGAATAAACTGTTGGTAGAAGAGTACTTAGGCCGGCTATGGTTGGTGCAGGTAGGGAACAAGGTAGCCGGGTATCTGGCACTTACTTTCGGTTTTAGTTTAGAATATGGTGGACGGGATGCCTTCATCGATGAAATTTACCTGAAGGATGAATTCAGGGGGAAGGGCGTAGGTACTCATTTGATAAAACAAGTTTCGGAAGCAGCCAAGGCTTTGGGAGTGCGAGCCCTTCATCTGGAAGTAGAAGTGCATAATATTGCAGGTAATAACCTGTATCGTAAAGCTGGATTTCAGAGCTCGGGCCGAAGCCTGCTTTCGAAGCGTTTGACGTAAAACAAATTATGGAAGCAAGTGCTACTCCTCGTGTGAAAATATGCTGCATTAGCAGTTTGAAAGAAGCCCGGTTGGCCATTCGATTAGGGGCCGATGCTTTAGGTCTGGTAGGGCATATGCCCAGTGGGCCGGGGGTGATTGGTGACGATCTTATTGCGGTGATTGCCAAGGCGGTGCCCCCACCCATCTCTACCTTTTTGCTCACCAGCGAGACCCACACGAGGGATATCATTGCGCACCACCAGCGGGTACACACCCATACTGTTCAGATCGTGGATGCACTTACGGAGGGCTCCTATACTGAACTGCGCGAAGCGCTGCCGGGCATCAAACTGGTGCAGGTTATTCATGTACAGGACGAACGCAATGTAGACGAAGCCCTGGCAGCGGCCGAGCATGTAGATGCCTTGTTGCTGGATAGTGGCAATCCCAATGCTACGGTAAAAACCTTGGGCGGTACGGGGCTGGTACATGATTGGTCACTGAGTCGCCGTATTCGTGAGCAATCACCCGTTCCGGTATTCCTGGCAGGAGGCCTCAAGGTGAGCATTGTCCGCCAGGCCATCGAAGAAGTGGGGCCGTTTGGCCTAGACCTCTGCTCCGGTGTCCG
>DMST01000407.1:27088-34947 GCA_003454975.1 Cytophagales bacterium | reverse complement strand
GGGGGCTTAAGGTCCTCCCGCTAAGGCGGGACCTCAGCCCCCAGCAGCTCCCTCCACAGGGGTGGTCAGGGAACACAATTCCTGGGTATGCCTTGATGGGGAAGTAACTTCCAGAAAGGACGATACAATTGCCCATCCAAGATAGGATTACATTCGGAAAGGCGATCCCGCTTTCACTAGCTAAATGACCTGGAATCTTGGCTCCTTTACCTAAGGTCTCATCACTCTTCGAGAGCGGCTACGCCAGGCAAGGTCTTGCCTTCCATGTACTCTAGCAGGGCACCACCGCCGGTAGAAACGTAGCTCACCCGATCGCCAAAGCCTAGACTGTTCACGGCCGCAGCCGAATCGCCCCCACCAATAAGGGAGAAACCGCCTTTCTCAGTAGCCGACACCACAGCCTCGGCTACTTTGATAGTACCGCTAGCGAAATTCTCCATCTCAAACACGCCCATAGGGCCGTTCCACAAGACGGTTTTTGATTCTTCAATCTTATTGGCAAATACCTGCTGAGCCTCAGGACCAATGTCCAAGCCCATCCAGCCCGCAGGAATGGCGTGGTTCTTCGCCTCCTGACGGTTAGCGTCGTTTTTGAAATCGTCTGCAATTATTGAGTCGATGGGCAGCAGCAAATCCACGTCCTTTTCCTTGGCCTTCTCAATCAGCGTCTTGGCTAGGTCCAGCTTGTCCTCTTCCAGCAAAGAATTACCAATGCTACCGCCCATGGCCTTGAAGAAAGTATAAGCCATGCCGCCGCCAATAAGCAGGTTGTCTACCACATCCAAGAGGCGCTCGATGATCAAAATCTTATCCGAAATCTTAGCACCACCCATGATGGCCGTAAACGGTTTCTCGGCACCGTCCAGTACTTTTTGGGCGTTATCCAGCTCTGCCTGCATTACATAGCCGCACATTTTGTCGGTGAAGAACTGAGCCACTACGGCTGTAGAGGCATGGGCTCGGTGTGCCGTACCGAAGGCGTCATTCACGTACACATCGCCCAGTTCCGAAAGCTTCTTGGCGAAGTCCTCGTTACCCTTGGTTTCTTCCTTATAAAACCGCAGGTTTTCCAGCAGCAACACGCCGCCAGCCCCCAGCGCTGCGGACTTTTCACGAGCCTCATCACCGATGCAGTCGTTGGCAAATTCTACCGTGGTATCCAGCATTTCGCCCAGGCGAGCCACCACGTGCTTCAGCGAGAATTTTTCCTCGGGCCCTTCTTTCGGACGGCCCAGGTGAGACATCAAAATCACCGAGCCTCCGTCCTTACGAATCTTCTGAATAGTAGGGATGGCTGCCTTCAGGCGGGTCTCGTCGGTAATCTGGAACGCTGCATTTAGGGGAACGTTGAAATCCACCCGAATCAGGGCTTTTTTACCCTCAAAATTGAAATCGTCAACCGTTTTCATGGTCCAAAAGATGGCTTTTAAGTGATAGGCCGTGAATTTCGTCCCTTTTTTAGCTTTCGCCAAACTATCGATTGCGGGGGAAGACCGTGTGGGCCAGAATACAGAAAATAGAATGGGCTTTCGGTGGCCCGGGGAGCTAGAATGCAGAAGATTTAGGTTGGCGAGGGTCAGGGGAAATATGGCATGGGTAGGAAGGCTGCGGTGGGGAACCAGAGGGTACTTTAGATGAAGACTGGCGCGTGACGTAGGTCGCGACCGACGGCTACAGGACATACCCTTACCCCATGGTCAAATAATCGCATTGTATCATCGTCTCATTAGCTCATTGGCTTATCATTGAGTTTCTTTGCGCGCATGCGGCAAATGCGATATGCGCACCTTCTTCTGCTTACGGTTGGCATCATCTATGGCGTCAACTACAGCGTGGGCAAAATGGTCACCCCCCAGCACCTACCTGCTTTGGGCTTGGTGGTGATTCGGGTTACCCTAGGACTCCTTCTATTTTGGGGTTATCATGCCCTGTTTGTAAAAGAAAAAGTACAGCATAAACGGGACTACTGGCTTTTCTTCCGGTGTGCCATATTCGGTGTGGCAGCCAACCAGTTGCTGTTTTTCAAAGGCCTCAGCCTCACCTCCCCCATCAATGCCTCGGTCATCATGACGGTGAATCCCGTTATCGTGCTCGCCCTATCGGCCATCATTCTCAAGGAGGCTCTTAACTGGCAAAAGATCGTGGGCATGGCCATTGGTTTCACCGGGGCTCTGTTGCTCATCAGCAATGGGGAGATTTCGCTGAGCAGCGATACCTTCGTAGGCGATCTCATGATCATTGGGAATGCCACCAGTTTTGCCCTCTATTTGGTATTTGTGAAACCGCTGATGGCCCGCTATCAGCCGGAAACGGTGATCAAGTGGATGTTCCTGATGGGCTTGCCCTTCGTATGGATGGTGGGTGGCCCCGAGCTGCTGACGGTGAACTGGGCTGCCGTACCTACACGCGCCTGGTTGGGGGTAGCCTATATCATCATTGGCACTACCTTTTTTGCTTATCTGCTCAATGCCAAAGCCTTGCGCTACGTGACCAGCAGTCTGGTAGGGTATTACATTTACTTACAGCCAGTGATTGCAACGCTGGTATCGATCAGTACCGGACAAGACACCCTCACCTGGACCACGGTGGGTTGTACGTCGCTGATCTTCCTGGGGGTATTTCTGGTGAGCCAGCCGGGTAGGGAGAAGAAAGTAAGAGTGCAGTAAAAAGTAGGATCCATTTAACGAGCGGGGCCCTACCGGCTTCTTCATACAAAGTTGCCAGTAGGGCCCCATGCCCATCCAGGATGCTATCCCTTAGTTGCTCTTTACCGTGCCGCCGCTGCTGGTATTCACGTCCATGCGGGGGCTTCCCTTGTAGCGCACACCGCCACCGCTGGAAACACGGGCCCGCAGGTTATCGCTCACGTTTACTTTCGCATGGCTACCACTGCTTAGGGACACATCCGCATCTTTCACGGTCAGGTCGTACGCTCTCAGGTCACCAGCACTGCTGCCATCTACCTCCAGATCGTCTGCCGTACCGCTAATGGTGATATTGGCCGAGCTGCTCATGTCCAAATCAATATCGCCCGCTTTCACCTCCAACACTATGGTGCCAGCACTGCTGCCATCTACGTCAATATCATCGGCGGTTACTTTGACATCCACATCTCCAGCACTGGAGGCATCTACCTCAAAATCATCGGCTTCCAGCCAGTCGTTGCAGACCACGGAAGCAGCAGAAGAAGCACGCACGCCTTCCAAGGATCCGGTATACGTCACCACCACTTCTACATCTACGTTATTATGATTGTTGCCTTCCAAATGAATTTTTAATGAGCCTCCACTAATGTCCAACAGGACCTCATCCAAATCAATGCGCTTAGCGGTTATTTTGGCGGAATTAGAGTTTCCCTCTTGCAGCACTACTTCAATGCCCTCATGGGCAGACACCCGGTCAAACGATCCCAGATTACGCGTTTCGGTGTCCTGCGCTTGCGCGGCAAATCCAAGCCCCACTGTGATGGCCGTGGCGGCCAGAATTGATGTTACATTCTTCATTTTTGTTGTCCTATTTTGAGTTATTTAATTCTTTGACTTGATGGAACCGCCACTTCGCGGCTTTAGAAAGGTATTGGTGGGTTCGCCCCTGTACCGGATGCTGCCTCCTGAGCTGGCCTCTGCTTCTAGCTTGTCCGTTACCCTAAGCTCAATGTGCCCTCCGGAACTCACGTCCAAAGTGGCATGCTCTACGGCCAGGCTGTAGCCTTTTATTTCGGCACCCGAGGACACCTCGGATATCATCCGATCGGTTACCCCAGACAACATCATACCTGCATTACTAGATCCGTCAGCAAATATCTTATCTGCCTCTATCTCCAGCTGAATAACCCCCGTACTAGACGCATCCAGCTCTACTTCATCGGCCTGCACCCTGGCTTGCACCCGCCCGGTAGAAGATACATCCACCAAAAACTGATCTGCCATAATGAACTCTTCTCCTACAATGGAAGCTGATGAGGACGCTCTCAAGGCGGATAGCTCCTGGTAGAAGACCTCTACTTCCACCTGCGATACGTTTAAGGAACTGGAAACACTAATGCGTAGGGTACGACCAGAAACCTGGGTACTCACACCGCTCAAACGCCCCCGATTGCCTACACTGACACGTACCTCGGGGTTAGGCCCGGGCGTAAGCACAACGTTGACACCGCTCGAGGCCTTTATCTCCGTAAAGGGTTTCATGGACCGAATTTCGGTGTCTTGCTCTACACCATGGGCAAATACCAAGGCGGGCAGTACGGCAAAAAGAACGATGAGTAACTTCCTATTTTTCATTCACCCAAAGGATAGTGAATCCTAGGAAGGGGTTGCACCTATCGCAAAAAAACTTATTTAGTCTTCCCCTTCGGCATCTCGGGTAATGCTGACAATGAAGATCACATTGCCTTCATGGTCGGTAACCGGGCGGCTAACGGACTCAGAAAGCCGGTAACTACCGTCAGGCATCCTGCGCCGAAACTTCAGCGTTTGGTTCGGGTCTTCACCTTTTTGTTTGTTCCGGTGATCATGGGCCAACTTACTCAAATCGTCCTCATGAAAAAGGGAGTAAGGAGTCTTACCATACAATTCAGAAGCCTTGAGTCCCACCAGCATTTCCATGTTGGGAGAAACGTATACGTATTCGGCCGTGTCGGGCTCATGAAGCGCCACCACATAACTGGCTTCTGACATGGCATCGGCTAGCTTATGAATGGCCTCGCTGATCAGCTCTTGAAAAGTGATGAGGGTATGGGTGGCCTTTAGGTTATTCCGCAAATCTTGAGGAACCAGCGGGTCGCCCTCGCCGGAGCGCAACAAGCTACTTGCCCATGCATGTGCCTCTACAAAAAAGTGATCGGTATTGGGGAGGTGTACTATCTGCCATTGCATCTTGGTAGGTCGGCCTTTGGCCGGCACTAAGGTAGCCCAGACCGTTCGGGCCACTTCACTCTGGCTTTTCAAAACGGATGCCAACAAGGGCCGCTCCTTGGCCTCCCACCACTCGATAAGATAGGGCTTAGCCTCCCCATTATCGCCGATCATTTGCATAAAGGCCGCATTGAGGCTAGTGAACTTCCCTCGTGAATCTAAAACGCACATGGGCGTATCAGAAAGCTGATAAAACTGCTGATAGGGGATGGACATAAGGCGGGTAGGGTGTTGTCTATTTGGTATCCAAATATAACTAGTGAAGACTACTAGGGTTTACTGCGTACTGACAAATTTTGAAAACCCGGTCGAGCACCATAGTTTTCGGCAAAACCACTAGTATGACACTCACCTCACTCGACTATGGGATCATGATCGGCTTTGTGCTGATCTCCTTAGGAATAGGCCTTTATTTTTCAAAACGCGCCAGTCGCAACGTAGACAGTTTCTTTTTGGGAGGCCGCAACATGCCTTGGTGGCTGGCAGGTATCAGTATGGTAGCTACTACCTTTGCTGCCGATACTCCCCTGGCCGTAACCGAACTGGTAGCTTCTAGTGGTATCGCTGGCAACTGGCTCTGGTGGAATATGCTGGCTGGTGGTATGCTCACTACCTTTTTCTTTGCGCGCTACTGGCGCAGGGCAGGTATCCTGACCGACCTGGAACTGATAGAGCTGCGTTATAGCGGACCCCTGGCCCGCTTTCTCCGGGGCTTCCGTGCCGTGTACTTCGGTGTTTTTCTCAACTGTGTCGTCATTGGCTGGGTAAACCTGGCATTATCCAGCCTACTGGAAGTGTTTTTCGAGATTCCGCAAGAAGAAATGTTTTGGTACCTGACCGGGGCCATGGTATTAGTCGCCTTGTATTCGTCCCTATCTGGACTTATCGGGGTGGTTTTTACGGACTTCCTCCAGTTTCTGGTGGCCATGTCGGGTTGTATCATCCTGGCCGTCATTGTGCTCAATAGCCCTGAGATTGGCGGTGTAGAACAGCTCAAATCCCGATTACCCGAGGGCACACTCAACTTCTTCCCCTCTATTGGCGAGGGCGGAGGAGGCACCCTGGCTCTGGGGCTGGGCAGCTTCCTGGCCTACATAGGCATGCAGTGGTGGGCCAGCTGGTATCCGGGTAGTGAGCCTGGCGGTGGTGGCTACGTGGCCCAACGGATGATGAGCACTAAGGATGAAAAGAACGCTATATACTCTTCGCTCTTCTTTCAGATAGGTCACTATGCCTTGCGGCCTTGGCCCTGGATCATTGTGGCCCTGTGTGCGCTGGTGCTGTATCCGGACCTGGCCGATGCCGATAAGAAATTGGGGTATGTATATGCCATGCGCGACTTCTTGCCCTCCGGGCTCAAGGGCTTGCTGCTGGTAGCCTTTTTTGCGGCCTACATGAGTACCATCAGTACGCAGCTCAACTGGGGCACCAGCTACCTGATTAATGATCTGTATCGCCGATTTATCCGGCCCAATGCTACCCAAAAGCAGTTGGTAAACGCATCCCGCGTGGGCACCTTGTTGGTAATGCTGGTGGCTCTGTCCATTACTCCATTCATGACCTCAGTCAGCGGTGCATGGGAGTTTATCATAGAAGCTGCTGCTGGCCTGGGGCTGGTACTAATCCTTCGCTGGTACTGGTGGCGCGTCAATGCCTGGAGTGAGATCATCGCCACCGTGGCTCCCTTGGTAGCCTTGGTGCTTAGCCGCTATGTATTGCATTTGGCATTCCCGGAAAGCTTCTTCTTCATTGTAGGGGTAACTACGGTCTCTTGGATCGTCGTTACCCTGCTCACTCCTCCCGAGGATGCCGAAACCCTTAAAACCTTCTACGAGCGCATTCGGCCCGACGGCTGGTGGGCGGGAGTAGACCCCCAGGCCAAATTTGATGGTAAACGCCTGGGCACCCTATTGCTTATGTGGCTATCGGGCATCGGGCTAGTATACTCCACGCTGTTTGCCATTGGCCAGTGGATCCTGCACGAATGGGACCAGGCAATTCTCTATACGGGGGCTGCCATTCTGTTTATCCTTGCCGTTCGTACTTTGGCACGACGGGTAAAGATTTTTGCCGATTAACCAACCAGGCTTCTACCTTTGCCCACCATGCAACTACGCGAAAATGTATCTCTGAAATCGTACCACACCTTCGGCCTGAGTGCCACCGCCCGGTACGGTTTAGAAATCACGCAACCCCACCACCTTCAAGAATTAATGGACTTACCCCAATGGAACGATGAGCGACGGCTCATCCTTGGGGGGGGTAGCAACGTCCTTTTCACACAAGACTTTGGTGGCTTGGTACTTTTCAACCGCCTGGGAGGTATCCAAAGAATTGACGAGGACGCAGAACATATCTGGTTGCGGGTAGGTGCTGGAGAAAACTGGCATGCCTTTGTGCAATACTGCATCCGGAATGGCTATGCTGGCATTGAAAACCTGAGCCTGATTCCGGGTACTGTAGGGGCGGCTCCCATGCAAAACATCGGGGCCTACGGAGTAGAGCAAGAAGAAGTCTTCGACTGCCTGGAGGCCATTGACATGGAAACCGGCCATACCAAACTATTTACCCACGCAGAGTGCCAATTTGGCTATCGCGAAAGTTATTTCAAACACGCAGGTAAGGGCCGGTACCTCATCACGGGGGTTACCTACAGGCTCAACAAGAGTCCAAATTTCCGTACCGATTACGGGGCTATCCGCGATACATTGAAGGAACGAAACGTAACCGAGCTTACTCTGAAAGCCGTGAGCGAGGCCGTAATCCATATTCGGCAAAGCAAACTACCGGACCCGGCGCAGATTGGCAATGCGGGTAGCTTTTTCAAGAACCCAACCATCAGTCAGGTGGCTTTTGATGCTTTGCGGGCCCAATACCCCAAGGTACCTGGCTACAGCCAACCTGATAACCAAGTAAAGGTACCGGCCGGTTGGTTGATAGAACAAG
>DMST01000407.1:22435-27036 GCA_003454975.1 Cytophagales bacterium | reverse complement strand
GAGCCACCGACGAGCCGCCATTGGGGTGCATGACAAGCAGGCCTTGGTGCTGGTAAACCACGGCGGCGGCAACGGCGCTGATATATGGCAGCTAGCTCAGGATATTCTGGCCTCGGTAGCAGATAAGTTCCTCATAGAGTTGAAGCCGGAGGTGAACGTAATAGCATAGAACCAGGAAGCCGGAAGTGAGAATCGAGAAGCAAAATAAGAATACAGAAAATGCCCTTGGCAGGCCTGCGGGCCAGAATACAGAACTACTTTCAGAGACAAGAGACTAACGTATACAGTTCATCTAATTTGAGCTGGCTAGAAATCAGTATCGGGATAACAAATTCACTTAAACATTATCGAATCACCACATTTTACCCTGAGGCACCTCGAAGGGTAGCACAACTGGCATGGGCTCATCACCTCACTCACTTATCATATCAGCGGTGACCATTGAACGAATCTCTCTAGTGGAATAATCCCTGACCTATTTTTCAAAGACAAGGGAACTCAGTTGGACAGAATTTGGTATACTCGAAACCCATGAGTACACTTTTTCAGCAAAACCGCCCCTTGGCCGAACGGATGCGGCCCACCACCTTGGATGACCTTATCGGTCAGGAACATTTGGTGGGACCCGATGGGGTGCTTCGCTTAGCGATTCGGGCCGGGCAGGTGCCCAGCATGATCCTGTGGGGGCCTCCGGGTGTAGGCAAAACCACCATTGCCAATATCATTGCTAACTCTGTAAAGGCCCCTTTCCATACCCTGAGCGCGATTAGCTCTGGCGTGAAGGATGTGCGTGAGGTTATCACCCGTGCCGCTAGTGGTCGGGGACGCACCATCCTGTTTATCGATGAGATACATCGGTTCAATAAAGCCCAACAAGACGCCTTATTAGGAGCGGTAGAAAAAGGGGTAATTACTTTGATTGGGGCTACTACAGAGAACCCCAGCTTCGAGGTGAATTCCGCCTTGCTCAGCCGTAGCCAGGTGTATTCGCTAAAAGCCCTAACAGAGGAGAACTTGCTCGAACTACTGCGCGTAGCCATGGAGAAGGACGAGCAATTGAGCGAGCGCACCATCGAGATCAAGGAGCACCGTACACTACTCAACATCTCTGGCGGAGATGCCCGTAAGCTGCTCAACCTCTTCGAGTTGGTAGTCGACAACCTGCCCGAGGACCCGGCGGTCATTACCGACGATAAGGTAGTACAGGTGGCCCAGCAACGGGTGGCCCAATACGACAAGGACGGCGAGCAGCACTACGACATCATTTCGGCGTTCATTAAGAGCATCCGCGGTAGTGACCCCAATGCGGGGGTATACTACCTGGCACGAATGATAGAGGGGGGAGAGGATGTAAAGTTCATCGCTCGCCGATTGGTGATTCTGGCAGCCGAAGATATTGGCAATGCCAACCCTACCGCCTTGGTGATTGCCACCAACTGCTTTCAGGCAGTGCAGATGATTGGTTACCCGGAGTCACGCATCATTCTAAGCCAGTGCGTGACCTACCTGGCCAGCAGTCCCAAAAGTAATGCGGCCTATATGGCCATCAACCAAGCACAACAGCTGGTACAAAAGACCGGAGACTTGGCAGTGCCTATGGCCATCCGCAATGCCCCTACTAAGCTGATGAAGGAGCAAGGCTATGGAAAGGGGTACAAGTACAGCCATGACTACCCGGGCAATTTTGCACAGCAGGAGTTCTTACCGGAGGAGATACAGGGCACCGTATTTTATGATCCGGGCAAGAATGCACGGGAAGAAGATATGAGGAAGCGGCTCAAAGCCCTGTGGGGAGGAAAATATGAGTACTAAAAAGGCCCCTTACGGGGCCCTTTATCTTTATTGAAAGTTGAAGCTGTACGTCAAAGCAAAGGTCTCCGAATCATCGGTGGAGACTGAACGCTGATTGGCTATCTGGTCTATCACGTCCGGATATCCATTGTAAAAGCTCTGCTCTTCCAAGGAAATGGACGTAAACTGCTGCTGCCAATAGGCTAAATCATCCAGAAACGGAAAGGTATTGACCATATCCTGAGGCCAATCAATTTCCGTAGGAGACCACAATTCCTCTTCCGGATTCATGAACAGCGTGTAGGTAATATAGCCGCTTTCAAAATCTCCATTGATGAAGCTAAAGTAAGCTCTGATGTAGTCTATTTCTCCTTCTACAGGTCCGGCAGAGAAATCAGAGGCATACGCACTGTTGATTGGCAGGTCTGCCTCAAATGAAGGAATTTCATTTGGCAGGGTTCCTTCCTTGGAGTAGTAGAAGTCCTTGTTGAAATCGCCATTGTCCCAACCAGCACTAAAGCTTAGCCGCTGCAAAGGAAAGGCATCGGGCAATAGTGGGTAGTAATACTCCGACGTGGGGCTCTGCTCGTTGGTAGAAGATAGGGTGATGGAAGATCCGCCAGAGGTGGTTCCCGCTACGCTGGTACTGATCCAGTCCGCAGAACCGTTGTATCGGTAGGAAGCCACTTCAGTCTCCGTCCAGGCATCGTTTTCAAACACCATGGCTGCAGACCCATCTTGGTTCAACCGTTGCTGGTAGGCCCAACCAGGGGTACCGTCCCTGTGCTCGCGCAATAGCAAATACCGACCAGAACGTGTTCCATAGTCCTCAGCACTAAAGGTAACGTTGGCTCCGTCAAATTCACCGTCCACTTGGTTCATGTCAGAAGCCAGGCGATAGTTGAAGGTGCCAAATTCAGAACTGGAAACACCGTTTAGGATAGATTCCGCCCGGGGGAAAGTGCCTATGCTAGGATCGCCGCCATTGCTGCTACCTCCACCGCCTCCGGAGAGGGTAATGGTAGTGGGGATAAAATCCTCGTACATGGTTACTTGTACCCGGTCAAAGCTACCGTTGAAGTCACTTACACCGAAGCCCCGAACCAGCATCAGGTCATAGGTATCCTGGGCGAACAGGAAGGGCTTAATAAGGGTGGTATTCTCTCCCGGAATGATAGGCTGAGCATCCAATACCTCGTGGGTTTCAGGATGAAGCGCAGCTACCCAGTAAGCCTGTAAGTTGTTGTCTCCGCCTAAGGCATACGAAGGATTGGTCTCGAACACAATCAATGCCCCTGGCTGGTCCGGTAGGTCGTTATTACAGGCTGCTAGCAGCGCCATAGAGGCTACCAGCAGGCCATTTCTAAGGTGTGTCATGGGTTGTTGTGATTAATTGAACGATGGTTGATCTAATTACAGACACCAAAGCTGGTATAAAAGAAGGGGCCAACCAAAGATTTGGGACGAATGGGTAGAAACCAAAAAGAGCAGCCTGGATGGGGCTGCTCTCAATACTGTATTTAGTTAAGGCTACTTTGGGTCCTTAGCTTTCGTTCTTCATATTTTGAATTTCCACGCGGATATCTTGCGCCAATCCTTTCAGGTCCTGCATACCTTTGCGGACACGAGTACCGGCAGCTTGATTACCTTTTTCGTAGAATTTTGCAAAATCATCCTCCAGGCTCATTACTAGTTCCCGGATTTCGTCGAATCGTGCCATACCAAGTTACTTTTAAAGATTATGGATAATTAGTTTTAGACGTTCCTGACGGCAATATATCATAAAAATTCAAAATGAAACCTGCCTCAGGGCCAAAAAACAGCGATTTTACGCCATCATCATTTCTTGTGCGAGTTCAGCTTTCTGGTATTCCCCTGCATCCAGCTTTCCTTTGATGGCAGAGAAGGCCTCCAGAGTTTGTTGAACGTCGTCCAAGGAGTGCGCTGCGGTAGGTATCAATCGCAGTAAAATCACGTCTTTTGGCACTACAGGGTAGATTACTACCGAACAGAAGATGTTATAGTTTTCGCGTAAATCCATGGCCAAAACAGCGGCCTCGCCTACTCCACCCTTCAGATACACGGGGGTAACGCAAGATTGCGTAGTACCGATGTTAAACCCGCGATCTTTCAGGCCATTTTGCAGGCCACTAGCGATCTCCCAAAGCTTATCCTTCAGTTCAGGTTTGCTACGCAGCAGTTCCAAGCGCTTCAACATGCCTTTCACGAAAGGAAGCGGCAATGACTTGGCGAAGATTTGCGAGCGCATGTTGAACTTGAGGTACTCCATGATTTCTGGCTCACCGGCCACAAACGCACCAATACCAGCCATAGACTTGGCAAACGTAGAGAAGTACACGTCAATCTGATCTTGAACGCCTTGTTCCTCTCCAGCTCCTGCTCCAGTAGCCCCAAGAGTACCATAGCCGTGGGCATCGTCTACCAAAAGGCGGAATTCAAATTGCTCCTTCAGGGCAACGATTCCTTTCAGGTCGCCCATATTGCCAGTCATTCCGAATACACCTTCGGTAATTACCAGAATACCGCCACCTGTTTCTTCAGCCAGCTTGGTGGCACGCACCAGTTGCTTCTCCAGGTTCTCAATGTCATTGTGGGGGTACACAAAGCGTTTGCCCATGTGCATCCGCAGGCCATCAATGATACAAGCATGGCACTCGGAATCGTACACCACAATGTCGCGGCGGTCGATCAAAGCATCAATAGTGGATAGGACTCCTTGGTAACCATAGTTGAGCAACAAACCGGCAGGTTTCTGCACGTGCTCGGCTAGCTGCTGTTCCAGCTGCTAC
>DMST01000407.1:15144-22392 GCA_003454975.1 Cytophagales bacterium | reverse complement strand
AGCTGCTCATGCCATTTGGTGTTACCAGACATCATCCGGGCCCCCATAGGGTAAGCCAGCCCGTGATCGGCAGTAGCTTCAGCGTCAGCCTTGCGCACTTCCGGATGATTTCCTAATCCCAGGTAGTTGTTCAAACTCCACGTGAGTACTTCTTTGCCGCGAAATTTCATGCGCGGTGCCAATTCCCCTTCTAACTTAGGAAACATGAAGTACCCTTCCTCGATGTTGGCGTGTTTCCCCAAGGGTCCACGGTCCAACTTAAATTTTGCAAACAGATCCACGTATCAGCGAGTAATGTTAGGACTTGTATGATGCACTAGTGCATATAAGCCACAAATGTAACGGAAAAGCCTTCAGAGCACCAAGGCACGTCCTGCTTTTTGGCGTCTAGTTTAGAATTTTAGAAGGATTTAGCTAGCATTGTGAGCCTATTTCAAACGATTACTTGTACTTATGCCTGCTATTGAGAAACTACTGGTTGCCAACCGGGGCGAAATTGCCCTTCGGGTCATGCGTTCAGCCCGCGAAATGGGGATCAAAACTGTGGCCATTTATTCGGAAGCAGACCGCAATGCCCTACATGTACGCTACACTGACGAGGCCGTTTGTGTGGGGCCTCCTCCTTCTAACCAGTCGTATTTATTGGCCGATAAAATCATAGCGGAGTGTAAGCGATTGGGCGTAGATGCCATACATCCGGGCTACGGCTTTTTGTCCGAAAATGCCGATTTTGCCCGCAAAGTAACCGAGGCCGGAATCAGGTTTGTGGGTCCTTCGCCAGAAGCTATTGAGGTAATGGGCTCAAAATTGGCCGCCAAGCAGGCAGTTGCCGAGTACGACATCCCGTTGGTACCGGGTACTGCGGAAGCCATTACGGATATTCCTGCGGCCAAGAAAATGGCCGGTGAAATTGGCTATCCCATTTTGATTAAGGCCTCTGCCGGTGGTGGTGGTAAGGGTATGCGGATCGTGGAGCGCGAAGAGGATTTTGAGGAGCAGATGGACCGTGCGGTCAGTGAGGCCCAATCGGCCTTTGGAGACGGTGCCGTTTTTATAGAGAAATTCATCACTTCGCCTCGCCATATAGAAATCCAGGTATTGGGCGACCACCATGGCAATATCGTTCACCTGTTTGAGCGGGAATGTTCGGTACAGCGCCGCCACCAAAAGGTAATTGAAGAGGCACCTAGCGCGGTTCTTACACCCGAAGTGCGTAAGGCCATGGGCGAAGCTGCCATCAACGTAGCGCGCGCATGTAGCTATTATGGTGCCGGCACAGTGGAGTTCATCGTGGACCACCAGCTCAATTTCTATTTCCTGGAAATGAATACCCGGCTACAGGTAGAACACCCGGTAACGGAACAAATCACGGGCGTAGACTTGGTAAAGGAAATGATCCATATCGCCCAGGGTGAGCCCTTACGCTTCGGCCAGGAAGATTTGGAAATACAGGGACATGCCATCGAGGTGCGGGTATATGCGGAAGACCCCACGAACAACTTTTTGCCAGACATTGGCAAGCTGCAGACCTATATTCGGCCACAAGGCCCCGGCATCCGGGTGGATGATGGCTTTGAGCAAGGCATGGACATTCCCATTTATTATGACCCCATGATTGCCAAGCTGGTAGCCTTTGGTGACAATCGCGACGAAGCTCGGGAACGGATGAAGCGGGCCATCGATGAATACGAGATCACAGGAATTGCCACTACCCTCGGTTTTTGCCGGTTTGTAATGGACCACGAGGCCTTTGTGAGCGGCAACTTCGACACCAAATTTGTAGAGAAATACTTCACTCCTGACGTACTCAAGGCCCCGGTGCCGGAGGCGATTGAGCACCTGGCAGCAGCGCTGGCCGTGCAGCTACTGGAAGAGAAGAAACAAGCGAGTGCACCTACTACTTCGGCCGATCAGAGCGTAACCTCCGGCTCAATGAAGAACTGGAAACAGCGCCGCTGGGCATAGACTATGGCCGAAATACGCCCCCTTCGGGCCTGGCGGTATAATGCTGCCTTGCCCGAACCAATAGAGGAACTCACCTCGCCCCTTTTCGATGTAGTTTCTGAAAAGCAGCGTGCCCGGCTGTATGGACACCCCCACAACAGCATTCACTTGTCAGTACCCCAGGCTAACAGCCCGGCGGAATCTGCACGAAATACCTTCCAGCAGTGGAAAAAAGAGGGCATTATTCGGCAAGACGCACAGCCGGGGATATACGTGTATTACCAATACTTCGCCCTGTCTGGCAATAGCCATCAGTACATCCGCAAGGGCTTTATATGCAATATACGGGCATACGATTGGGACCATGACCAGGTAATACTCAGGCATGAGGCTACCATACCGCAAGCGGTGAACGGCCGCAAGCAGATGGTGGAGACCGCCCAAATTAACATTAGCCCTACTCACGGTTTATATTCTGATGCCAACTTCGCCTTGGAGCCTCTGATGGACGAGGCCGTCCAGACACCCTTGTACGAATCGGAAGATTACCAAGGGGTAAAAGAGGTCCTGGCCGTCATTGAGGACCCCCAAGTCATCCGAAGGTTTGTGGAACACCTGAAAGATCGGCAGGTGATTCTGGCCGATGGCCACCACCGGTATGAAGGGTCCATGGAATACCGGAAGGAACGTATGGCTGCCAACCCAAAGCATACGGGCAAGGAGGGCTACAATTTCCACATGATGTACCTGACCAACATGGAGTCAGGTGACTTGCGCATATTGCCTACGCACCGCTTGATGCGGGACCTGCCTGGGTTTGACCAAGATACTTTGATGGAAAAACTAGCAGAGGACTTTCACATCAAGGTAGTAGCCAATGCTTACGATATTGACCGGGTGATTCTTGGAAAAAAGTATGCCTTTGGGTTGCTGTTTGGAGAGGACACCTTCAAAATTCGGCTGAAGGAAGAACGATACGATCAGGTACCCTGGAAGTTCCCGCCAGAAATCAGTCAGCTGGACCTTACCGTCATGCATTTTTGGGTCATTGAAAAGGCACTGGGGATTCTGGGCCCTGAACAGCGCTCCTCTACTCACATTGGGTTTGAGCGCAACTGTGGCGCAGCTCTGGAAGAAATTCGCAGCGGGAAGGCCCAAATGGCGATCATTATGAAGGATGTGAGCATGCAGCAGGTAAAGGAGGTTTGTGAAAGCGGATACACCATGCCACAAAAATCCACCTATTTTTACCCCAAGGTCACTTGCGGCCATTTGTTCAGCTCCATTACTGATGAAGACACCGTCCTATCGCCTGGTATTAGCATCTAAATCGCCCCGAAGGCAACAACTGCTTTCTGAGTTGGGGGTAGAATTTGTGGTACGCACCAAAGATGTCCCCGAGGACTATCCTGACGAATTGCCCAAGACGGAGATTGCCAGGTATTTGGCAGAGCGGAAGGCCCGGGCACACCAACCGGAGTTAGCCCAGGAGGAGGTAGTGCTGACTTCAGACACCACGGTGGTACTAGACAACCGCCTACTGGAAAAGGCAGCCGATGCCGATGAGGCTCGCAGCATGTTACAAGCCCTAAGTGGGCGCACCCACCAGGTGATTACCGGGGTGTGTTTGGCCGGTCCCAACCGGCTGGAAAGCTTCGACGATACCACCGAGGTGACTTTCAGGGGGCTAACTTCCCAAGAGATCGACTATTATATAAACACCTTCCAACCTTTCGACAAGGCCGGGGCCTACGGCATTCAGGAATGGATTGGGATGATAGGGGTGGAACGGATGGTGGGCAGCTATTTCACCGTGATGGGTCTGCCGACGCACAGGGTATACACGGCAATACAAAACTGGTTATGAGAAAATTCATCGGGTACTTCCGTCAGTTTTTCAAGGAAGATTTCCACTGGCCTACCTACCTGGCGGTGGCCTTGGCCTTAACGGGTTACCTGATATTCAATTACCAAACCCGCTTTGAGTACACCCAGGTGCGTAGCCATTTGAAAACGGGTACGCTCACCTGGTGGCTGTTTGGCTACTACGCGGCCAACTACTTTGGGGCTTGCTTACTGGTGGCCCTGATGCGCCGCGAAGGGCATTGGCTCAAGAATCCCAAGTTTTGGATGTTTGGCTTGCTCGCTACGGGGCTTCTGGCTTTTGATACCGGGTTTATTCACCATCACCAGTGGCTGCGTGCGCATGCGCCCATAGAACTGCGTTATTGGTTGGGCAAAATTATTTCCAACACCATCTCCATCGTAACCCACCTGATCCCCCTTTTCTTTATCTGGAAGCTTCTGGACCGGAAAACGGAGAATTTTTACGGGCTCACCGTAAAAAATGTAGACTGGAAGCTCTATTGGACCATGTTGGGGTTCATGGCGGTATTAGTAGGTATAGCTTCCTTCCATCCCTCCTTTTATGAGTATTACCCCATCTACAAACCCAAGGACGAATCCAGCTACCTACAGGTACCCATGTGGTTGACCAACCTAGCCTTTGAGTTAGCCTACGGTTTCGACTTCATTACGGTAGAACACATGCTACGGGGCTTTATAGTCATTGGTATGGCTCAGATTATGGGGCCACGCGCGGTGGTACCCATGGCGGCGCTGTATTGCACCTACCACTTCAGCAAGCCAGCGGGTGAGGCCATCAGCAGTATTTTCGGGGGGTACATTTTGGGCGTCATAGCGCTGTACAGCCGCAATGTATGGGGCGGCGTTTTCGTGCACATGGGTATTGCCTGGCTGATGGAGCTAGCAGCCTACATTCAAAACTACTTTAGGAGCTAGGCCAGCGTATGAGGTCCACTCGCCTCCCTGGCCTCGATGTACTCCGCGGAATCGCCATCCTCATGGTACTGGTGCGGCACAGCCCCCTACCCGACTCCTGGTGGCTAAAGCAAGTAGGCTGGCTAGGCGTAGACCTGTTTTTTGTCCTTAGCGGCTTTCTGGTTTCCCGGCTTCTTTTCCAGGAGTTCGAAAAGACCGGCACGGTACGGCCTCTTCGATTTTTGATTCGCCGAGGTTTCAAAATCTACCCTAGTTACTATGTATTCATTGGTGCTACGGCACTTTACCCCTACTTGATGTACGGCCGCGGGTATAGCTGGAAGCTACTAGTTTTGGAGAGCGCCTTCGTACAGAACTACGTACCTGCCATCTGGATTCACACCTGGTCCTTAGCGGTAGAGGAGCATTTCTACTTTGCGCTGGCGGGGCTTACCTTCTTGTTTATGTACCGAAAATGGTTAGGCCAGCCCAAGATCGTCTTTAGCTTCCTAACCTTACTTTGGGGCACTGTAGTCGCCCTTCGCTGGTTACATTGCCAGGGCCAGCCTGAGACTTTTTATTTCTTCCAAACTCACTTACGAGCCGACGGCCTTATTCTGGGAGTTGGCCTTGCGTATGGTGTTCAGCAATACCACTGGAAAGAGATCATTCGCCGATGGCGAAATAGGATTCTACCGATGGCCGTACTCCTTTGCTTACCGGCGGTTTTATGGCCGGCAGGCAGCTACGTCATGAACGTGGCGGGACTACCACTGATCAATCTGGGTTTTGCTCTTTGGGTGGGCCTCAGCCTTTGCCATACTCAGCCAACTTCTCGATGGTTACATCCCTTGGATTCCTCGCTGCGGCTATTGGGTCAGTATTCCTACAACGTATACCTGTGGCATATGCTGGTGCGGCTGGCCGGGCAAGATTGGGAATTGGGCACTACCACTTTCTTGTTATTGTACTTTACCGGATCCCTACTCCTGGGCCTGGGTGCCACTTGGGGAATTGAAAAGCCCATGCTAAAGATCCGTGATAGAATTTGGGCACATTACGATTAAGGCTAATTACTCTTTTGGCCCAGCCTACTTTGATTTTTTGAATTTGGCTGTGGTTTTTCGACGTCTTTGTCTAATTTACCCTCCCAAACAAATCTACCCATGGCGGACGATCCTAAGAAGCCAGAATTGGATGAGAATTCGCATTCCTTTTCTGCGGCCTTGCTGGCTCCCATTACTTCCCTTTTCGAAGCACAGGTGCATTCGGCCCGTTCTTTCCTCTCTTTCTTACTCCAAATGAGTTTTGGACACCGGCCGGTGCCCGGATATGACGATGATGGAGATGGCATTCCTAACAATCAGGACACTGACAACAACACACCCCCACCACAAAGAGAGGAAATGTGGACGCAAGACTTCCCTTATAAAGATGCGGAAGGTAACACGCAGACCATTTCCATCCCCAACATCGCCCTGTTGCCCATCAAACCCTTGGCGGTAGAGGACGCTAGCTTTGAGTTTGACTGGGAGGTACGCACCTCCAGCGAGGAATATACCGTAATCAAGGAATCTACAAAATCATCAAAACGGCCGTGGTATCTTATTAAGGAGCCGAAACGCCTGAAAGGCAACTTCACCCAGAAAGGCACCCACGAGTCGGGCAGTCGCACGGCCATTAGTGTGAAAGTGAATGTGGGCACCTCTACCATGCCTTATGGCCTGGAGCGGCTCCTTACCCACTTCACCAACAACGTGGATATGATACAACCCGGGGATGGCAATGCTCAACAAGCATCTGACATTACGGACCCGGCCACTAGCCCTAACACCGGTACTGAAGAAGGCTCTTCTGATACCACCAAAGAATAAAATAACGTTTAACCCTTCAATACATAACTATGTCTTCACAACATTCTGTATCCCCTGCTGAGTTTTCGCAGATAGATTTAGATTTTGTCATTGCTACCCCGCTTTTGACTACCATCAATGCACATGCAGTAGCCGCACAGTCTACCCTTACCTTCATTGAGTCTATCAAAGACAAAAACATGAAGTTTATGGTGAAAACAGAGGATACGGCTGCCGATGGCACCACTACTTCAGCGACCAAGGAATTGGACGTTCCCTTGTTGGCGATTACCAAAGTGCCTCAGCTCAACTTTGATAGTTTATCGGTAGATTTCAACTACTCCATCTCTCAGGTAGCCAAGCAAACTAAGGAAACCTCCGTGGATGCCAAGTTGAGTATTGGTGCACCGGGTCTCTTGGGCAAGCTCCTAAACATCAATTTTAAAGGTAAGGTGGCTACCAAAAGAACCTCTGAGAACACCGTAAACCGTGGTGGAGAATTGGAAGTAAAAGTGAACGTTAGTGAATCGGGTACGCCTCCGGGATTGGAGAAAATCATCTCGGCGATGGTCAACGCTATCGATGTGGATAACGCCTGAACGATAGTAGACGCTACTCTGGAAGATAAGGAACCGATAAGTGCGGTTCCCGATGCCAATCAAGTGCCACC
>DMST01000407.1:0-15123 GCA_003454975.1 Cytophagales bacterium | reverse complement strand
CCAGCGTTTATACGCTGGTGGCCGTCCATGCAAAGCATATGGCAGAAAATGACTCCCAAGATTCGGCTGAAGCGGCCATCTACGGCCTTGCCTACCAGCTGGTGGAAGCGGTGGCGCAAGCCGACCTAACGATGCACCACCAGCAGTGGGAGGCCTGGAAGGAATTCGTGGCCACCCAACCCCAGCTAGAAGGTTGGCGGGAGGACCTGGCCGCGGGTTTCCCCGAGGACCGGTATCTGGCCATGCGTTCGGTTAAAATGACCGCACATATAAGGCCTAGGCCGAAAAGGGAGAAGGTAAAGGTGAAAGTAAAACGGGATGGCGTCTTAGGCTGGTTTGGCGCGACTAAGACCAAAACCGTAACCCGAGACGTGCCCCCACGCACGCATGAGGTACAAGCCTTTGAGTTTTGCAGCGCCAATGATAAGAATGCGCAGACCATTGACATCACTATTGAGCGACTGAATAACGGCAAAGTAGAAGCGCACTGGGAGGAGATTCCTTTTACTAAGAAGGAGGAGTAGGCAACATTCCCTGATTAGCAACTGAATCACCCCCCTTGCAACCGCTCCAGCACCTGCTCTTTGTAAGTTCGGCTGATCTTGATGGGCGTTTCGCCCAAGTTTAACCCTGTACTGTTGTAAGCGGTGATGTGCTGGCGGTTGACCACGTAGCTGCGGTGTGTGCGGAGGAAACCCTTCCCGAGCCGCTCTTCCAACTCCGTCAAGCGGACGTAGACCATCAAAGGAGGCTCCGAGCGGCGATGTACCCGCACATATTCTTTCATACTTTCTACGTACAGAATATCCTCTAGCAGCACTCTATGCTCCTGCTGATTGGCCCGTAATGTGATGGAGGGCGGAGATTCCGACGGGGATTCCTCATGCTTTAGGAGGTAGTAGTCAAGAAATAGGCGATAGGCAATGCTTCCCAATGTCGCTAACCCCGTAGAGATCAAAATCCTGGGCCATTCCGAACCCTTGACCGAAGAGAGTACCTCCCGATCGAGATCAATCGTGAAGACTTTGTTCAAGCCTGCATTTAACACATACCGGAGACCCACTACCGCCGCAAAACCTAGTACCAACCAGAACAGATAGAGCAATATCTTTTCCCGACGCCAGTACCTTGGCATCAGCCACTCGGCATTGGCATAGAACAAGAGTGCCGCCAGACCGATATGCATGCTCATTCGGGAAAGGGCATAGGCCACCGGAAACAAGACCGACATTGAGAGCACACTCACGGTCAAAATGGACAACCATACCGCGGCTTGGGCAATCCTCATCAAGAAGAAATAGGTAGGGGCTCTCATGCAGTAGGGGAAGATACCATTTGTCCCGGTGTTACCTAAATTTCTTTTATATCTCTATTGGTTGAAATATCCGTGTCATTCGTTGAAAAGCATAGAATTTAGCCATCCAACGGAGATTTTTTACCGTTCCTCTCTCCAAACACAAACACGTACCAACATGAGATTTTTAAGTACCTCTTTCCTACTTGTCACCGTACTGGTTTGGAGCTGTAACCCTGAACCCGAAGTAGACCCCGGGGAAGAAACCCAGGCCGTGAGTGCCTTAGAGGCCGCAGAAGTAGCAGGCACAAGTTTGGCAGAGGATGATCAGGGGTTTACCGCAACGTTGAGCTCCTCTACGCTCCTGGCAGTGACTGCGCAGGGCCAAGCCAATGGTGGGGGGCGCATGGAAGTATGCGGAGTTACCGCCGATACCACCTTGGTATTTAACAGTCCGGCCACAGCCCCTGTTACTTTCTCTTACGAATTCGCCTACCAGACCCTACTCAACTGCAGTAACTTCAACGTACCGCAGAGCTTTGATGTAGACCTTACCTATTCGGGTAGTTTCGACGGCCCCCGGTATACTTCTAACAATACAGGCGAGGGGGACATGTCCGTGACCAATATCTTACCCAACGACGAAAATTTTCTGGTGGCAGGTGCCTGGGACCGCGTAGGCAATTCTACCTTCAGCGCGCGGGAAGAAAGGTCATATACCAGCACCAGCTCTTTTACGTTTGCTGATGTGCAAGTATCAAAAAGCACCTACGAGGTGGTATCGGGCACGGCTACCTTACAAATCAATGGAACGATAGACTCAGGAGAATCCTTTGAGTATACGGCTAGCGTGACCTTCCTGGGCGATGGGCAAGCAGACATTACCATTGGCGACGAAACCTTCCGTGTCGATCTGGAAAACGGCGAGGTAACACAAGGATAGTTCTTACTTCCAGTGGTTGAAAATACTTTGCATCATCACCAACCACAGCATAAATAAGGCCTCAAGCACATGAGCTTGAGGCCTTTTATTGGTCATCCATAGGATGCTGAAATTGCTTATTGCTTCACTCGGGTATACGATTTATTAATGATCTTCCACTCACCATTCAGTTTGAGTAGAAGCAAATAATCGGTGAATTTCCATGGTCCCGACACGATTTCAATCTTGACGTTGGCAGCGTCGTTCACCACATCTACCGCCACAATTTTGCCGTCACGGTCCCTTTTCTCACCGGGCTTAAAGTACCCAATGTAGGTACCGATAGGGATCCGACGCAGAGAACCGTCATCGTTCACGGCATACAGAGCGGCGTCCGGATGAAAAGCCCGACGGATTCTCTCTGGTTCACCATTGGCCGTGCCCTCTAGGTAGTCCATAGCGGTGGCACGCACAGCCTCATCATCGGATTGTGCCTGGGCCGTGAGGCTTGCACCCAACAGGGCCAGGATAATTAAGGTTGTTCTTACGAATTTCATTCGACCTTGAGTTTTTATGCTTCAAGTGCCCAAAGTAGCCTCCCATATCGGCCAATAACTCGCGATTTATAAATCCGAAGAAACAATAGCTTGCTTTCGGTAGGCCGTTGGAGTCATCCCAGTGGCTTTTTTGAAAGCCGTATAGAAAGTGGAGGGTGAATTGAAACCGCTATCGTATCCGATGGCCTCCACCGTCAGATGAGATTGACTCAGCAGCATCTCTTTGGCGGCTTGGATGCGGTGGGCATTGACCAGCTGTGAGAAGTTTTGCCCTAGATACTCATTGATAAAGAGAGAGAATTGGTGCGGAGTGAGACTTACGGCCTTGGCCAGGATAGGCATGGTTAGATCAGGATTTTTGTAGCGCTCTTCATCGACTAATGCCTCACTAATCCGCTTCTTGATTTCGGAGACCTCGCTGATGGCTGGGTTCGGTAATTCCTTAGCCCGGCGAGACGGGGCTTGCTTCCGCTCTCGCAACTGGTGCAATAGAATACCCGCTAGCAGGTACATCAAAAAGGAGAAGGTGAAGGAGCCTGTGAGGTAAGAGGTAAAACTTGAGGTGTAGTAGGCTAGCCAGATCAAGAAAACACCCAGCACTACGCCTTGGGTCCAAAGGTCCTCGGCAAAGCGTTTTCCCTTGATGTAGCGGTGGTGCAACACGTAGTACATGGACAGGAAGGTATACAGCCCCCAATACACGTAAATGCCACGTACGATGTACCCACTCCAAAGGCGACGATTCTCATGGTAGGACACAAAAAAGATGGCAAATAGGGTAAGACCCACTAAGGGCAATAAGTGCCAAAGGCTGCGAGGATCGAACTCCTTTTGGCCGCTGATTTGCGACCGCACAAAGTACCAGCACATGGGGCCGATGGCCGCACACCCCAACAGACCTATGTGAATGTACACTCCGTTGAGGCCGCTATCGAAATAGAAGAAAACAGACTTACCAATGCGGATAACCAAAGCAAGTAACATCAAGCCCAGGTATACATTTACGTACCGGTTGCCCCGCTTACCCAACAAGAAGTACCCGGTCAGAAACAAACCGTTGATAACGCCCAACAGGCTAACGAAGAAGAGATACTCGCGTGAGATAACAGGTTCAGTTTATCGGTGAAAGCAACTGCAAATGAGCTTTACAGCTTCACTAAAATAACGAAGACCCTTGACCAAGTCAAAGGGACTACCCTCGCTGAAATGGCACCATCAATTCTACCCGGGTTCCGCGTACCTGGCCGTTTTCATCGGTGCGATTATCGACGACCAAATTGATCTTGTTGCGCAGATTACGGTTGAAAAGATCCATCCGTTCCTTGATGATGGTGGTAGACAAGGATGATTTCGAGGTACCCCCTATTGTAGTCTCCTGAATGCCCACCCCATTATCCAGAATCTCAATAGAGATAAAATCACCCTCTTTCTTAAAGTTGATTTCAATCAAGCCTCCCTTCTTGAGATTCAGTACGCCGTGTTCAATGGCATTTTCTACAAAAGGCTGTACAAACATAGGCGGGATCATCTCGTGTTGAGGATCCACCTCTGGAGCCAACCGAATTCCGTACTCGAAGGCTCGTTCCAGCCGCAGCTGGTGTAGGTCCAGGTAGTTAGTAAGCATAGAAAGCTCCTGCTCCAGGGGAATAAATTCTTGCCGAGAATTCTCAAGGATTTGCCGCATGAGCTTCGAAAACTTGGTCAAATAGAACACCGCCTGGGTGGTGTCCTTCTGAAACAAATAGGACTGCACCGATACCAAGGCATTGAAAATAAAGTGGGGATTGAGCTGAGACCTCAAAAACCGATGTTCTAATTCCGTTTGCACGGCTACCCGCCTACTGTCGCGTTGGCGAATGGTGAGAAACACGGTAGCGGCCAAGAATACAAAAAGTACTACCGCCAAGATGAGCCATTGGTTCTTCTGTTGAATTTCCAGCCGTTGAATAGCCGCTTGTTGTGACAAGGCAGTGATTTCGGCTTGCTTCTTTTCGGTCTCGTATTGTACTTCTAGCTGGTTGATTTGCTGACTTTGCTTTTCATTGTATAGGCTATCTTTCAGCGCCTGGTAGGTGCGCATAATGCCCAAGGCCATTTCAAAATCATGGGCTAGTTCCTGAATACCCACCTGCTGCTCTAGCAGGTCCAGTATACCGTACCGGTAGTGTATTTTTTCATACTCGGTCACCGCCAAGCGGTTATACTCCATGGCCTGCACGGTTTCCTTTCCATCCAGAAATACTCTGGCTAAGCCCGCATACGAATATCCCAGGTTGAAAGGCCGATTGGCCTGTTGGGCCAGCTCGACCGCCTGCTGGTAAAATAAGATTGCCTCACTTCGTAATCCGTGTTTGGCGTAAGACTCCGCCTTGGCGTTCCACGCAGAACACATGTAGGCGGTATCCTGAACAGCTTGAAGTCCCACCAGAGCCTCATCAAATTTTGCCTGCACTACCTCAATGTCTTCACCCAGCTCGGACAATAAGTTGCCAATCGAGATTAGGCTGGCACACGCCCTAATGGTATCCTGATCTTGAAAATAGAAGGCACTAGAACTTTCCATGTAACCCAAGGCTTCTTCATACCGGCCGTGCTGTTTTAGCAGCACCGACATGTTGGCCTGTGAGTTGGCCATACCCCGTCCATTTCCTACCTCCTGGTACAGGTCGATGGCTTGTTTGTGGTAAGAAAAAGATTGTCCAAATTCACCATTGAGGTCGTAGACTACCCCCAGGATATTGTAAGCATTTGCCTTGCCAAAGGAATAGGAATTTCCTTCCGCCATCTGCAAAGCCTTTTCAGCCAATAGTTTGGCAGTATCCGTATTAGAATACAGATATTGGTTCGCTATCTGAATTAATTCTTCGGTTTGTTCTGCCAGCGCACTATCAATCTTTTGCGAAAAAACCTGGACGGGTGCCACCCAAACCAATGTCCAAAAAATAACCTTTCTGATCATCCCCTTCATGTTTACAAACTTCTAAGAAAGCGGACACTAAAGATACATCCTAAAGCACTTGCTATTCTACGTATATCACTACCGCATAATGCTGGACAAGCCAGAGACTACACCCTTAGAGGGCTTCCGCGGTCGGGAAAATAAATCATACTATCTGGCTTCTGAAGCAGAAGTAGGCCTAGACCTCCAGGTACTATTTAGTACCCTGGCATCGTGGGCTGAGGGTAATAAAACTCAAGGTCTCTAGCAGCAGGGTTTGAGGTCTTCTATGTCTGGCTTATTTTGGGGCTATGGCCGGTACGGTTTCCTTTATTCCCCCTGGGGAAAAGTCCCTTCTCCCTTTCGTGAAAGGGTACTATTACCACTTCGCTAAGGAATCGGATTTCACAGGCCACCTGGCTTTCTACCAGAATGTAACCAGCACTATTACAGTATACCGCAATACGGTGATGTGGGAGGAAGACGGCAAGTGGTATCATCAGCCAGCGGACCAACCGGCGCTTTATGGATACTTGGCCGCCAAGGTGAACAAAGTGCAGGCGGTGTACTTTGCCCATCCTTTTGAGCGGATCGCCCTTGTGTTTCACCCCGGTGGAATCAACCACCTACTACCTACACCGCTCAGCCAATGGGTACCGGGCACTATCAATCCGTTTTCCCATTTTCAGCAAGAATTCAACCACCTCTTACCTCCTCTTTTTGACTCTTTTTCGCTACCAGAACTACAATCAGTCCTCGATTCCTTCCTGCTACGGCATTGGCAACCCTTCCCCGTGCCCCATTTGCTCCGAGTGATCGAGCAGATGATCAGTACACCCGACACGATCAAAGTAGGAGCGCTAGCCCAAGAGCTGGGCATCAGCCGGAGAACTCTACTGAGGCAGTTTCAAAAACACCTGGTATACAGCCCGGAGGAGTACCTGTCCGTCATCAAGTTCCGCAAGGCGCTGTTAAACTACCAACAGGCCGACGAAGCTACGCTGGTTCAGATAGCGCATGAGAGTGGGTACTACGACCAAGCGGACTTTAACCACCACCTAAAGGAACGTAGCGGCCTCACCCCCAGCCAGCTGTTTGCGCAGCTGCGCATTATGGATGACGTGCTCTTTTGGAGCGACTCCCAGTAGGGGTGTCCCAATTCTACAATACTACCACTGGGCAAAGTACGTACTTGGCTTTCGTAAACAATTTTTAGGTCATGATACTTCGCATCACTCTTACCATTGCCCTCTTTTCGCTGGCAAGCTTTTTTTGGATCTCAGGTCCCACTACCTCGTCACATCAGGTGCTCTCCAACCCCATCGACATCGGCTATGGAGTCAATCTACAAGGAACGGAAAACCTCATGTGGGTTCCGGAAAATTGGTCGGAACCCAATGACCGCACCCTTGGGCTGCACTACTTTCACTTTCCAGCCCGTGAGCCCAAGGGGTTAGCTCCAGTCTTCTACTTTCGCGGAGGCCCCGGGGAAGCCACCACACCAAGAGGGTTTTATCAGTTTTATGGCGGCCCAAGAATAGGAGCTTTCGCTTGGGAAGTAGAACGCCTGAATCGGCACCACGACGTGGTATTGATCACCCAACGGGGCGTAGACCGGGCACGCGGGTTGCCGTACTACAACTTTCGATTCCAATACTGGAAGGGGAAAGCCGAAGATAGGGAGAGCCGTCATCACGTGAAACAAGCTCACAACCAGGCTTTGGTGGATACACTGCAGCATGCCCGAAACCTGGGCATAAACGTAGAGGGCTATACGGTACAGAATATGGTTGCCGATATAGAGGCAGTACGCCAACAGTACGGCTACCAGAAGATTGCACTGGTAGGCAACAGCTTTGGTAGTCAGCTAGCACTTACTTACGCGCACTTCTTTCCGGAGCAGGTAGACCGGGCATTGCTCTCGGCAGTAGAGCCCGTGGACTACGGATACGATGACCCCCAAACCATATGGCAAACCTGGGAAAGGGTGGCTCAGGTAGTGGATCAGGATCCGTATTGGCAAGAGAAGTTTAACGGCCAACCGCTGCTGTCCGTGTACAAAACCATTCTCAATCGCCTGAAAGAGCAACCCATCACGGTACAGCTAGACCTGCCTGGCGAGGAGCAACAAATGGTGGAAATAGGGTACGAGGACCTCCAGCGGTTTCCTGGGTTTCTGTTTGCCAACTCTCGCCAAGAACAATGGACTAGCTGGCCGGCTTACCTGCATGCCTTAAATACCGGCGACTACCGGTGCCTCGCCATGGCAGTTCGGGTTACTTCTGGCTATGATACTGATCCCGCCATGCCCCGGCTTGTAGACCATAGCTTGGGGATTTCTATGGAACGAGACCAACAATTGCTCAACCGACCCGAAGCACAATGGGTAGGTGATCCCAACCGATACCAACGTTGGGTAGCTGAGGTAAAGCCAACACCTACCCTGACCAACACGGAAAGAGCTTTTCGTGAACTCCCCTTCCCTACCCTGCTCATTCATGGCGATGCTGACCTCAACACCCCTCTGACCAACGCACAGGACCAATTGGCTTATTTACCACAAGGTCATTTGATTACGGTACGAAGGGGCACCCACGGCACCAAATGGGATCTTTTCAACCACGACCGGGGCCTGGGCGAGCAGATTCTCGCTTTTATGGACCTTACCGAGGAAGAACCTGCCGCTGCTTACTTCGAAAAACATTTGCCGCAAGTGATTCAATTCCCGGCATTCGAGTTCTGGCAAGAAGAGCCACAGGCATTATTCGAGAGAGTATTGGCGGATTGATAATAGCAGGCCGACTTACCTTCTGCCAATAGACACGGGTGCAGAGAGCCACTGGCCAGCTTTCTGTACCCGTAACGTATACATGCCTTCTGGTAACTGGCTCACATCCAAGGCATTGCCCGAAACCAAATGGGTTTCTAATACTTTTGCTCCGGTAATGGAGAACAGGGCCACCGGCGAAGCCATACCACCTGCATCGGGCAACTGCACCCACAACCTGGAATGTGCAGGGTTGGGATATACCACCAGAGCAGCCTGAGCAGGCGCATCCAAATCAGTGATGACTAAGGTAACCAAAGTGGCAGGCGACTGCCCAAATAGGTTGTAGGCATACACAAAGTAGGCCACGGTGTAAGAGGTGGTGCGGCCCGTCACCGTAGTGTCCAGATAATCGGTAGTCTCTGTGCTATCAAGCGGGAGAATGAAGTCACTTTCACCCCGCTCAATGACGAAGCCTGTTGCCAGATCATCGGCAGCTTCCCAACTAAGTTCCACCCCCGTACCAGGCCTCCACCTAGCCGTGAGGTTAAGCGGAGCCTCAGGCCCACCTAGGTCTAGCCGGGCAGTAAGCACGGGAGAATACACAGAAAAACCCGCTACATTTTGTGCTGCAATTCGGTACTCGTACGCGGCAGCTCCCAGGTTCTCATCCAGGTATTCCGTATCCACTGGGGCCACGGCTGTCACCTGAGAAAACTCTCCCCCAGCCACGGCCCGTTCTATCACTACTTGAGTAGCCAAGGCATCAGGCAATGACCAAGTAAGCCGAACCGAGTTTGGCGTAGCGGCTACCGCAGTGAAGTTTTCGGGTGCTCCGGGCAAATCAACCAAACGAACCGTATCGGAAAGATCCGAATAGTTTGAGTTGCCCGCTGAGTTGTAGGCTTGGATTCGGTAAACATAGCCATCCAAGGCCTCTATCACATCGTCAGTAAACGTGACAGCATTGGCGTCTGTAGTATCCACTACCCGGTATCCGTTGATACCGAGGGCACCTCGCTCAATGATGTACCCCTCCTCGTTGTCGGCGTTGTCCCGCCATCGAATAGTGATGGAGGTAGGCCCCACCTGAAAGGCATTGAGTATCGTAGGTGCCAGAGGCAAGGTATCCGCCGTAACCAAGGTAGCAGCCACCGGAACGGGTTCCTGACCAAAGTTATAACTGGCAACGGACACGGTATACGTCTGTCTGGGCACTAGCGAACGGATGCGTAGGGTAGTATCGGTAAGGGTAAGCGGTGGGTCGAATCCCGACAAAGGCCCTGCATCATCTTCCACCACCACCTGATAGCCAGCGGCTCCGGGTATCGGGGTCCAATGTACCCGCGCAGAGGTGGCCTGAATGTCCGAGAATGTAGGGGCTTGGGCGAGCGGTGCCGCCGGATCAAATACACCACCAGGAAGCGCCAGGATACCGTAGGTCCGGCTAGCAGCCCACAGTGAATCCCCTACTACCAAAAGCGAATTGTAGAGCTGGGGAAATGGGCCCAGGTACAAATCCTGCCAACTTTCGCTGGCTGCATCCCAATACTTAACCCCATCAAACCAAGTGGCCGCAACCAACACATTCTGAAATACGGCCAAATCGAGAACCTGCCCTCCCATCCCCGTACTGCGCTCTTCTCCCTGCAGGGTAGCCAAGGAATACGCGTAAGCGTAATTCTGTCCGCCTGCAATCAGGTCATCGTTAAAAAAAGTCAATGAAAACAGCTTTTGATCCACCGCCAAATCGGTCCAACTATCTCCCCTATCCAAGGATTGATACAAGCCTCCATCACTCAGGGCCACAAAAAGAGCGGTATCGTTCAGCAAATAAGCACTGATCTCCTGGGAGGGTAGTTGATTGCCGAGGGAGATAAAAGACTGGCCGCTATCCACCGAATAGTACAGTCCGGTAGTACCTCCGGCATACAAGGTGTCTTTATGGATTTGCAGATCGATGCCACGCCCGGTCAAGGGGTTCTCATTCGAGAGGGTCCATGATTCGCCCGTATCTGAAAATACCAGGATATTGTTATCGTGGGCCATCAACCGGCGGCTACCAAAGGTAGCAAAGGAGCTGCCGGAAAGTCCTTCGTAGACTAAAGTCCAGGTATTACCTCCGTCCACCGACCGGAATACTCCCTCCGAATAATCCATGGAGGCCAGGATCTCGCCTCCTTCCTGATGCAGGCCCACAATTTCCGTTTGGTATAAACCGGTTACCTCTCGGTGCAGCCCCACATTGGGGTCTCCTACGAATACCCCATCAATTCCACCTGCGTAGAACGCCCCTTGGTACGTACCTGCCAGGTTCCTCATACTGGAGGTAAAACCAATCCGGCCTTGTACGGCGACTTTTTCCCAATCCGACCCCGACAGCGAACGTCGGAACAGTCCTCCCCGAGCAGTCAGGTACACCACTCCTTCCTCAATCAGCATCTCATTGAAAATAGGGCTGGTGCCAAACACAGCTCCGTCAAGGTCCTGCCTCCAATGCGTGAGGGTTAAGTCCGTTATAAATAGGCCTCCCTGGTATGTTAGTACGTACACCGAGTCCTCCCACACCTCCACATCCATCACAATTTCACCCTGAGTCTCAAGGCGTGCGCCTTGCCATACGGCCAAATCCTGGGTATATAGTACAGTATCACGACCGAAAAAATACAGCGTAGTATCCGTTCCTACGGCCGCTCGCATCTCCAACCCATCCAATGCCTGTAGGGTATCAAAATACTGCCCCTCATCCGCAGAAAATACGGTAAAATCGTCTTCATCATTTACGATCAATAGGGAATCATGAAGGGCAATAGCTTGTGAAGAAGAATATATCTCCTGAAAAGTAGTTCCGTTGTATCGGTACACATCACGGGATCCAACGCTCAGGTACAATGCCTGATCGTTCACCACCATTTCACCTACAAACTCTTCTAGAAACAGCGCTTCCGTAATCCTCTCCCAGGGAGCATCACCGGATTTTCGGTACAAGCCTCCGCCATTGGTACCCACGTATAAATCTCCCTCAAATTCGGCAAAGGAACGCGTGTACACACCTTCCAACTGTTCCAGATAGGTCCATTGCGCATGCGCGGTAGAAATAGAGAAAACCGTAAGAAGAGTAAGTCCGAAAAAACGAAATAATGATCGTATCAAAGCAGAAAAACTGTGGGTTGACGACAAAACTGCAACGCAGCAAAGTAATTACAATGCGCATGAAACTAGGAGCATTTCATCACAATATTTACCTGCCACTATTTCTGCCCTGACCTACGAAACACCTTAAGAGAGAGAGGTTTGTACAAAATTTATATAGCAGACTATATAGTTGAATTTATTTCAATAGATTTGTGGCTATGGATTACATCAAAGATTTGGGATATCGGGCATTGGATAGCCGTTTCAAGCGAATTAGTGACCGTATGGCCCATGACATCCGCAAGGTATACCGGGAACAAGGGCTGGAAATAGAACCCAACTGGTACCTGATCTTGCTGCTGCTCAAGGAGAACGGTCAGCTATCCATTGCACAGATTGCCGAACGCCTGGGCTACGCCCACCCCACCATGGCCATTCTGGTAAAAAAGATGGTAGCAAAAGGGTTTCTGGCTACACAAGCCGATGCCCAGGATAAACGTAAACAGCAAATATCACTTTCCTCCAAAGCAAAGAACATGCTTCCTCAGCTAGAGGAAATATGGGCCCGATGCGACGAAGCTATCTTGCAAATACTGGGGAACGACCTTCAAATCCTACCCCTATTGGATGCTATGGAGGCCCGGCTGGGCTCCCAGTCCTTTTACCAGCGTTTCCAAGACGAACTTTCAAAAAACTCACGTAACAACTCATGATACGCATTACCCTCCTTGCAGCCGCCCTAGCCCTTATTACTGGTCTCAGGGCCATGGCGACCGAAACCCAAGTTATGGTGCGGGTGAAAGCCAAAGACGCGAAATTTATAGGCAGTTCGCTGGGCGGAGCCCACGTCCTGATTCGTAGCACTACCAATGGGGCCATCCTGGCTGAAGGGCTCACGCAAGGCAGCACGGGAAGTACCCAGCGCATCATGCGGGAACCACACACCCGCGGCATGACCCTGACCGACGACAACACGGCGGGCTTTCTGGCTACGCTCGATCTGCAAGAGCCTACCTTCGTACGCATAGAAGTGGCCTCTCCTTACGGGCACCGCAGTGCGCAAGTCCACGCCAGCACCGAGCTATGGCTCATTCCGGGCAAGCACATCCTGGGCGATGGTATCATCCTAGAGATTCCTGGCTTTATCATCGACATTCTTTCGCCGCGCACCCACCGATACATTTCCCTGGCCGAAGTGAAAGACCAACCCCTTTCGGTGCAAGCCAACATCGTGATGATGTGCGGCTGTACCATAAACGAGGACGGCCTTTGGGACTCCAATGATATGGAGGTACGTGGAATACTAAAACGCAATGGAGAGCTTGCGGGAGAAATTGGGCTCGATTGGAAATCTACCAACCTATTCGAGGCGGCTCTTCCGCTAACCGAGCCTGGCCAGTACCACCTAACGGTGTACGCATACGACCCCAATAGCGGCAATACGGGGGTAGAGCAGGTGTATTTTATAATTACAGGAGAGTAGTGGCTGCGAGCCATATTAGCTACCGATTGGCCTTTCTCTTCGCCTTGATGCAAAAAACAAAAGAACCCCAAGCAAGGAGCGAAAAGTGTGATGGTCGTTAACAGCGAAGTATCACTTTTCTACGGCATTGGGGCTCTAACTCTCCAAATAGGAAGGGGAACCACCCCCTGAAAAAACATAATTAATATCAGGCCTTACTTATTTGGTGCTCGGCCCATTAGCTTGGTTGATTGATGATATAAAAGTACCGTGGCAGTACGCAATCTTTTTGCGCACCAATAAATCGAGGTGAAAAAAATCAGCGTTGGTCACTCAGGAGAACGGACCATCCTTACTACCTTTTGAAAAGGACTTCCATCATACGCATTGTGTCTCCCAGGCAACATGTTAAGATTTTTGTATTGTGTGCCTTTTTTAGCAACCTTAATTTTGCAGGGCAAAACAGACCAAAAGGGTCTAAACTACCTTCATGAAAAAAGCATTATTTACCTTCTCCCTAGTATTTGTTTCCACAATTCTTCTAGCTCAAAAGGTCACCAAGAACTTAGAATACGAAGACATCAACCTGATTGACGGAACCGTCATTTCTAGCACCGAGCTTGAAGATAAAATACTGATTGTCAACCTGTGGGGCACCTGGTGCAGGCCCTGCATTGAAGAAATTCCTGATTTGAACGAATTGGTTGAACAATACGGTTCCTCAGAAGACATTCTCTTTCTGGCCATCGCCAACGAACAGCTAGACAACCCCGAGGAAATCAACAAATTCCTGGAAAAGCGCGCCTTCAACTTTCTTCACATAGTACCCGCTAACAAATCCATGTTTTTTATCCAAAAAGGCAGTCTAAGCTTTCCAACCACCGTCATCTACAACCAAGAAGGCGAGATGGTGAAAAAGTTTACGGATAGCCTTACAAAATCAAACATCGATCGCATTCATCAACTGGTAGATGAACTAAGAACCGAGTAAACCCACTCATTTGCTCACCATCACATTGCCGCCAGCGAAGCGTTTATCTGGGTTCTGCTAAAAGCTCCCTAGAGGGCTTACCTCTAGAAAAGGGTTAGTTGCCAAGGAAAACAAAACCAAAACTGGGAATTTCCGCCGTGCGGAAGGTGGAGTTGGTCATTTAATAACTGGACTATCCAATCGGTACTGTGCTTTCGTTGGATTGGATCGGTTAGTATTTGAACCGGAAACCAAGGTAGGAGAGAATATAAAGTATCACCCAATTGGATTCTAAGGCATCTCGTGCCGGTAGAAAAAACGGGGGCCATTTCTTTCATTTCGGAGCCAAGCGTTTCGCTGAGAACCGGTACAAAACCACCAGACCGTGCCACACCCCAGGAAGCCCAATATCTTATCCACATCCCAACCGTAAGTTCGTAAGTTGAATCCGAGGGGAAAAAGTCTTTATTTAGACCGCTTAACCCTGATTGCTTTGAGCACGACTGAGAACATTCTGGAAAGTTTACGCGAACAAGCCCTAAAGCTCAAAGTATCGCACTTTGAGGTAGCGGGCAGTACCCTGAGTGTAGACACTATCATTACTACGCTGCAAGCCTTGCAGGCCAGCTACTCCGCATTTCTGAAATACCAGTTCGTGCAGGACAACCCCATTCGGTTAGGACCTAAGTCCCTGGACCACGCTAAGGGCCGCATTGCCGCCGAGGGCGGGCTACACGTGGTCGATCTGTCGTTTGCCAGCTTGGGCATTCAGCTAGCACCCAACATGTACGCCGACTTTGGCCCCCGGTACCTCAGCTGGAGCAAGGAGGCCTTTGCCAAGTACCAGCAAGACTTTGTTTTCTTCACCTTTGCCCCTGGGCAGGTAGAAGCCTTCACCACCAAGTACCCGGACCCGGAGGCCAACCTGCAAATTCTGCGGCCTCTCTTCCGGCTGCGCGACGCGCAGAATGGCCTTAAAGTAGAAGCCGCCGCTCCCCTGCGCGACTTGCAGGTGATCAACGAGATACCCGAGAAGACGCAGAAGCTTTACTTAGAACAGGTGCAACCTGTACCGGAG
>DMST01000338.1:32257-51197 GCA_003454975.1 Cytophagales bacterium | reverse complement strand
AAGGCCGGCATCGCCGTCCACGGTGGCGGTGCCGGGGGTTTCGTGCACGATTTTGATCTGAGGCTTGGGGTTGATTCTGCCGGATTCCCACAGCCGTACATAGCCTGTAAGGCGGGCTACGCCATGGGAGTCTACTCCCCGGAGATCGGCGACTAGGAGGACCTCGGTAGCCAGTTGGGCATCGGCTTCGGGGACCCCCATGGCGAGGAATACTTTGCGTGTGAAATCGGAGAGTGAGGCAGGAGAAATGGTCATGCGCTTCAGATTTGAAGCGGCGAAAATACCAAAAAGAAATGTTTTTGCAGCGGGTGTTTAGCAGCGGGTTTCTTTTCTCGGTTTTATCGTATGGATAAGTTAGGAGGGCTGGTTGTTCATTTCTTTTGTCTTGACTCAAAAGAAACCAACCAAAGAAAAAGTCATTCCAGGATAATGCTTCCCCGCACCCCGCTATTTTGGCGAACGGTGGGCAAAACAGTGCCACAAACCTATTCCTCATCGGAAGTTAAGGAACTACCGGCTACCATGACATAGATGCCGGGATAGCGTTTTTGTAGGAAGTCTTTTGCTGTCTGACTGCTATACGCCCTCTACTTTGCTAAAGGCTTGCTCTTTCCAAAAGGTAAGGCCTAGGATTTCCTCCAAACGAACGGACGGCGCAAACTGGATAGTGACCAGGCGAATACCGGAAGGGAGTAGCTCTCTAGTTGATTTGCCTGAGATCAGGGTGACTTCGCACTGGCCGGAAGCCAGGAACCCAAGTCCTAATTGTAATCCGGATTGCCAGGTTCCTATTATGGCAACTTTTTCCAAAATGGGTTTCTTCATGAGGATGAAAAATTGTGTATATAATAATGCCTGTTTGATGGTTGGGTGTATGGTTAGCTGAATTTCGGGATGTCTGTTTTGGGTGGGAGATCGAAGGGTTTTTGAATTGAGAGGCGAGGGATAGAATTCAATGAGGAAGGGAGAGCAAGTGGTTTATGATTTGCATGTGATATGACTTCTGTTCGAAATATGGAAAGTGGCGTTGCAATCGTCATTCTCATTACATCCCTGAAACGCTTCCCTAAACGATGGCGAAATTTTTGAATGGAGTGGCCTAACGAGATGACGATCTGATTTGCCCGAGGGCTTGGTGATGCCCTATCTTCGCAGCATGTTAGCAATTCAGAATCTGACGTATCATCTGGGGGGACGGACCTTGTACGAGGAGGCCAGCTTACACATCAAACCGAAGGACAAAATTGCCTTAGTAGGCTTGAATGGAACGGGAAAGTCAACGCTTTTGCGATTGATTAATGCGGAGATGCCGCCAGATGGAGGCGAGATTAGTAAGTCGAAAGAAACCTCGATTGGGTTTCTCAACCAGGATCTATTAAGCTATCAAACAGAGGATAGTATATTGGAGGTTGCCTTAACGGCCTTTGAGGAGACTTTACGGTTAGAGAAAGAAATCAATGCCCTCCTGAAGAAAATGGAGACTGAGTATTCGGATGATCTAGTTGACAAGCTGGGCAAGCTCCAAGAGAGGTACGAGGCGCAGGACGGATATGTGATTCAAAGTAGGGCTGAGGAGATTCTTGAAGGTATTGGCTTTAAAACGCAGGACCTTCATCGGCCTCTGAAAGAGTTTAGTGGTGGTTGGCGCATGCGGGTAATGCTGGCGAAGTTGCTTTTGGAAAAACCTAGCTTACTGATGCTGGATGAGCCTACCAACCACTTGGACCTACCGTCTATTGAGTGGGTAGAGAAATATTTGAGTAGTTATGAAGGGGCGGTGATTGTGGTGAGCCATGATCGTGAATTTCTGGATAACTGTACCACCACCACGGTGGAGGTTGCTAATCAGCAACTCACATTGTACTCAGGTAATTATTCTTTCTATTTGGAAGAGCGTGAGCTGCGCCGGGAGATCCAGCAGAATGCTTTTGAGAATCAGCAACAGCAGATCAAGCAAGCGGAGCAGTTTGTGAACCGCTTTCGGGCTAAGGCAACCAAGGCCCGCCAGGTACAAAGCCGGGTGAAGATGCTGGAGAAAATGGACCGGATTGATCAGGTGGTGGATGAGTTTGCCACGGTGAATTTCCAGTTCAAATTTCAGCAAAAGTCGGGTCGGTTTGTGGTAACGCTAAAGGATGTAGACAAGGCCTATGGGGATCTACAAATTCTGAAGCAAAGCGACGGAGTCATTGAGCGGGGGGATAAGATTGCCCTAATCGGTGCCAATGGAAAAGGAAAGTCTACACTACTGAGAATAATTGCGGGGACTGAAGGACACGAAGGTACCCGTGAGGAGGGCTACAATGTGATTCCTGCTTTCTATGCGCAGCACCAGCTAGAGGCTCTCTCTGTCAATAATGAGATACTAGAGGAGTTGAAGCAGGCAGGTTCGGCCAAGACGGAACTAGAACTACGGACTATTTTGGGAGCATTCTTGTTTCAGAACGATGATGTATTCAAGAAGATCAAGGTGTTGAGCGGAGGGGAGAAGTCTCGTGTAGCGTTGGCAAAGACTTTGATTTCAGAGGCGAATTTTCTGCTGCTGGATGAGCCCACCAACCACCTGGATATGCAGTCGGTGAACATATTGGTGCAAGCACTACAGCATTATGAAGGTAGCTATATCATAGTGAGCCACGACCGGTATTTCGTGAGTCAGGTGGCGAATAAGATCTGGTGGATTGAAGATCAGGAACTGAAGGAATACCCCGGTACTTATGAGGAATGGGCAGATTGGGCGGAAAATCGCCGGATCATGCAAGATGCTCAGGCAGAGAAGGCTCAGGCTACCGTAAAGCTGGAAAAGCCTAAGGTGGCGCAAAAGCAACGAACACTTACTAAGGAGCACGGGCGGGAACTGAAGAAATTGCAAAAGGAGTTGGAAGACTTGGAGCAGCAGGTGCTGGAGCTGGAAACAGAAAAAGAATCCCTGGAGGCTGAAATGGCTGAACCAAGTGTGTATAGTAATCCTGATTTGCTCTTAGAAAAGAATGAGCGATATGCCAAACTAGATGAATCGCTCATTCAGAAGAATGAGCAATGGGAAGAGGTGGCTTTGCAGATAGAAGAGCTGGAGGGGTAAAAAACAAAACCATCCCGCATCACGGGATGGCTTTTGTAGTACTCATTCTCATGCTTAAACCTTAGTTACTGTCTTTTCGTGCTTGTCTTGTTAATGTGGTACTGGACTCTCAATGACCTGAACCGAGTCTAGACTATCGCGTTCCATAGCTCGGAGTTTTCCATATTCTTGGATGGCCATTGCTGCCGTTAATGATGCAGCAATAAGACTACATGCCAGAAATAGTTGGATTAGCTTTGGGACGTTATTGGTCGCTTTCATATCCTTATTACAGGGAGAGAGAGTTTTACCCTACCCCTGATGGAATAAATAAATGTAAAGTCAGTGGTTTACCGTGCGGCAACCAAAGAAAAACGGAAACAATGTATCTCAATACAGTCGAACATATTCACTACTATTTTAGGGAGCCTATCTGTAGGGTTTTTTGAATTATAAATATTCGATTTGGCAGAGTTTACGACAACAGAGGTTGCTGAATATTATGACACCACGGAGGTTCATTACCGTAGGTGGTGGGGTTTGGATGGGCATTTGTCGTTGCATTATGGCCTGTGGCTGCCGGGAGTAAGGTCTTTTAGGGAGGCGCTAGTAGCAACTAACCGGACAATGGCGGAGGCGGTTTCCGTTTCCGCTGCGGATAGGGTGCTGGATGCTGGATGTGGAGTAGGTGGAGCAGCTATCTTTTTGAGCCAGGAAACTGGGACTCGTGTAATTGGGATTTCGCTTAGCCAACGGCAGGTAGGCTCTGCCAGCTATAATGCTGAGAAGGCCGGGTTAAAGGGACGGGTGTCTTTTCAGGTTGCGGACTTTACTGAGATACCTTTTGCCGACGAAAGTTTCTCGGTGGTGTGGGCCTGCGAAAGTGTATGCCATGCTGCTGACAAGCGTATTTTTTTAAAAGAAGCTTTTCGGGTGTTGCGGCCGGGAGGGCGGTTGGTGTTGATGGATTTTTTCCAAGCGAATGCTCGGCAAGATGATCCGGACCAGTTGCTGACCCGATGGGGGGCAACTTGGGGGGTGCCGCATTATGCTGTTTTGGAGGAGATGGGAGCTTGGACGGAGGAGGCGGGATTTTCCACTGTGGTTGTTCGGGATTTTACAGAAGAGATCCGTAAGAGTGCAAGGCGATTATATTGGGCGGCAAAGATGGGGGCAGTGCCATCGCGGTTGTATAATCTGACTCATCCAAGGGTTTCGCGGTTTGCACGGACACATTTTCAGAGCGGTCTTTTGCAGTACCGGGCATTGAAAGCGGACCTTTGGCGGTATGGTATGCTGACGGCAGCTAAGAAGTGAGGCGTTGGAGTGATTGGCCTACCTCTGCATACGGTAGGGGTATAAAAAGTCATCCTAACTAGAATTTATGTCTGACCTTGGTATTCTGCATTGGCGACTAAGAGGTATTATTTTGTGTGAGTGATAGAGCGGTTTGTATGAGCCCCTCTTTCGTATGGACCCGGGGGGCAAGAAGGCGAGTAGCGAAAGCACGGCCCTGTGCCCAAAGGCCGCGGCAGCGGACGACGGCTCTGGGACACACCCTCCTGCTATTTTCACTACAAAAGGGGGAGGTAAAGGCTGACAGATGAGTAGAGGGTATCTGTAAGCGTGCCGCACATTTGAGAGCTGATCCGGTAACGAACCTTCGGTAATGTATTAATTGGTGTAAGGTACTTATGCTGCCTGGGGCCAACCATCTCGAAAGAGCTTAACCGAATTGGGAGTGGGCAAAGTGGTTGTGGTTAGAACGATTCTAAATACAGGGCTTGGTGGAAGTAAATGTAGAAAAGCTGCGCTTATGACCTGTAGGAGCCGATAGTTGGCCGTTCTGGGGGATTCATTCGTGGCGGTTGTTTATTACCTTTAAGCAACTTGAGATAGAATTTTCACTTTCCCTAACCACCTTTTTATGGCATTTGATATAGACATGATCAAGGCTGTGTATAATCGCATGGGAGACCGTGTGGCCGCAGCCCGGAAGATTGTTGGTAGGCCCTTGACCTTGGCCGAAAAGATTCTCTACTCTCACCTGCATGGCGGTGATCCTACGGAGACGTATGAACGTGGGAAAACGTATGTGGACTTTGCCCCAGACCGTGTAGCGATGCAAGATGCTACGGCACAGATGGCCTTGCTTCAGTTTATGTCGGCCGGGAAGAAGAAAGTAGCGGTGCCCTCTACGGTGCACTGCGATCACCTGATTCAGGCCAAGGTAGGAGCGGATCAGGATTTGTCAACGGCGATAGAAACGAATAAGGAAGTTTATGACTTCTTGGAATCAGTATCTGATAAATATGGAATTGGTTTCTGGAAACCCGGTGCGGGAATAATTCACCAGGTGGTACTGGAGAACTATGCGTTTCCTGGGGGGATGATGATCGGTACGGATTCTCATACGCCAAATGCTGGCGGTTTGGGTATGGTAGCTATTGGTGTAGGTGGGGCTGATGCGGTGGATGTGATGGCAGGCATGCCTTGGGAGCTGAAAATGCCCAAGCTGATAGGGGTGAAGCTGACGGGAACAATGAGTGGCTGGACGGCTGCTAAGGATGTGATATTGAAGGTGGCGGGGATTTTGACGGTTAAGGGTGGAACGGGTGCCATTGTAGAATATTTTGGCCCAGGTGCTGACGGGTTGAGTGCGACAGGAAAGGGTACGATATGTAATATGGGCGCGGAGATTGGGGCGACGACCTCGCTATTTGCCTATGGCGACCAAATGAAAATATATTTGGAGCAAACAGAGCGTGCGGATGTGGCAGAGGCTGCGGAGGCAGTGCGTGAGCACTTGCGCCCGGACCCCGAGGTACAGGAGAATCCTGAAAAGTACTATGATCAGTTGATCGAGATCAACCTGGATGAGTTGGAGCCCCATGTAAATGGCCCCTTCACGCCCGATGCTGCCTGGCCGCTTTCCGAGTTTGCCCAAGCGGTAAAGGATAACAACTGGCCCCAGAAGCTGGAAGTAGGCTTGATCGGTTCTTGTACGAACTCTTCGTACGAGGACATGACCCGCGCGGCTTCTTTGGCGCAGCAAGCCATTGACAAGAATCTGAAGGTGCAGGCTGAGTACACGATTACTCCAGGTTCGGAGCAGGTGCGTTTTACCGCTGAGCGGGACGGGATTCTGGATACCTTTGATAGGATAGGTGGAGTGGTGCTGGCTAATGCTTGCGGACCTTGTATTGGTCAGTGGGCACGCCACACGAATGATCCCAGTAGGAAGAACTCGATCATCACTTCTTTTAATCGCAACTTTGCGAAGCGAAACGACGGTAACCCGAATACCCATGCTTTCGTGGCCTCACCGGAGGTAGTGACGGCCCTCGCAATTGCAGGGGACCTGACTTTCAATCCGATGACGGATACTCTAACGAATGAAGCGGGGGAGCAAGTGAAACTAGATGAGCCGCACGGCTTGCAGAATCCTCCGAAAGGATACGCAGTCGAGGATGCGGGATATGAAGCCCCAGCTGAAGATGGTAGCAGTGTGAATGTGGTGGTGAAGGACGACAGTGAGCGGTTGCAGTTGCTGACTCCTTTTGCACCTAACGATACGGATAGTATCCAAGGTATGCGCCTGTTGATCAAAGCTTTTGGAAAGTGTACTACGGATCACATTTCTATGGCCGGACCTTGGTTGCGCTATCGCGGTCACCTAGACAACATCTCCAACAATCTGCTGATAGGTGCAGAGAATGCCTATAATCATGAGACGAACAATGTGAAAAACATTGAAACGGGTGAGTACGGAGCTGTGCCAGATACGGCCCGCTACTATAAGGAACAAAGTATTCCCTCCATTGTAGTGGGAGATGAAAACTATGGGGAAGGTAGTAGCCGTGAACACGCAGCCATGGAGCCTCGTCACCTGGGTGTACGTGTGGTATTGGTGAAGTCCTTTGCACGGATTCACGAGACCAATCTAAAGAAGCAGGGGATGCTGGGTTTGACTTTCGCGAACCCTGCGGACTACGACAAGGTTCGTGAGGATGATAGTATCGATTTGCTAGGCTTGGATACCTTCAGCCCCGGAAAGCCTTTGACCATTGTACTGAACCATAGCGACGGTACAACTGATCAGTTTGAGGTGAATCACACCTACAACGAAGCGCAGATCGGTTGGTTCCGGGCTGGGTCGGCGCTGAATTTGATTCGTCAGCAGGAAGCAGGATAAGCTGTCGAGAGCACTGCAATTGCGCGTTAAAGGTTACCAACCCATTGCGAATGGGTTCGAACTGCATAGATAGAAGAAAGCCGCTATCCCGTTTTGGGGAGCGGCTTTTCGCTTTGATAGCCAGGTAAGGAAGGGTTCATGAAAAGCCTCCCTTACTTTGTACTTGCTGGCATTTTTATTCCGTTTCTGAAAGCATCCACTGCCATAACTCGGGATCGTCAGAGAGAGGACGACCGGGCTGGGTGTTGCTGGTGGGAGTAGAGTCTGCCAAGGGGCGATATTCCACAATGCGTACGGGTACTTCCACACGTTCTACCTCTACTACACGGATGGTATCTGGGGGTAGGGTATGGTATAGGGTATCTACTACGGTCTCGTAAACAATTTGAGGGGCTACTGGTCGGATGGATCTCAGACTCCAACCCAACAGCAGAAAAAGAATACAGGCTGCAGCCCACTGGTAAGAGGGCAAGGTAGGACGAAGCCACCAGATCTTGGCCTGTGGTTGGGTTTGTTCTGCCCATGCGGTATCTAAGCTCTTCTTTACTTCTGAACGAAGGGGAGGGATGGGCTCCTCAGCCAGCAAGCGAGTCTCTTTCATGCTGCGGCGGTATCGCTCGTAGATGGCTTGTGAGCCAAAGTCAGAAAGGGCCTTCTTCCGGTCTACACTAGAAAGATCCGTAAATGATTTAGTCCGTATGATGGGTTCCCAATGAGCCCATTGATCGGGGTTGAGTGCATCTTTCATGATTCTAACAATATTTGAAAAGCCTCTAATTCTTTTGCTAATCGCTTTTGTAGATGAAACATCCGGGACTTTACCGTGCCTAAGGGGACGGACAATATCTCGGCTATTTCTGCCAGTTCCAGGTTTTGCTCGTACCGGAGCAAAAAGACGGATTTGTGTGCTTCCGATAGCCCATTTACAGCTTCGGAAAGGGCAGCCCGCCATTGGTCTTCATCGTGGGTAGCGGCACCTTTGGGCCTCTCCCAAGTCATATCTTCACCCAGCTCAACTGCTTCGCCCCGAATCGCCTTTCGGCGGTATTCGTTTTTGCACAAGTTGTGGGCTATGCTGTAGAGCCAAGGGCGGAAGGTTTTCCCTGCCTCAAACTTATTGGCTGCCTGCAATACTCTTAGGAAGGTGTCCTGAAGGAAATCTTCGGCCAAGGCCTGGTTTTTCCATAGCAACCGATATAGGTAACGATACAAAGGTGTGGCGTAGCGTTCGTACAAGGTGTCGAAGGCTCGCTTGTCCTGTTGTGCAACCCACTGAATGAGTGTTTCGTCAGAAGCAGATTGATATGTTCGTTTACGCCAGTTCATAGAAGGAACCTCCCGAATTGCCTTCGGGAGGTTTGTGTCCTTTATTCTTCAATTACTTCCATAAATACCCGGAAACCCACCCGGTAGTCTGTACCGGAGTACTTCTGCTGTAGCATCAGGTAGCTTTCTTCTGGTGTATGGCCCCAGCTACCCCCTTTGGCAATGCCCTTTTGGTCGATCATTTCGGCTACGTTGCCGGCCACGTGCACTAGTCCATATTGATTAGGATAATCTTTGGTGACATCCATCGTATACTTGCCTCCGTCGCCACTGCCCAGTTTACAACCTAGGTCCATGACATCGAAATTGGCGATCCAGCATCCTTGTTCGTTCATGGCCATGGCAGGTTCGGGGTAGAAGTAGTCCCACCAAGGAAACCTAAATTCGAACGAAGTCATGTCGACTACTATGGTTTCACCCTTATCGACGTAATCCATGGGGCCTTTCAGAATAATCTGGTTGGGGTTGTCTTTTGAACGGTACTTCTCGATCCACGCTGCGGCTTCAAACCATTCCTCCTCGGTGGGTAATCGAAAGCGCACTTTGCTAAACTCACGCTTTGGAGTTTGGTTGTATTGAACCGTTAACCATTCGCAATAAGATACTGCTGCGGCATGTGTAATGCCCACCACCGGATAATCATCAAAAGCAGGATGGTTGTCAAAGTAAAAGGGCGAGACAGATTCCCATTCTTCTGCTTGGTCACCATTCAATGTAGGCTTTGCTGACTCTAAAGCTAAGGTTTCGCCTTGGGCTTCCAGGTACTGAAGCCATTGCCCATAATTTTTGTTGCTAGTCTCATAGGCAAAAGCATACAAGCCATTCCCTACGGGTTTGATGTGCTTGTCAAATTCCTTGATGTCTTCAATGTTTGATGCTCTATTAGCAGCGTAATTCAAATTTGCGAATACATCATTCAGGGAAGGACGATTGATCTCTTCCTCTAGTGGTCCTTCTTTGCCAAGCCGTGCCCATACCTTTTCCATTAAGTTCCACCATGCGTCGGCTTCCTCGGTTGCTCCTGCTTCATCTAGCTGACGCACCAGCAGGAACATGGGTACCAAATAATGCCGCTCAAAGGGGGTAGATGCATCGTAAGGGCTAGGCTGGGTGAAGTCGACTTTGAGATAGTCTAAGTAGAACTCATTCTCTAATCTTTCCCGAATGATCGCCAGGTTGTCCAGGTCGGCCTCAGAAAGTTGCATGGTGAGGCCTACCACATAGATAGGCTCCTTGCGGAGGTTGGAGGCGATCCTTTTTGACCACAAAGGCAAATGAATCCCACGGTCTGGATTCGCGGTGATAAAAGTAAGGGCCATGAGTACTTCATCGCTTAAATAACGCGTAGCGAACTGAGACTCCTCTGGCTTCTGGTCGGTGACCAATCCAAATTGCTGGTGCAATAACTCTCTGTACTCTGAATCGAGCAGCATATGCGAGAAGATAACCTCAACGTCCCTACGGTGCTTGTACTGATACTGGATGCTCTTCAGGCTCCAATACAGGTCCTCGTCGTGCACTACCAGAAATCCATTTTTGGATACCGAATGGAGCAAATTGTGATGCAGGTAGAGCAGATTGGGAGCAATGGATGACGAAAGCTTCCAGGCTTGCATGATTTCTCTTTGCAAAGCGGCGTCACCAGTATATCCAGCTACGGTGAGCATGGGACCCAATAGGTTCTGCTCTTGGAGGAACTCCCTATGCGTGGCCCAAAAAGATTGAGTCTCAGGCATGTGCGTGTTCTCTACCCAATGTGTGATGAGGGCGGTAGCCGGAGATTCGGGTAAGGCGGCTTGCATTTTTTCCAGTGTGCTAGGCACTACTGTAGAGTTGTGCAAGCCCAGGTACCGTAAGGCACGTAGGTTCTGTAAATATCCTTCCGGGTCGGTGGGGTTTCTGTTTTGGTAGGACACCCAATGGATTTGCTGCTCTTGGTACCATCGTTTGGGGTACCGCTGCTCCAGGGTGGAGGGGATGGGTTGCCGGGTGCTATACTCTATGAAGAACGTATTGATGTCCGGTGAATCAGGACTTGAGAGGCCATTGGAGATGGTAGACTGTGCCACCACCGGTATGGATAGCACACCGAGAGTGTACACCATTACTGCTTTCCAGTTCATGAGGGTTCGGAATAAGAATTGTACCATGATGTAAGAATGAAAAGGCCTCTTCATGTCGCTGTACACATAGCGAGGATGAAAGTTCAATGAGAATTAGAAAAAAAATAAAAGCCATCCCGCTAGGCAGGATGGCTTTCAATCATGAAATATTAAAAAGAGCGATTATTTACTTAGGCTACCTTTTTTCGGATCCGATCTACTTGTAGGATTGCGCGGTCAGCGATTAGGTACATCACAGGTACAATCACCAGAGTAAGGAAAGTCGCGAAAATCAATCCGTAGATTACCGTCCAAGCCATGGGGCCCCAGAAGGCAGCATTGTCACCACCTGTGTAGAACTGAGCATCTAAGCTGTTGAACAGCTCATAGAAGTTGATATTCACACCGTAAGCGAGAGGCAGCAGGCCTAATACCGTGGTTATAGCGGTCAGTAGTACCGGACGCAAACGCGTTTTTCCAGCTTCTACTATAGAACTAAGTAGCTCAGACCAAGGCAGGCGCTCGTCTTCTCCCATACCCATCTCGGCGCGGTGCCGTTGCCGGATCAGGTTGGTATAGTCAATCAGTACGATGGCATTGTTTACTACCACCCCGGCTAGCGAGATGATACCCAAACCGGTCATTATGATTACAAAGTCACTGCCTGCACCCAAGATGCCTAAGAAGACCCCAATCATGCTGAAGAGCACGGAGAACAGGATGATGAAAGGCGACAGGATGGAGTTGAACTGACCCACAATAATAAGGAAGATCAATCCTACAGCGATAGAGAAGGCTTGCAGAAGGAAAGCGGTAGACTCTGCCTGCTCTTCTTGCTCACCAGTAAACTTCACGGTGAAGCCTTCAGGAATCTCGTAGTCTTCCAGGGCCTCCTTTAGCTCCGCCACAATGGCGTTGGCGTTGTAGCCCTCGTTCACATTGGATGAAAGGGTAATCACCCGATCCAGATCCTTCCGCTTTACCGAACCGTATGTAGAGCTGTACTGTACGCTGGCTACTGAAGAAATAGGTACTTGCTTCAGTGCACCAAATTTGTCCCGGAAGGTGATCTTCTGATTCAGCAGCGTGTTTACGTCGTAGCGGTACTCGTCAGCCAGACGCAGCTGAATAGGATATTCCTCCTCACCGTCTTTGTACTTGTCTACTTCCAGTCCAAAGAGCGCAATCCGTAGCTCGTTAGCCACCTTCTGGGTAGATAGCCCAAAACGCTGCGCTTTGTCCCGGTCCAGATTTACAATTAGCTCAGGTTTACCCGTTTCCAGGTCAGACTTCAACTCCTCGATACCCTGAATGCCCGTTTGCAGGATAAAGTTCTTCACATCACCAGTCAGCTCGATCAGGCGCTCGTAATCCTCACCACTGATTTCGATGTTGATGGGAGGACCCACCGGAGGACCCACCGCTTCCTTACTTACGGATACCTGAACGCCAGGGTATTTAGATACTGTTTCCCGAATCTGTTCCAGAATATCGTTGGTATTTACCCCGCCCCGGTACTGATACTCTACAAAAGCTATAGTGATCAGGGCTTTATTAGGAGAGGCTTGGTTGCCACCACCACCTGGGCCTGCACTGGGATCGTTCGCTCCTTCCCCTACCTGAGCAATCACAGATTCTACCATGAAGTCTACAGAATCCAGAATAGCCAGTACGTCGTCCTCTACTCGCTTGGTAAAGTCATCTGTAGATTCAATATCTGTACCTACTGGCTCCTGCAGGAAGACGTATACGTTACCAGGCTCCCCTTCAGGGAAGAATAATACAGCGGGAGGGTTGGACCCGAAGGCACCCAATACCATGATAAGCACCACGAAAGTTCCCACGAAGAAGAGGGCCGGGCGCCATCCTTTTAGGGCAAAGCGGAGCAGTTTCTCATATACGTTTTCCATCCAAACCAAGGCATGGTCTTGGAACCAATAGGTGGCAGGGATCAGAAGGAAAACATTGATAGGAATAAGAATGGAAGCAAAGATGGCGATGTTGCCCAGGAAATGATTGCCGCCCATGTTGAGTACAATTCCTAAAACCAGAGCCACACCTGCGATAATCATTAATCGTATCCGGCGTACCTTAGTCCTGCCCACTTTCATGTACATAGCCGTCAATACGGGGTTGATAACCAAGGCCACGAAAAGAGAGGAACTCAATACGATGATCAGTGTAATGGGTAGGAATTTGAAGAACTCTCCAATCGTGCTTTGCCAAAAAGCCAAGGGTAAGAAGGCTGCCAAGGTAGTGGCTGTAGATGCTATAATAGGCCAGGCAACCTCACCTACCCCCAGCTTTGCCGCTTGGAGTGGCTTCATCCCTTGCGACATGAGTCGGTAGATATTCTCCACTACCACGATACCGTTGTCCACCAGCATACCCAGCGCCAAGATGAGCGAGAAGAGCACCATCAAGTTCAGGGTAACGCCATAGGCGTTCAATACGCTGAAAGAGATCAGCATGGATAGTGGAATCGCAATACCTACAAATAGGGCGTTGCGCAAACCCAGGAAGAACATGAGTACCAAAATCACCAGGATCACCCCGGAGATAATGCTATTTTCCAGGTTATCTAGCTGCGACCGGGTAAACTTAGATTGGTCATTCGTGATGGAGATGTTCAAATCTTCTGGGAACCGAGTAGCTTCTGCCTCAGCCAGAATTTCCTTGATTTGGTCAGCAGCTTCTATCAGGTTTTCCCCACCTCGCTTTACAATATTGAGAGTAAGTACCGGCTGCTTGTCGGCCCGGGCAAAGCTACTAGGCTCTTCGTTGGTATCCCTTACAGACGCTACATCGCGTACGTACACGATCCGCTGGTCCTGATCTTTGATGATCACATCCTCTATTTGCGATACCTCGCTAAATTCTCCTACAACCCGCAAAGAGCGACGGAATTCATCCATTTTGATGTCACCGCCCGAAATAGTTACGTTCTCGCCCTGCACTGCCTGAATGATATCACCAAAGCTTATTTCCATAGCTTCCATGCGGTAGGGATCCGCATCAATGCGGATTTCCCTTTCCAGGGCACCGCGAATGTCTGCTTTGGAAATTTGGGGCAAGTTTTCAATCTCGTCCTGTAAATACTCGGCAAATACTTTGAGCTCTTGCAGGGAGTAATCACCCGACAGGTTGATGAACATGATGGGCAGCTCAGAGAGGTCCACCTCAAACACATCCGGGTCCGTGTCAAGGTCCGTGGGTAGGTCGCCTTTGGCCCTATCCACTGCATCCTTGACGTCCTGCAAGGCGGTTTCCACCTCCACTTCCGGGTTAAACTCAATATTAATGGAACTAAAGTCCTGAATAGAGGTGGAGCGAATTACCTTCACCCCGTTGATGTTCTTGAGTTCCTTTTCAATAGGGCGCGTCACCAGGTTCTCAATGTCCACCGGTGAGTTACCCGGATATACCGTACCCACATAAATAAAGGGGAACACGATCTCAGGGAAGCTTTCTTTGGGCATCGTGGTGTAGGCGTTCCACCCAGCAAACACGATGATGGCGGTCAGAATAAGAACACTGGTTCGGTTGCTTACCGAAAAGTTAGTGATCTTAAACTCCCGCGTTACTTGGTTCTGATTGTCTACTTCAGCCATGCTGCTTCAATTGGGGTGGGAATTAACCTTGGCTAGCGGTTACGTCGTTCACGAATGATCCGTCCACTACTTCTCGGAATCCTTCGTTGATTAGGAGCTCAGTACCGTCCAGTCCACTTACAATTTCGGTACGTCCATCGTAGTTATATCCACGTTCTACACGTACTTTTTGGGCTACGGTTTGTCCCTCCTCATCTTGACTGATCACAAACACAAAGTCGCTAGTGCGGTCGGTCTGGATCAGAGCTGAAGGAACCGTCACGGCTGCCTCTACGGAGTAATCTTTCAGCTTCAAGATTGCCAGCATGTTGGGACGCATGTTTTCAATAGTAGGCAGGCTTACTTCCACGGTGAATGTTCGATTCAGTGGATTGATTACTTCGCCTACACTGCTAATGCGTGAGGTCCGTACGGTATTGATGCTAGGGAAGTTGACTTCCACGGCATCCCCTCCTTTGAAGGAACCGATGTAGTTTTCTGACAAGTCTGCCTCTAAGTACATATCACGATCGCCTACAATGCGTACCATGGGCATGCCTGGTGCTGCCTGTTGTCCGGAATTAACCAAGACGGCATCTACCCGACCGCTGAAAGGTGCAGTAACAGTAGATAAGGACAGCTGGGCTTGCGTGGATTCCAAACGCGCTTTGAGCGATTCTACTTGAGATTGTGCTTGCAAGTACTGCACCTCAGTGCCTACACCTTGCTCCCACAGCCGCTTTTGCTTAGCAAACAGGGTGTCGGCCAGCTTCAGGTTTTCTCTGATCTCTGCAATAGAGCTGCGCAAGATAGCTGCATCTATCTGTACCAAGGTAGCCCCTTTGCGTACGAACTGCCCTTCTTTCACTTTTACGGAGGTTACTGTACCACCAGCTTCTGCGGTCAGGGTTACATTGGTGTTAGAGGCTACATTGCCCCGGGCTTGCACAAAATGCTCAAACAGACCTTTTTCTGCGGAAACGGTCGTGACCAGACGAGCATTACGTTCAAAGGCTTTGTAAGAAGGGTCGATCGCGATAAGCTCCGCCTCGATGGTCTCAATCTCGTCCTCGAGAGTTTTCAACGCACCTTCTTTTTCTGAAAGCTGCGCCAGTAGTTCCGTTTTTTGCTGCTCCTTTACTGAGGATTCTTCACCTGAGGAGCCACATGATGCCAACAACAAGGTGAGGGCGGACAGGAGGAATAGGCTATATTTCATTTTAGTAAAATGTATCGTTAGCGTCTTTTAAATCAATTATTAAGTTGCCCCAAGGCTTTTCTCAATTCAATTTGAGAAATCAACAGGTCATATACTGCTGCGTAATAGTTGGTTTGGGCCTCCTTGAGCGAAGTATTAGCTTCTACCACCTCTAGGTTGCTGCCCAATCCTTCTCTGTATTTGGCTTCTGCAACGGTGATCACCTCACGAGCCAATTCCATATTCTCTTTTTGCCACTCCAAACTAGCCATGTTATTCTGGTAGTTGATTTGGGCTTGCTGGATCTCCAGTGTTATGTTGTTCTCAAGTAACTTCTGTTGTTGCTTCAGTTGTTCTGCTTGCCACTTCTTTTCCTGGGCTTGGTTGGCCTTCAACAACCCATCAAAGATGGGGATGGATAGCGTTACGCCTACGTTGGCAAACTCTAGCCAGTCATTCGTGAACAAGCCGGGGCCTGCATCATCTCCTTCTTCCACCTCTAGAAAATTATTAGCCCCGTTGTTGTATCCCGCTTGGAAATTACCACGTAACGAAGGCAGATATCCAGCGCGAACGTTTTTCAGGTCTAAGGCTACTAGCTCTTGGTTCACCTGGTTGATCATGTAATCGGTCCGCTGGGAGAAGTTAAATTCTTCCGAAGCCATGTCTTCTTCATCGGCAATGGTTATCTGAGCTAAACTCAGGCTTAGAGTCAAGGGCTCAGAAACAGGCATACCCATTTGAAACTTCAGCAAATCGTTGCTGATCCGAACGAAGTCCTTCAGTTTCTGAAATTCAGTGAACAGGTTGTTGCGGTTCACCTTCAGCCGGGACACGTCAATCTTTTCCGCAAAACCTTCCTCGTACAGTTTTTCCGTATCACTAACCAATGTTTCCAAGCGTTCCAGATTTCGCTCCAGCAAGGTCAATCGCTCTTCATTCACCAAAACTCCGTAATAGGCTTTTGTTACCCCTTCAATGACTTGCTCACGGGTTCGATCTGTTTGCACAGCAGATAGCTCGCGGAAGGTGCGCGCAGCCTGCAAGCCTACAAAGTAAGTACCATCGAAGATGAGCTGATTAAGCTGTACGCTGGCAAACCCAGAATGGGTAGTACCAAAGGCTAACCCGAAGAAGGTGGTGTCTGCTGCAGCGGTGATCCCTTCAAATTGCTGAGGAGATATTGACCCTAGCCCCAACAATACCCCGCCAATAGCAGGTGACAGGAAGTCCTGTACAATCTGCTGCTGTAGGGCCAGGTTGTAGGTGTAGCCTAAACCACCACTTACTTGAGGCAGTCCTTGTGCTCGAATCTGACCGATTTGTGCTTGGGCAATTTCCTCGTCGAATTGAGAGATTTTCAATTGCTCATTGTTTTCAATGGCATAATTCAGACACTCCTCTAAGGTCCAGCCATCACTTCCGGTCGTGGTCTGGGCCTGCACAAGGCCTGAAATGAATACTAGGCAGAGGCCTAGGCTATACCGTGCTATCTTCATGATACGGTAGAATTATTGTGATATGAATCGAGTAACTGTTTTCCTTTTTGGGTCGTGATCCCGTTCACGAAATGGTCCGTTAAGGCCATTTGCACCTGTTTGTAATCAAAATGATTTGGTGAAAAAATCCGGGGATCAAACGATACTTGGATTTCATGGAGCCGAAGTACGGCCATGACGTCCACGTCAATTTCTGCGCGAAAATAACCTTCTTCCTGTCCACGCTGCAAGGTCTCCCGAAGTTGGCTCATGAATACCTCCCGATATTCTTGGAAAATAGCCCATGCTTCTGGGTGATATCGTTCCAAATCAAACAACAGAGAGGGGTTGAGACCCAGCACACGTTGCCGAAAGATTTTTGATATCAAGTAAATTTCTTGGATTGCGTTCTCAGCCTGGGAATGAATATCCGAGATGTCACGTTGTTCCTTCTCCAGATGGGCCCTTGTAGTTAAACACACCACCTCATTCTTGTCTTTGAAGAATTGGTAGATGGTCTTTTTTGAAATGGCCAGTTCCTTAGCCAGGTCGTCCATCGTAACGCTTTTTATACCGTAGCGCATAAAGAGCGTTTCCGCAGTTTGGAGTATTTTCTCTTTTATTTCCACAAATGAGAGGGGGGTGAACGAAGGAAACTTTGTCAGTGCCCTACGTTTCCGTTCGGGAAGTTAACGCATGGGAACGCTAAAGGTTTCTAAAGTTTCCGGATGGGATTTGCTTCAGTTCGGGAGAAAAAAGACATTACTACTGATTTGGGTAAGAACTATGGAAACTTTGGAATTTTATTTGGTTTCCGTTGGATATGAAATAGATAATTTTTGATGGATTCTCAGGAGTTTTTTCTCCGGCATAGTTCGGGGGCACAACTGTATTATCGTAAAATGGGTACTGGGTCAAAAGTACTGCTGGCTTTTCACGGCTTTGGGCAGGACCATCAGGCCTATTTTGCGATGGAAGAAAAGCTCGGAGATCAATACACTCTGTATAGTTTTGACCTGTTCTATCACGGCAAAAGTTTCTGGCACCACAATCAAACAGCCCTCACCAAGGAATTTTGGAGGGAACTCATGTTGGAGTTCTTCAGGGCGCACAAGATTGAGCGATACAGCTTGGCCGGCTTTTCTATGGGAGGACGCTTTGTGCTGTCTACACTCGAGGCATTCCCTGATCGGGTAGAGGATATTGTATTCATAGCGCCGGATGGTATCAAGACCAGTACTTGGTATAGCCTGGCCACCTATCCTGGTTTCTTCCGCAACTGGTTTCGAAGTTTTATAGTAAAACCTCAGGGGTTCACCAATTTGGTCAATGTGATGCATCGGTACAAAGTGGTGGATAAAGGGATACTTAAGTTTGCGAACACTCAGATGCGAACTGTGAAACAGCGTCGTCGGGTGTTTTATACCTGGACGGTATTTAAACCCTTGAAGTTCAACATGAAACGGGTGGCGCATTTGCTGAATGCTTATGAAATCCCAGTGCAAATGTTCTTGGGTAAGCATGATAAGATAATGACAGAAGAGAATATGCGGAGGCTCCTGAATCGGTTAGAGAAATATGAGCTGGTGATTTTAAATACTGGGCATAATGATCTGATAGAAGAAACGGCGAAGGCGATGGCTGGCCCTGCGCTAGCTGCTACATAATTCTACAAGATAGATGCACTTGGTTTTCATTCAGACAGGGGGTACTATTGATAAAGACTATCCACAAACTACAAAAGGGTGGGCTTTTGAGTTTGGCGAGCCTGCGGCTAACCGATTATTGGACAAGCTTAATCCATCCTTCACCTACCAAGTAGTTACCGTCTGCCAAAAGGATAGCCTAGAGATAACAGATGAGGATAGGGCCAGCATCTGGCAATGTCTTTTGAATCACCCTGCTCAAGGGTACGTCATCACTCACGGCACAGATACCCTGATAGAAACGGCACAGTACCTGGCCAAGCGGATAGGTGAGGAGCGTGTGG
>DMST01000338.1:19014-32213 GCA_003454975.1 Cytophagales bacterium | reverse complement strand
TGAGGAGCGTGTGGTGGTGACTGGTGCTTTGCGGCCCGAACGGTTTACCAATTCTGATGCGCCTATCAACTGGGGCTTGGCCCTAGGTGCTGTACAATTGGCAACTCCAGGCGTATACGTAGCCATGCACGGTGTTGTAAAACCTGCCTCCGCAATCCAACGTGATTTAGAAACTGGGAAGTTTTATTGAGGTAAAGGGGCGAGACAGGCGTACCCTGTTACTACCTCCCAAGCAGGTCTCTTTTGCTAAATAATTTCATGCTATCTATTCTTATATGCTTCCCTGCGGTGCTCAGCACCACCTCTACCCCTACGAGATTTCCTCTCAATTCTTATTCCCCTGCAGTACTAACTACCGCGCGGTACTTTACATCTTGAGTTGGCTTTAAAGGATCGTTGCTGAAGATGGTGACGGCTTTATTCTGCATGCCTCGGCGGCCGGTGGAATTGAACGTTACCGTGAGTTCAGTGCTTTCGCCTGGGGTGAGGGTTTGAGTTCCCAGGGTAGCTGTAGTACAGGTGCAGTTGGGGCTTAAGTCTCTGATCTCTAATACACTTTGCCCCTCATTGGTCAAGGTGAAAGTAGTAGTAACGCTATCCCCTTGGTTCACGACCTCGAAGTCGTGAAAGTCTTCTTGAAAAATCAGTTTAGGTGCGAGGGCTCGTTCCTCGGCGGTCATTGGCGGAAAGTATTCTTCCACGGTGGTGAGGAGCACAAAGGCTTTCTCAGGGTTTTCGAACTGGTTGGTTTTCAGTCGAAAGTGGAGCGGATGGTAGCCTAGCTTTGGGGTGTGGTTGGGGTCGAAGGTGACCACTAGCTTTCCGGTTTCGAAAACGGCTAGGGTATCTGGCACCATGAAGACGTTGATGGATGCAGGGCCGGCAAATTCTTCCAGTAGGTATAGAGGGTCGGCAGTAGCATTGTGCACCGCAAACTCCTTGGTTACAGGACTTTCTGTAGTGATGTTGCCAAACTGCAAATACTGACTCTTGACGCGCAAACCGCCCAGGTCGGTTGGGTATTCTAACTCTGGCTCTCGTGGTTTGGGAGTTACACTGCCTAAGATGCGCAAGGTCATGCGTGCATTCACGGCATTGGAGCCTACCGTTAGTGATTTATTGAAGGCACCGGGGCGGTTCATGGGATTATATTCTGCCGCAATGTATCCTTGTTGACCAGGGGCCACCGCTTGGCGGGTCCAGGCAGGAGTAGTACAGCCGCAAGACGCATTCACGCCGGTGATGATGAGCGGTTTGTCGCCCGTATTGGTAAAGGTGAATGAGTGCCGCACTTTACCCCCCTCCTCAGGTATAGCGCCAAAATCATGGCTGGTGCTGGTAAAGGCAATGCGGGGTTGCGCCCAAGTGGCCATGGACAGTGCCATGGCAAATCCCAATAGAATAACCCTATTCATGCTACGAAGGTAACGGTTGTACTATCCATAACGCAATGGACGTGCCAAGCGATGTATTCAAGGTTGGAGGTTTCGAAGTTCGTGACTGGAAAACGGAACTTCCGATTTCGAACCCCCAACTTCGCCTCATGTAGACTATGTTCTGAGGACAACCTTGTTATTTTTGCCCAAAATCTAGATTGAAAAAACAACATGGCACGCATTCTCACGGGAATTCAGAGCTCCGGTAAGCCTCACTTGGGCAACTTACTGGGGGCCATTTTGCCGGCCATTGAGCTGAGCAAAGATCCTAAAAACGAATCCTTCTTCTTTATTGCCGACTGGCATTCGCTTACTACCATCAAAGATGCCGAAACGCGCAAAGAGAATATCAATGCTACTGCGGCGGCGTGGCTGGCATTTGGATTCGACTACGAGAACAACCTGTTTTATCGTCAGAGTCGTGTGCCGGAGGTGGCTGAGCTTACGTGGTACCTGAACTGTTTCACGCCCTACCCCATGCTAGCCAATGCGCATAGCTTCAAGGATAAGGCGGACAAGCTATCTGACGTAAATGCCGGGCTATTTACCTATCCTGTATTAATGACGGCCGATATCATCGGTTACGATGCGGATATTGTACCGGTGGGTAAGGATCAGAAACAGCACTTGGAGATGGCCAAGGATATTGCCAACTCAATCAACCACCAATACGGGGAGGAAATTTTCGTGCTGCCCGAAGCGCAGATTGACGAGAACGTGATGACCATCCCCGGTTTGGATGGTCAGAAAATGAGTAAGTCCTATGGGAATACCATTGACATCTTCCAGCCGGATAAGAAGTTGCGCAGAAATGTAATGAAGATCGTATCGGACAGTAAGTCTTTGGAAGAGCCCAAGGACCCTGATACTGACAATACATTTGCCATCTATCGACTAATAGCCAAGCCTGAGCAGGTGGAGGAAATGCGCCAGAGCTATTTGGCAGGCAACTACGGCTATGGGCATGCTAAGCAGGCCTTGTATGAGGCCTTGGTAGAGCGCTTTGCTGAAGGTCGTCAGCGTTTTGAGGAGTACATGGCGAACCCAGATGAGCTAGACCGGATCCTAAAAATAGGCGAGGACAAAGCACGCGAGGTAATCACCCGTACGCTGGACCGTGTGCGTAAGGTGGTAGGTTTCCGATAGGCCTGCCCCATAACTGGAACAATGAAGGCTATCTCGGAGGGGGTAGCCTTTTATTTTGTGAGGTGGTGTGGGACGGTCCTCTTGCAGGATTTAATAAATCTCGAATTACTAGCTGTTTTAGGTCTCCTTTTGGTGTAATCGAACTTTTTTTACTCTTTAATAATCTTTGACATCTAAGGGATTTGGTATCTTTTTTCGTTAACTAACTTCATTTTCAAATGCTATTTCCACTGATAGAAAAAGCCGGTATTTATGCGATGGATATCATTGAGCCCAAGGGGGGGGATGCCTTCAAGGCTTTGGAAGATGCCTTGGTTACGCTAGCTGAGGAGGTAAATGTTCGTTGGTTTGATGGAGTACTCAAACAAGTATACCGATACAATTGGCTGCAGGATTCCCGCATATATAACACTGTAAAGTTGGGTTATTCTTTAAAAGAAAATTTAGGTCTTCAATTATTCTTATCTATCGGTGTCTCGAATATCTCCGGTGGTGGAGTGTTTGAAATAGACTTACAGTCAGAACGGGAGAAGGAGGGATTGGTGTCGGCTAGACTCAAGGATATCAGGAAGGGCTTTAAATTGCCCGTTTATTTGGGTGCCGAAGATCTAACAAGGGTCAAGGTCATAAATGAAATATTGGACTACTTTCCCAAGGAATTTGGACGGTTTCCCAAATCATTTTTTAATCTCTATAATGAAACTTGGATTGACCACGCATCTAAGAAGAAGCTAGACAGTATTGATTCCAATAATCCCTTTTCTGTGCATCGCGAAGATATCCAGGAGTCAGACCAATGGCTCAATTATGCCGGGTACAATAATGATGCGATTGTCACTGATGCACCTAAACCGCAGGGCTATACTTACGATGTACACGAAAAACTGATGGCTCAGCTTATTGCCCACAAGAAGACCCAGCCGGCCTTGGCTATAGGTTTGTATGGCGAATGGGGAAGCGGGAAGAGTCATTTTATGCGAGCTACTCGCTGGTTTATAAAGGATTTAGCAGATGTGCCTAAGGACTTGAGGCCGGAGGACTGGCCTTACCTGGACGGGGTGCTGCCTGTTTGGTTCAATGCCTGGAGTTATGCTGACTCTGAGATTCATGCCAATCTGATGATGAAAGTGTGGGAAGAGATAGAGAATCATCTGGGGCTAGGGAAAACGTGGTTTCAGAAGCACGGTGAGCAACTACAGCAAAGAATGATGGTATTTGCCGACGCGCAGCTAGGACTAGATCAGCAGGTGGAATCGCTTAATAACAAAGCGGGCTCTTTAATAAAAGAGATCAAAGGGTTGGCGGAACTTGAGGGGGTACAACAAATCGAAGTAGATAAGGCTACGGAGAATTTAAAGATGTTGCCAAATGAGCTGGCTGTGGCTCAAGGGTATTGGTTGGAAGCAATTAGAAAGACAGGGGAAGAAACTTGGCAAGCCAAGGCAGTGGAACTGGCCACCAAGGTTGGTTTTGAGATGCCCCAAGGGTTACAGCAACCTCTGACTTGGTTACAAACTCAACTTGCTCAGCAGGAAGGAAGCTGGTCTGGAATGTGGAGAGCGCAGGGTCGGAAGCTCAGGGTGTGGTTGATTTCAAATGGAGTGGTGCTAGTCACGGTTTTGCTTTTAATGGTGCTTTCTCAGTTGATTGAGAAATTAGAGAATCTCTGGACATGGATAATCGGCGGGGGAGGTAGTGCTTTTTTGGTGAGTATAGCCGGGCTCTTGAGGCGGTGGAAAAAATTGAGTGAAAATCATCGAATCCAACTGGGCCAGGTTAGGGAAGAGGCTCAGGGGTATCGGAAACTGGCTGAGATTGAACACCATAAAGATCTTGATGATAAACAGGCAGTACTTAAGGCACAGCAGGCAAAGTTGGAAGCCGCACGGAATAACCATCAAATAGCCGTGCAAGAATTAGTCAAACTGAGGCAAAACAAGCGTGTCCTTGAGAGTCAGAGTCAAGAACTTCAGCGGGAAATACAGGAGATAAAGCAGCAACAGCAGGGTCAACAACAATTGGGGACATTTGCCAAAGAACGGCTTAACGATCCTGCTTATCAAAAACGCTTAGGCATCTACCACGTAATCCGGCACGATCTGGAGGAACTGAGTCGCATCTTCAATGCTAAAGCCAATCACGACGGTAATGAATATGAACGCATTAAATATAGCCTGACTAATGAGGGAGAAAAAGGGGCTATGCCGCTCAATAGGATAATATTGTACATTGATGATTTGGACCGATGTAAGACCGAGACGGTTATTCGAGTGCTAGAAGCCGTCCACTTATTACTTGCCTATCCTCTTTTTGTGGTTATGGTTGGGGCAGACCCCTTTTGGGTAAAAAAAGCCTTGGAGGAGACCTACCCATACTTTAAATCCCCAGACGAAGGAATCCCCAAATTTAACCAGTCTACCCCCAAAGGTTATTTGGAAAAAATATTCCAGATACCCTTTCATATTTCCGAGTTAGATGATGCACGTAAATCACAGTTGATAAGGAATATACTGCCTCTGCCTGAGCAAGAGGGTGAAGTTGGGTATGCTAAGGTGAACCCTGCAGAAGGGCATGGTGGGGCAAGTGGGTATACAGCTAAGACTGGTGAACTAAAGCGGGATATTATAGGGGCTGATGCGGATGATGAGCAGATTACTGAAGCAGCCGCGAAGCAACTTGCTACTAGTATGAGTATTAAGCCCAGTGAGCACGCCTACATTCTTGAACATATACCATCCATATTGGGTAACAACCCGAGAAAGATTAAACGCTATGTGAATTTATACCGCTTAGTGCGGGCCAAGGCCCAGCTGGAAGGTGAGGTATTTACTGAAGAACATTACAAAACTCTTGCCTTTCTGCTCGCTGTTTCTCAAGACCAATTAGCCGCTTCCTTATTGGATAAGCTAGAGATAAAAGAGAGCCATGAGAAAAAAATGGAAGCAATCCGTGGTTGGTTAAAAAACAAGTTGCAAACTGATATAGCATTAGTAGGAATAGACGAGAATTTGCTTGTTTCTGAATACCTCCCGCAGGCTATTCGCCCATTTCGTTTTCAAGTACCTGAGCCAAAAGGCAAGTCGGAATCCCCATCCCGAAGTACTCAAGACTAGTGTCGCTTTTCCTTCAATGTCTATACTTATGCTAGAAACTTTACTAACTGTAAGGATAGTATTTGAGCTTATTCTCAAATATCAGAATTTTGAGAATAAGCTAATCAGCGGCTCCATCCATAAAAACCTCGAAATCTGCGTTTTAGATGTGTTTTTTGATTGTGGTACGAGATTCGCCTAGGGTAAAAGGAGATTAAACCTACACTCTATGCTCGTCAATGCTACCCCCACTCAAATCGAAACGGTTGTGCCTACATTTTCTGAAGCTTTGGCTTTATTCAAGGGCGGCCACAGTCTCCTGATCTTTACTTTGGTCAATGAGCCACTTTACCGATTACAGGAAATGCACAAAGTGTATTTTGTATTGGGTAAAGCAAACGATACAGAGGAAGCAGTTGTGTTTTGTTGGTTGGAGGGGGCCTTGGTCCAATGTGTGATGCAGGACGGAAGCCTCCAGCCCCTGGAGAGCAGTCATCTCAACGATCCCTTAAGTACCAACCTAGCTCTACAAATTCGCTCCCAGCTTACGCAGCCTAACGATGTTGCGCAAAATAATCTGTCGTTATTTGCGGTTACTTTGTATTCTTACTTAAAGCAAAGACATTGTTCTGAGCAAGAAGAAGAGGCACCCAAAACCGTGGGGCTTACTCCTTTCATGCTCACCAAGATTGACCGATTCATTCAGGAACGTATTCATAAACCCATTACCACGGCCCAGTTAGCGGAGGTTTGTCGGTTAAGTGTATTCCATTTCATTAGAATGTTTAAGCGTACTACAGGACTCACTCCTTATCAGCACATAAAAAACCGAAAAATAGAACGCGCCAAACAACTGTTGGCCAATGGTAACGATCCGGTGATTCAGATAGGCTATGCTATTGGTTTTGAGAACCCAAGCCATTTCTCGCAGGTATTTAAGACACATACCGGACTTACTCCCCGTCGTTTCCGGATGGAGGGGCTTCGATAATGCCCTCTGGTACGCTAAGGGGGAGGAAGGAATTCGCGGGGTGGTGCGTGTCTTATAAGCAAAGGGTATGGGAGGATTTCCCGTCTTGCCAAGCACGGTTCTAGTACAAGTGGGTAGGTAAGTTCTGTGTCCCCCCGCTTATCAGTGGCTCCTTGTATGGGGTGATGGTATGGAGAAGATCCAAAGCATATCTTGGCCGGGTGCAGGGTGACGAATGTGGGTGGGTAAGGGCGTTCTTCCAATTGGGTTTGGGCGCTTAATTGGAAAAACTGCTAAGTAAAATCTAGCTCACTCTTTTGGCAGTAGTCCAATAGGCTATCTAAAGAGGAATGTCCCACGGTTAGGTTGACCTGTTCCGGGATAAGCACCCTACCTGTAGGTAGCTGATTCATCAACTGGGTAGCATAACCACCTGAGGTTACATTCGGAGCTCAATAGCCATTTTTTCTGTCTCTACAAGGTCTGCAAGGTGGGCTTTTGGTACTTTCCATTGGGCGGCATCCGTATGATGAATGCCAGTAATACTGGCCACTAGTCCCAATTCCTGAATCAATCCGGTGGCATGCTGTACGGAAGGCGTATCTGTTTCCAATAGAGTGGCCTTCCACCTTGACGGGCCAAAGTGAATAAGAACGGGCAGAACCAAAGTAGCGAAGGGTCCGCTGCCTGTATATTATATGGAGACACAGTTTTTCTTTCTAAGCAGCCCCTTTATAGGTAGTAGGTTCCCTGCCCTGTACGGTATGGGTTTGAAATTGATTTGAATTCAGGCCTTTAGTAGTGGCAATCAACAATTCTCTTTACTGATCCAGGGCCTTTTCTAGAGTCTGCTATAGCAGAGTCATCACGTGCGATGGCCCTGGGCTTTGGGGCTGGGTACTTTTTTGCGGCCAGCTTCAATAAAACGCATCAGTAAAAGGGTAGTAAGCCCCATAAAGGCAAACCCTTGTACCATGGGTGCTGAAGAACCATCGTAGGCTTGTCCAATGATGATGCTAAATGGAAAGGCTATTAGTGTACCCATGGCTGAGACTACCGAGGCACCTATGCCCGCAATATGGCCCATAGGCTCCATGGCTAGGGAGTTGAGATTGCCAAACATGATGCCCACACAGAACAAGGTGGCGAATAAGTAAGGCATCAAGGTCCATAAGGCTGGGTTACGGTCTACCAGCAATAGGTAAGCTAAGAACCCCAAAGCAAGTACCGTCATGGCTGTTACCGCCAGCTGACTGAGACGCTGCATGCCCAGGCGCTCTACCAGTCTACTATTCACAAAGGAGGCGCTGCCAATAAACAAGGCACACATCGCAAAATATCCCGCAAAGGCCTCTTCCATGCCGTATTGCCGCTTTAGAATGGGTTCGATAGAGGTAAGGAACCCAAGGAAGGCGCCAGAGATAAGTCCGGCGGCAATGGTATAGCCAAAGGCCACCCGGTTACTAAAAATTTCCTTCAGCGCATAGCCAATGGTTTGCCACCGCAAGGGCTTACGATCTTCGCCCAGTAAGGTCTCCGGCTGACGAACGGCAAACCAGCCTCCTGCTATGAGTCCTATGGCGATGAAAACCAGGAAGATGCTGCGCCAATCGGCCAAGTACATGATGCCCTGGCCTAAGGCAGGAGCCACGGTAGGAATCATGATGAACACCATCATGACGTAAGACATGATCTTGGCCATCCGGTTGCCAGAGTATTGGTCACGCACGAGCGCCAATACCACCACCCGGGGCCCTGACACGCCAAAGCCTTGCAATACCCGGCCTGCCAAAAGCAGATTGAGGGTAGGGGCGGTCCAGGAAATAAGGCAACCGGCGATAAAGATGACCATCCCGAAATAGACTGTGGGTTTGCGGCCATAGCTATCCGACAGAGTGCCAAACACTGCCTGCCCGATGGACATACCCAAAAAGATCATACTGATGATAAGTTGGGGGGCGTTGGGGTCGGCTACTCGTAGATCTTCACCGATGATGGTGAGGGCCGGAAGCATGGCGTCGATGGAGAGGGCCACCAAAGAGGTGAGCAGGGCCATCATCGGAATAAATTCGCTGAGCTTGAGCGCAGGCTTGGTGGCTACTTGGGACACGCGTATAGTTTCAGAGTGAGAACGAAGGTACAACCTCAGGCAGGATGGATAGGTTTCCTTGATGGCTTTTTAGCCAAGACCTCAAGATCGGAAGTCGGGCTGTCTAATTATGGCCTAATAATGCCTGTTGGAAATCTGAAAAGCGCCGGCGGGAAATTTCGATCTTGGTGCCGTTGGTGAGGGTGGCGGTGTAGCCGCCCTCCGAAGTAATGTGGCGCACGTACCGTAGTTGAACCAAATGTGCATGGTGGCAGCGGAAGAAGTCTTGGGGATTCAATTGCTCTTCCCAATGCTTTAGATTGTGCGAAGAAGTGTATTGCTTCCCTTGACTAGTACAAAGCTTGGTATAGCCTCCGTCGGCATTTATGTGCATGATTTCTACTACAGGCACCAACTCCAATCCCGTTTTTTGTGGAACGGCGAGCCGTTCTGGATAATGGATGGACAGAGATTCTGGCGAGGGAGAAGAGACTCTTCTTTTTCGAATATCCTCCAGGGCAGCTTGTAGATCGTCCAAGTCTATGGGTTTGAGTAGATAATCAAAAGCCCGTTGCTTGATTGCCCTTAAGGCATATTCCTCGTGGCCAGTAGTATAGACTACTTCAAAGTCGCGCTGCTTAAACTTCTCTAACAAATCTACCCCCAAGCCGTCGGGCATCTCGATGTCTAAAAAGACCAAGTCAGGTTGGTGCTGCATGATGGCCGCCCTACCGTCGGTGACATTGGCGGCAGTGCCAACCAATTCTACCCATGGAAAGTAATTGTCGAGATAGAACTTGAGCGCCATGAGGGCTTTTTCATCGTCGTCGATGATGAGGGTACGCATACATCCAAACCGTTAATGCCCAGGCTAACATGTGTATTTTTGTGCCCACTGCCAAGAAGTCGTTGAATTTGAAGTTGAAAAATGTCGTAATTCTTAACGGGATAGAGTTTGTGAGAAAACTTGAAGGTTGGTGTAGGATTTCAGCATCACAAGTAGTGAATAGCCATACACCCCTATCTTTCCCTCTTGGGTAGACAGGTGTTTGTATAATAATTCCAGGTGCGATACGGAGTTGGCCTTGCCAGAGACATTACATGCATGGCAGCTTTTGTCTAATATGGCCTTGGCTTTTTCTTTGCCAAATTGTCTGGAAAAAATCTTCTCAGCGTAGTGAAGGTTCGGTGGTTGAGAGAGATGTTTAATAATACTATTTTGAATAGACATGATTAAAAAGTCAGGTTAATATTGTGTTTCAAAAATAAGAAAAATCACATGAACTGTAAAGGGGTGTGTATAATTGAAATGTGGTTTTTTCTAGTATAATGTGGCATTAGTTGCTTGTTCTTTGGTTATTTTGGAGTGATTGTTGGAAAAAGTTACACGAATAATCTGGGGCGAAAGCTGCCTAATTCTAGGGTAAGGTTGGTGCATATTCCCATAGTTTTGTCGAGTATTACCAAAAGAAAATAGGCTGTAAATGTGGACTAGGGAGTATTGGAATACACAGTGGATTTTACGACAAAAACAGGCACGTGAAAAGTGGTCGGTTTTGCGTGGAGAGAATTACACCCGGTTTGTTATTTTAAGTGCCCCCCGTACCGGTTCTACTTTGTTGCATACTTATCTGAATTCTCATCCTCATATTTTTTCCATGGGGGAGCGACCTCGTGAGCTTATTCAGGCTGGCGAAAAATGTACTTTAAAGAAAGATGTCTTTCGGTCGATGCCAAAATGGACTGGAGCGGTGGGCTGTAAACTATTTTATAGTTATCGTTCAGATTCCCAGTTTCAACCTTTGGTCTCCGAGTTGGTGAATGATCCTGGCATTCTTGTTATCCATCTTACGCGGAGCGATGTATTGCGTGCCTATATTTCCGAACAGAAAGCCTGGCTTACAGGGCATTGGAATGACTGGAGGCGTTTCCCTCAAACTACCCCTAAGATGCTGATCGAGGAGGCCCCTTTTCGTGACTACATGACGGAGATAGAAAATGCCAATGCTTGGGTGGCTGAGCAGTTGTTGCACCATCGGGTGTTTCCTATTGCCTATGAGGATCTGGTGGCCAAGCCGGACCAACTGCTAACGGGTTTGCAGGCAGCTTTGGGGGTGCGGCAAAAAATTCTGTTTTCTCTGCTTACTCGGCAAAATCCTGAGCCGTTGGCGGCGTTGATTTCTAACGCCGAAGAAGCACGGTCTTGGTTTCCAGAGCCTGCCCCCTACTAGGTTTGGAATGACCTTTGCCATTATATTTGACACTATGTCATCTTCATCCTTTATGCGATTTTTCGTGCTGTCCGTTCTGTTGCTCATTACTCCCATTTTCATGGTAGCCCAACCTGTAACGGTAGGGGCCGCGCGCATCTCGGTTTGGAAACCCCTTGTGGAAGGCCAGCGGGTAGGCTTGGTGGTGAATCCTACCAGTACCGTAGGAGAGCAGCATTTGGTGGACTTAATGCTGGCTGAAGGTATTGATGTGGTAACCGTTTTTGCACCTGAACATGGATTTCGGGGGGAGGCCGACGCCGGGGCGCGGATTGATGACGGAACGGATCCTGATACAGGACTGTCTATTGTGTCATTGTATGGACGCAACAAAAAACCTTCGGCGGAAATACTGGCTGGCTTGGACGTAGTGGTGTTCGATATCCAGGACGTAGGAGCCAGGTTCTATACCTACATCAGTACCATGCACTACGTGATGGAGGCCTGTGCCGAAAATGACAAGCGGGTGGTGGTAATGGATCGGCCCAATCCTAATGGGGACTACGTGGATGGGCCAGTGCGCCATCCTGCATACCAAAGTTTTGTGGCCATGCACCCTATACCCGTCGTTCACGGCCTTACGGTGGGGGAGTTAGCGCAAATGATCAACGGAGAAGGCTGGCTGGCCGACAGCAAAGTGTGCGATCTTACGGTGATCCAATTACAAGGATGGGATCACAGTCAACCGTATCGTTTGCCGATAGCCCCATCGCCCAATCTGCCAAATCAGCAAAGCATCCTTTGGTATCCTTCTTTGTGCTTGCTAGAGGGTACCCCTATCAGTGTGGGGCGAGGTACCGCATGGCCTTTTCAAGTGGTGGGTTTTCCATCAAAAGACTACGGCGAATTCTCCTTTCGGCCCGTTAGCATTCCTGGAAAGGCTACCCATCCCAAGCACCAAAACCTGAATTGCTATGGGGTAGATTTACGAGAAGAAGAGGCTCCTCGGGCTTTCTCCTTACGGGTGATTATGGAAATGTACCAACATACGCCCGTGGCGGAGCGTGATGCTTTTTTTGAGCCGTTCTTCACTACATTGGCCGGCACGCCGGATTTAGCCGAACAGATTTCAGCAAATTTCTCCGAGGAGGAAATCCGGTGGAGTTGGGAAGCCGACTTGCAGGCATACAAACTGATGCGGAAGCAATACCTGCTTTATCCGGACTTCGAGTAGCGAATACGCCTTTCTGAGCAATTCTTCAAAATCCCGGAAAGGACTTGGATAATCGCTATATTTTGGAGTCTATAGTGTGAATAATCGATACAAATAATCTAACCCCTTTATTTTCTATGAAACCGCTATGCTTTGTACTCATGCCCTTTGGACAGAAGCCGGTGGGCGATATGGTAGTTGATTTCAATGCGGTGTATTACGAAATCATCAAGCCCGCTATTTATGCAGCAGAATTAGATCCCATTCGTGCTGACGAGGAACAAACGGACGGAATCATTCACAAGCCCATGTTCGAACGGCTGCTGCTGTGTGACTTTGCTGTTTCAGACCTTACCGGAGCTAATCCTAATGTGTATTATGAGCTGGGAGTACGGCATGCCCAAAAGCCGGAAACGACCCTCATGATGTTTAGTGAGTCTACCCGGTTGCCCTTTGATGTCTCCTTGCTTCGTGCTTTCCCCTATGGTATGGATGACCAAGGCAACCTCACCCGTGTAGAAGAGGATAAGGAATTTTTAACCCAAAAGCTCATCCATGCCCGAGAAGCCCGGCCCATGGACAGCCCCATCTATCAGCTGCTGGATAACTACCCGAATGTGTCGGTAGAAAGCGCAGAAGTATTTCGCAACCAAGTAGACCAGACGCAGGAGCTGCGGGAAAAGCTGGTTGCCCTGAAGGAGAAAGACCACGGGGATAAAGAAGAGGCAATTGAGCTGAAAAAGTTTGAGAAGACTTTGGGTAAAACGTTGGACGCCGTGGATACCAGTGTTCTCATGGACCTGTTTTTGGCTTACCGGAGGGTGGCAGATTATCAGGCTATGATTAACCTAAACAAGCGAATGCCCAAACACCTGGCGGCTACGGTATTTGTGCGGGAGCAAACTGCGTTGGCCCTTAACCGGATGGGCAAATTTGAAACGGCCGAGCGCATGCTGTTAGATTTGATCAAAGAAAGAGGACCCAGTAGTGAGACCTATGGTTTGTTGGGACGGGTGTACAAAGATAAATGGCGTGAGGCCCGT
>DMST01000338.1:3588-18970 GCA_003454975.1 Cytophagales bacterium | reverse complement strand
GTAAGGCTGGGAAGCGCCTGAGGGCGCGTGGGGCCATCAAAAAGGCTACTGAAACCTACCTGAAGGGGTACCAAGCCGATTTGCGTGACCACTACCCGGGAGTAAATGCCGTTACCATGATGTACATCTATAATCCTGAAGACCCTAGGCTAGATACCTTGCTACCCGTGGTAAGGTATGCTGTGCTACGTTCTTTGGACCGAAAGGAGGGAGATGAGGTGGAGTATTGGGACTATGCTACCTTGTTTGAATTGGATGTGCTGGAAGATAGGCTCGTGTCCGCGCAGGACCATTTGGAAGCCGCCGTGAACTTACCCACACTGGAGCCTTGGATGGTTCGCTCTACCTTAGGTAATCTAGAGTACGTAAAAGAAGCACGGGAAGACCGCGGATTGGATGTGTCGGAGCTGAGGGAGCTTATTGAAGAAGTAACCGAATTGGTGGAAGAACTAGAAACTACCTGATAGGAATGACTATTTCTTCATGAATCGCTCCTTGCGATTGTCCACAATGAGATAATAGAGGCCGGTTTCCAGGGCGAGCACATCAATAAACTTGCCTTTACCGGCCAGTACTCGGGTCCCTTTGGCATCGTGAATCTCATATTCCGCCTCTCTGCTCAAGGTGATTTGGTCCAGAACGCGTACCGGGTAAAAGGTGACGGGTTGCTGTTCTGAACGAAAGACAAATTCCTTTGAAAGGGTAACTGCCCCATCGGGTGCAAGATACCGGATTCGGTACCGGTTGGTACCCGAGAGGTGTTCTGCGGCTATGCTGTAGGTATTCGCCTCCACATCGCCCTTCGCATCCACGGACAGTTGGGGTTTCCATTCTCCCATCCGGAAGCTTTCCAGAAAGAACTTAGAAGCTGGTTTTTCCCCACGGGTTGACCACCGGATATCATTGCGATCCGCTTGGGCAACCAAGAACTGGAAATCCCCTTTTAAGCGGATCACCTGTGGATTAATGATTTTTGGCTCACACTCAGCCATGTGGGTAATACGCACGATCACCGGATCATCGTAATCCAAAAAGCTGAGATCGATGGTGTAGGCAGAGGTACGGGGGTTACTACTAATCACCCGATCATTCACGTAAACGAACTCCGTACAAAACCGGCTACGGTCTGCACACAGTGGATTTTGGACATACAGATTCTTCCCCTGATATACGCCTGTAATCAGAAGTTCCTGTGTTTGTGCGTGGGTTGGGTGTATGATGATTCCGCACAGGATTACCGCGATGCTCAAATACCACCTGCTCATTAGAGGAATCCTATAGTAGTACTAGAATTATGCAATTTAAGGCTAAAAAACAAAAACTATTCCAAGGATGGTAAAAATCCTTCAAAAAGTAGAGAAAAGTGATATTTCAGCTTGGTACCTTATTCGTACCGTAGCGCCTCAATAGGATCTAACCGGGATGCTTTAATGGCTGGAATGAGCCCTGCAAGCACCCCTACCGTAACACAAACGGCTAAGCCTACGGCAATCCATACCACCGGTAGGGTAAAAGCGGTGGTAAGCACGGAAACTGAAATCACGTTGCCTACTACCAGCCCTAGGAAGATGCCCCCCATACCTCCGAGTAGGCATACTACAATGGCTTCGATGAGGAATTGCTGACGAATCTTGGTGGGGGTGGCGCCCAGCGCTTTTCTCACCCCAATTTCACGGGTACGTTCGGTTACGGATACCAGCATGATGTTCATTAATCCAATGCTAGCGCCGAGTAGGGTGATGAAACCAATACCAAATCCCCCAATTCGCAGGTAGCCAGTAGCTTCTTCCAGCCCCTCACTTAGCGATTCTTGTCTTTCCAGTTCAAAGGAATCCTCTTCCCCGAGCGGATCCTGGCGTACTGTACGGAACAAGCCACGGGCTTCTTCCATGGCCACTTCCATCTCCGTAGGAGTAGTAGAGGCATCCAGAATCACGGATAGGGTGAACCAAAGACCAGACCCTTTGCGGCCTTCCAGTTTGCGCGCTGCTTCCACCGGAATAATCAACGTTCTGTCCGGGCCTCCGTCAGGTCCAAAGCCTCCTTCTTCTTCCAATACGCCTACCACTTTGTAGCGGCTGCCATACACCGTAATGCTTTGGTTGAGGGGGGAGTCACTGCCCGGGAATAGGGTGGTAGCTATCTCATTCCCGATGATGGCCACATTCACGCCGTATTGTAATTCGCTGTTAGAGAAGTTCCGCCCCTCTATCAAATTGAGGCCTTCCATCAAGATGTAATTCTCATCTCCGCCACGAATGGTCATCCGCGGATCGGTTTTCTCTGAGCCAAATTTTACTTCAGCACCGCCAGTTACCCAAGTATGCAAGCTTTGTGTTGTTCCCGGATATTTGTATCGCTCCATAAAATCACGGTACTCCCGGTAGGTTACCTTAGGATGCCGCTTTTCGGCCTTACCCTCGCGGCTACCGCCCCGGTAAGATTTGGAGTCGATGTCAAATGAACCCGCTCCCAGGCTTGACAATTCTGTGTCTATGGTCTGTTGTATGCCCTCCACGGCCGTGAGCATGCCTACCAAGGCCATGATACCGATAGCGATGATGGCTGCGGTCAATACCGAACGCAGCATATTGGCTTTGATGGAAGTGATCCCTTCCCGAAAATTCTCTACTAGGCTCATACCAAATGTGATTGCGACCAAGTTACACCTTTGGTCATAGTTCACGAACAGATATTAGTTATCTTACGTTGCTCTGTATACTATTGGTTTAAATCTGGCTTAAATGAAGAAATATATCCGTTTGCACTTGGTGATCATCCTGATGGGGATGAGCAGTGCTACCTGGGCATCTCAACTGCTAATTCCTATGGACGAGGCACAGTCCAATCATATGAAAGCCTATGGTATTGCCTATTGGGTGCTTACACAAGAGCTAGAGGTAGACTGGTTGCTCAATTTTAGAGGAGGCAGTTTTATGGTGGAGCGCTTGCAAGGGATTGAGAACGAACTGATCATCCGGGGGGTGTCCTACGAAGTGATTTCCAGTGCACAGGCCAACCAGATCCTTACAGCCATTAGCAGCCCTAGCTCTAACATGGACGTGATGAAGCTGCAGCAATTTCCCCGAATTGCGGTGTACTCTCCCAAGAGTAAACAACCCTGGGACGATGCCGTTACGTTGGCCCTTACCTATGCAGAGATTCCCTACGACGTGATTTTCGACGACGAGATTTTGAACGACGAACTGTCAAAGTACGATTGGTTGCACTTGCACCATGAGGACTTTACGGGGCAGTACGGTAAGTTTTATCGCAATTTTCATAACTATACCTGGTACCAAGAGCAGGTACGTGAGCAGGAGGCTTTAGCCGCCAAGTGGGGTTTTAGTAAAGTATCTCACCTTAAGCTGGCGGTGGCCCGCACCATTCAGGCCTACGTAGCCGGCGGGGGATTCCTTTTCGCGATGTGCTCTGCTACGGACACCTTCGATATTGCCTTAGCCGCCGATGGCGTAGATATCTGCCATGAGGTGTTTGATTACGATCCGGCGGACCCCCAGGCGCAGCAGAAGCTGAACTACGAAAACTCACTGGCCTTTGAGAATTTCATTTTGGTGCGCGATCATTTGGAGTACGAGGTGTCCAACATTGATAACTTGCCCGGCAGCCGGGGCTTGCGTGAAGACGAAGACTACTTCCGCTTGTTCCAATTCTCGGCCAAGTGGGATCCCATTCCTACCATGCTTACCCAGAACCACGTAGAAGTGATCAAAGGGTTTATGGGCCAAACCACGGGTTTCAAGACGCGCCTAATCAAACCTGATGTAGTGGTAATGGGCGAAACCAAATCCATAGGGGAGTCTAAATACATCCACGGGGTACTTGGGAAAGGCTTCTGGACTTTCTACGGAGGCCATGACCCAGAAGACTACCAGCATACGGTAGGAGAGGAACCTACCGACCTGAATATTCATCCCAACTCGCCCGGGTACCGCCTCATTCTGAACAACATCCTGTTTCCAGCCGCCAAAAAGAAGCGTCAGAAAACCTGATTTCTTCACGTACGCTGTACTTAGGGTAAGGGAATTCGTTACTTGGTATTATGGATTCCCCTGCTGATTCGTTGCCTTGGGTTACCGTAGTATGCCTATGCTACAATCAGGCACCCTATGTGGTTACCGCATTAGATTCGATAGCCCAGCAGGGCTACCCCAAAGTAGAGCTAATTGTGGTGGACAATGCTAGTTCGGACGGTAGCCCCGAGGTAATCCGGCAATGGCTGGCAGAGCACCCCGAGATACCGGCTACGTTTCTCCCCCAAGCCCAAAACTTAGGCATTTGTGCCGGTTTCAATGTAGGTTGGCGTGCGGGTTCTGGGCAATATTGCATTGATCTGGCAGCGGACGATATTCTGTTGCCAGAGCGAGTGCAGGTAGGAGTACGTGAGATGGAGCAGGCCGGTGAAGAATTTGGCGTGCATTTCTCGGATTGTCAGGAGATTACTGCCGAAGGCCAGCCCTTGGCCAATTTCTACTGGGGAAAAGACTTGCCCCAAGGGGAGGTGTTTATTCCGCTGGTAGAAAGCTACTGCATTCCTATTCCCAGCCTTATGTTTCGCAGGGCGATGCTAGAACAGCTAGGTGGCTACAACGAGCAGCTCCATTACGAGGATTTTGACATACTGGTCCGGGCGGCCCGCCGGTGGAAGTTTCAAGGAAGCCCTGAGGTATTGGTGTACAAGCGCATGGTGCCTAGAAGTAAGGGTGAAGACCGACTCTTGGCAGATAACCCGCATCTGCTCACAACGGCACAGGTGTGCGAATGGATTTGGGAGCACTGTACTTGTGATGCTGAATACCAAGCGCTTCGTAGGCGGGTAGATTATGAGTTGAGAGAGGCACTAAGGATAGGCCATCGAACGGCAGCCAGCAGACTGCTGCAACTCAGCGAGCGGCTCCCTAAATCTAACTGGAAAAGCAGGCTGTGGAAGTGGTGGGCTCGCTGGCAGGGTATTACCTCTACCAGCCAGCCCCATGAGGTTCCTACCGCTTAGACGTAGGCAGGCTGCAGGTTGGCCAGCATATCCTCCGTCATTCGGTCCAGATCATATTCAGGTTTCCAGTTCCAGTCTCTTCGCGCTACCGAATCATCCACTGCATCGGGCCAGGAATCGGCAATGGCCTGGCGGAAATCCGGGGCGTAGCCGATGGTAAATCCGGGGATGTGTTTTTGGATGGCCGCCGTCATTTCCTTGGGCGAGAAGCTGATACCATTCAGATTATAGCTGGTGCGGATGGTGAGGTTATCTGCTTCAGCATCCATCAGCTCCAAGGTGCCCCGTACCGCATCGGGCATATACATCATGGGGAGATAGCTATCCTCCCGAAGAAAACAGGTGTAGGCATTTTGCTTCAAGGCCTGGTGGTAAATGTCCACCGCATAGTCCGTGGTGCCTCCGCCCGGTAGTGCTTTGTAGCCTATCAGCCCCGGATAGCGAATGCTCCGTACATCCACCCCAAACTTCTCGAAGTAGTACTGGCACCACTGTTCCCCGGCTTGCTTGCTAATGCCGTAAACGGTATTGGGTTCCATTACCGTTTGCTGTGGCGTGTTTTCCATGGGCGTAGTAGGACCAAACACTGCAATAGAACTGGGCCAGTAGATTTTGTGTAGATTCTTTTCGCGTGCCGCCTCCAATACATTCAACAGCCCCTCCATATTGAGGCGCCAAGCGAAAAGAGGGTTCTTTTCCCCATTAGCGGAAAGAATTGCTGCCAAATGGTAAATCTGGGTAATTTTATATTTGTCGATTATCCTTCCGAGCCCTTCTTTATCCATAACGTCGAGCTTCTCAAAGGGCCCGGCTTCCGCACTGTGCGTAGATCGCACATCAGAAGAGACTACATTTTGGGCACCTAAACGATTACGTAGGGCTTCGGTGAGCTCTGTACCTAGCTGACCACCCGCACCAATCACCAAGATTTTGTCCATAGGGAATATCGCTATACCTTTGAAAGAGGTCGCAAAGTACAAAGATCCTAAGAAAACGTTTGCAATCTTTGTATAACTGTCCTTTCAGTGGCAAAATCCTGATACCATGAGTGAGTTTAACGACTATCTAATGGGCAAGAAGATTGACCCGGATGCCTTTCTTCAGGCAGATGCAGCCCAGTACCGGGCACTCGAAGCGGTCTTTCTGCAGGTGTCGCCAGAAAGCTTCACTCAGCAGAAGCTATTTCTGATCAATCCCCTTCGCAGGACCCATCCGTTGCCACCCGAAAAGATGCCTGCAAAGACAGCTACACCTAAAAAAAGTGCAAAGCCAACTGTCCCAAAGCCAAAGCCTACGTTAGCCACCAAGTCTGGTGACTCCTCTAGCCCTAAGCCTACCATCTCCATGGAGGGACAGGCGACGGCAACCAAGCCAACAATTACTAAGACGGGTAAGCCCACTATGGTAAAGCCTGATTCGAATCCAAATAAATCGGAATAACCTATGTACGATACACTGAAACCTGTATTGGAAAAGGAACTCGCTTCTATTGATGAAGCGGGATTGTATAAGCGCGAACGGGTGATTACCTCACCCCAATCTGCCGAAATTGACACCAACGACGGTAAGCATGTGCTTAATTTTTGTGCTAATAACTACCTGGGGCTGTCCTCGCACCCCAAGGTGATTGAGGCAGCACACCAGGCCATTGATTCACACGGGTTTGGCCTCTCCTCGGTTCGGTTTATTTGTGGTACCCAGGACATCCATAAGGAATTGGAGCAAAAGATCTCTGAGTTTCTGGGAATGGAAGATACCATTCTGTACGCAGCTGCCTTTGATGCCAACGGTGGGGTATTTGAGCCGTTGCTGGGCAAAGAGGATGCGATTATTTCCGATGCGCTCAATCACGCCTCCATCATTGATGGCGTACGCTTGTGCAAGGCCATGCGCTACCGCTACAAGCACAACGATATGGCCGACCTGGAAGAGCAGCTCAAGGCGGCCAAGGAAGCGGGTGCCAAGCAGATCATGATCGTGACCGATGGTGTATTCTCTATGGACGGTACCATTGCCCAGCTGGATAAGATCTGTGACCTGGCGGACAAGTATGGTGCATTGGTCATGAGTGACGAATGCCACAGCACGGGCTTTATGGGCAAAACGGGGCGTGGGGTACACGAGTACCGCGACGTAATGGGTCGGGTAGACATCATCACCGGTACCTTGGGTAAGGCATTGGGAGGAGCTTCCGGTGGTTTTACTGCTAGTCGGAAAGAGGTTGTTGACATGCTACGCCAGCGTTCGCGCCCATACTTGTTCTCCAATACCCTGGCACCTTCCATTGCCGGGGCATCCATTGCCGTGATGGATTTGCTCACCAGCACTACCGAGCTGCGGGATAAGCTGGAGGACAATACCAAATACTTTCGCTCGCAGATGGAAGCCGCTGGTTTTGACATAAAACCCGGAGAGCACCCCATTGTACCCGTAATGCTGTACGATGCGCCGCTGTCGCAGAAAATGGCCGACCGCTTATTGGAAGAAGGTATCTACGTGATCGGTTTCTACTACCCCGTAGTACCCAAAGGTGAAGCGCGGATTCGCGTACAAATCTCTGCCGGTCATGACCGCGAGCACCTGGACCAAGCCATTGCGGCCTTCATCAAGGTGGGCAAAGAGCTGGGTGTGTTGAAGTAAGCATATCTTTTACCTAGAGAGAGTTTCTCTCATCCTTAAAAGAGTACTTGGACTCATTTAAAACATGAGGACGGGTACTCTTTTTTTGTGCCTCCGTCCTCAGAAAAATTGCTGCTGCCAGGTAGTAGTCTGGGGAGTGGATTGTCGCCACCGATACCTAGGCCTAAACGGTACAAAACTGGCTGTGCCCTTCAATTGCAGGAGAAATCCCAACTCCTTGGATAAATGAATCCTTAGCCTTGATAAATGATCTGCCCCCCTTGGCTAAACGCTACCGGCGTCTGGTTTTCTAATTCCTATGAACCCTTGAATTTTACTCTCATAAACAGATCCTACTACCAGTAGTAACGAACCAAACGCAACAAAAAAATCTCAAAGAGAATGAAACGTATCCTCTTATCTATCGGCCTGCTGGCCGCTCTTCCAATGGCTAATGTACTAGCCCAAACCGTGAATGTGGGCTACCTGAATCCTCAGCTAGGTCAGGCCGATGCCCGTTGGGATTACCTCCGTTTTGGGGCCGATGCCAACAACTTTTTCGGCGGAATCATGCACAATGTATCCGACTGGACCCAAGGTAACGGCGACGACGTGGTGATGCTCTCGTATGGCCGCGACTTGGTGATGAACCCAGGAGGTACCGGCAACTTCATCGTGTTTCCGTATCAAGGAGGCCTAATGGGCGTGGGTACCAAGGAACCGCAAGCCCCCTTGCATGTGACCAAGAACATTGACGACGGACACGGTACGGGTTTTCGTGTGGCAGCCATCCTTGGCAATGCCTGGAACCACTTCACCTACTTTGGTGGCCTGGAAGGCGCCCGGATCCGCGGCGACCAATCGGGCGGCATGATGATAGAAGGCGGATACGGAGGCAACAACACTCCCGTGGGGGGTGTGCTGATCAACCAGATTTCCGATGGTGTGGTGCAGATTGCTGGCGGCGGCGGTGATGTGTACTTGGCACCCAATGGCGGTAGTGTGACCGTAGGTACCTTCGATGCCAAGGGCTATGACTTTGCCGTAGGCGGCGTGATGGTGGCCGAAGAGGTGGTGATCAAGCAGGAGGGCCACTGGCCGGACTATGTGTTTGCATCAGACTATGCCTTGCCCACCCTCTCCGAGATAAAAACCTACGTAGAAGCGCACAACCACCTGCCCGGCGTGCCTAGCGCGGCCGAGGTAGCCGAAACCGGTATACCCGTTGGGGAGATGAACAAGATCCTGCTAGAGAAGGTAGAAGAGCTCACCCTACTGCTAATAGAACAAGGCGAGAAGGTGGAGGAACTCCAAGCTGAAATAGAGCAACTGAAAGGCGAATAATTCCTAGCAATCATCAAACCTATGCATTCGATCATGCAACAAAAGTGGATGGTCCTGGGACTGCTGTGCCTACTCAGCATAAGTGCCCAGGCCCAACACTCGGTAACCGTGAGCCCGCTCACCGGTACCGGTAATGTGAACATTCCGTTGTGGACCATGACCGACCACGATCTGTCGGTGCCGCTTTCCATTAACTATGCCGCTACCGGCATCAAAGTAGAGCAACCTTCCGGCTTTGTAGGCCTGGGCTGGTCCTTGGTGGGGCCGGGTAGCATCATGCGCGAAGTGCGGGGCCTGCCGGACGATCTGGTGCCTAATGGCACCGGGGAAACCCGCGAAGGCTGGCTCTACAGTACAGTAGGCAGCCAGGTAGAATCCCTGGCCGGTCAAACCCAACAGCAGGGGGTAAACATCAACCTGTCTGACTGTAATGGTGAGGCCCAGGTAGGTGCTACGGTGAAAAATGACTTTTGGGATGTGAACCGCGATAGCGAACCTGACCTGTTTCGGTTCTTCATTCCCGGCTATTCGGGCACCTTCTTCTTCGATAATGATGGTGCCATTCAGGTGTCCCCGTACCAGAATCTTACGATTTCGTATGCTAACAACCCAAACGGTAGTATTGCTTGGTTTAAAATAACCACCCCAGCCGGAGAGGACTATTGGTTCAATGCTCAGTCTACGGTAAAGCGGCAGGCAGTGAAGAATCCCGATGTGCAAGCAGTGAAATACTTTGCCAGGGAATACGAGCTCTATCAAGAGCTTGTCACCTATACCAGCAGCTGGCAGGTGACCAAAGTAGAGTCGGCTACCTCCATGGCCGAGATCAACTTCACTTACAAAACCAATACAACCCTCCGCTCCGTGCCGAAGGAAGTCGTGGTAGAGAAATCCGATGGCACTGAGGTAAAAGTGACTGAATATGCCACCGTAATAGAAGAAACCGCGCTGCGGCTTCATACTGCGGCTACTAGTCAGTTCCAGTATGTATGGCTGGACTACAGTGGGGTAGGGGATGACTTCCTGCTGACCGACGTGCAGGTGTACGACCGAAGCGATGCCGCGAATCAGGAATATGTATTCAACCGAGTGTTCAACTTGCAGTACCTCAACTTGTCTACAGTTACCCAAAATGACCAGAAGTACCACAAGAACTTTCTGATCTCCCTGACCGAATCGGCGGGGTGCGAGGTGCGCAATCCGTACCAGTTCTATTACTGGGGAGTAGACATCGAGAACCGCTCTACACTGATGGCCGATCCGTCGGAAAACGACAACTACACGGATGTATGGGGATACTTCAACAATCAGGCCCACGGGGGAGAAGGCGCGCCGCAGGTTTGGGTGTACCCGAACGAGTCGCAAGAGAACCGTTTTCGTACGAGCCGCATGGTCAACTACGTTGCCGGAACGGAAGTAGAAATACAAGGAGCGGCCCGACAAACGAACCCGGCGGTGATTATGACGGGTACTCTGGACCGGGTAGTGACGCCCGCAGGAGGTAGCTTCATCTTTACCTATGAGCCTCATCGCTACTGGGACTCCTACGCCCAAGCGGAGATTGTGGGCGGTGGTATTCGGGTAAAGCAACTGAGTATCCGTGACGGCCTGGGCGGCAACAATACCATGGTGGAGAGCTACACTTACCAAAACAACGGTGCTAGCTCTGGCCGGGTGATGTTTCCTCCTCAGTTTGTGGTACCGACGGCCAATTATAAGAACCCGGAGACGGAAACCTTTACCACCGCGAATGATGTGGTGAATGATGCTTCTATCACCAACCATTGGAACCGGCTGGCGGTGCGCACCCTAACCAATCAGGCCCCGGAAGGCGTCTTTGGAGGAAGCAATGTGGCCTATACCCACATAACCAAGGCCATGGCGGGGGCAGGGAGCATCACTTTTGAGTACGATGTACCCGCTACTTTCGGAGACGGAGTGTACAACAACGGAGAGTGGGCACCGGTAGCTACCCTGCCCCTGCGGGAGACCGACCTGTGCAACCCTACTCAAAATATGGGTACCCATACCTTTGGTGTATATACGTACCCGTATTTGCCCTTCCCCAACTTTGACTATGCCCGAGGCCTGCCCCTAAAGCAGGTGATGAAGGATGAAGCGGGCAATTTGGTACAGGAAACCGAGTACCTGTATCAGGAACTGCTGAAAGAGGAATTTCGGGGAGAAAGCACGGGAGTGTTTTTGGAAAAAGACGTAGGAGCCGCCGATAAAAGTGTCTACCGCATATTACCGTATTCGCTCTATTCCGGTACTAGGAAATCCCTCTTGGAGATCACCGAGCGTCTGTACGCACCAGACGATCCAGCGGTGTACAGCGAAAGCACTACGCGCTATGAGCATAACAGCAATAAGCATGACTTCCTCACCGATATGTTGGCTACCCAAAGCAACGGCGACCGGTTGCGTACCCACTACCGGTATCCGCAGGATTATGTCATCGGTAATACCCAAGCGAACACGGCCGATGTAGCGGGCATTAAAGGGCTGGTGACTAAGCACGTCCTGCAAACCAACCTAGAGTCGTTTACTTGGCTGACCCCCTACAACGAATCCCAAGAGGTACTGATAGACGCCAGCTATTCTCAGCATCATCTGGTGAGTTTCGGCACGGAGACTCGGGTATTGCCGGCGGCCTCTTACAGCCTGGAAACCGCCACACCCCTGGCTAGCTTTAGCGGGGCCACGGTAGGCTGGGGTAGCCAGTATCAGGAGGTGTTTTTACCCGCCGAGTACCGGCAGGTAGAGGCCGTGACGGAGTACACCAACACCGGCAACCTACGGGAACTGTACGATCCGCTGAACCAGCAGTACTACAGCACCCACTGGGGGTACGATGATAAGTATCCGGTGGTGCTAGTGCAAAAAGGCCGTACGGACGAAGTGGTGTATTCTGATTTTGAAACCACTACGGGCATAGAATGGGATATGCAGCCCGGTACCGGGCAGGTGAGTACCCAAGAGGCCTTTACGGGGAGTCACAGCTACCTGGCGAGTGCCAGCGGTACTACGTTTGCCCAGGCCACCTTGCCCTGGCGCGATGCCCATACGGTATACGTGAGCGCCTACGTGAAAACGGATGTGCAAAGTGACCTGACGGTGCTGCTCAACAATCCCGTGGGTAACTACAACTTCGAAACCCGCACTCAGACCATTGACCCTACCGGGGGCACCTGGCAGTACGTGGAGTTTGCCATCGACATCCATCCGGTGCCGGTGGTGATAGAGAACTTTGTGGTGCGCTTCCAGGGCTTTGAAGGCTACATCGACAACCTGCTCTTTCATCCGGCCCGGGCCGAGGTGACTTGGTCTACCTACAACGAATCCTTTGGGGTAACGGCCCAGAGTACGGGCAACGGCAAGACACAGTTTGTGGAGTACGACCACCTGGGGCGGGAGCGCCGGATTCGGGACCACCTGGGCAACATCATCCGCCAGACCACCTATGAGGATGTGAACCAGTCCTCGGTACCTTCTGCGGACTTCGATGTTGGGCTGATCACGGCTTTTGAACCGGCCACCTTCCAGGTAAGCAACTATTGCTTCCCCGAAGCTACCTACACCTGGGATGTAGGCGTGCCGGGCGTAGCGCCCATTGTGACGCCGGGCCCCACCTTGGAGTATACCTTTGATGGGTCTAGCAATACCCGTACGGTCACGCTCACCGTCACCCATCCCGACTACCCTTCCATTCCGCCAGTGTCCAAAACTCTGGATATTCGACTCCCCAATGTGGGCGTATCGTTTTGCGTAGATGGCCCTACCGAGTTGGTGATTCGGGCCAACATCGTGACCGAAGTGAAAAGCTATGAGGATTGTAATGGCGCTGGTGATTACGCGCCGGGTACCCTAACCAACCGAACCACCTTTGTGGCCGATCTAGACTTTTCGGCAGGATGTACTCCTGACATAGTCACTTTGCAGTGGGAGATTTCCCGCAAGAACAACGCGGGTGTTTTTCTACAATGGAACACACTGGCTACAGCTACAGGGCCGGTAGGCAATGTGCTGAAAGAAGTGACCGCAGAAGAGAGCCATGACTACAAGATTCGGCTGAAGGTGCTATCCGCAGAGGGGACTACGTGCACGCGCTCAGGGCTGTCTGCCGAACGCTTGATTGAGATTGAAAACCATCCGGGCCTCCTGGAATAAACACTAGTCTCATCCATGATGAATTTCAGAAACTATCTAATACTCGGGATCCTTGGGTGCCTTACGCAAGTCGCTCATGCCCAGATATATGTGCAGACCCCGGAGGCCTGTACGGACTTTGCCTTGCCGGGATGTTTAAGCAATAAGGGATATTATGCTGGTAATTTTGGGGCAGTTCAACCTGTCCTGAAAGACGTTATCCGCAGTGAGGTTGCGCTCAATCAGATGGTGTATTCCATCACGCTGAGCGCTGCGCCAGCAGAGCCTGTGCATGCGGTGCAGGAGATTCGGCTTGTGGAAGGCTTTGTGTTTTCCAGCAAGGGAGCACCTGCCGATTCATTGCGCCTTTCGTCAGGCATCTTCGCCCGGACTGCCGGTGACCCTACCCTAGCCAGTCATAATCAGCGGACGCAGGAAACCTATGCCCAACCGGTGAAAACACAGGCAGACATACGGGCCCTGCCCGAGCTGGATAAGCGTACCCTCACTACGTACTACGACGGTTTGGGGCGGCCCATTCAGGACGTACGATGGCACGGTACTACCGCCGATGAGGACATTGCCAGTATTACACAGTACAACAACCGGGGTCGAGTAGAGCGGGCGTATCTTCCGTTTGTGCCCAGCACCCAAGGCGAGGGCTTCATTGAAAATGCCCTGCAGCAACAGGCAGCTTTTTATAGCGACCCAGCGGATAAGGTGGCCGATGATGCCCGGCCTTACAGCGAATATGAATTTGATGATACGCCGATTGGCCGAGTGGTGAAGGCTACGGCTCCGGGTACGGACTACCAAAACCACGGAGTGGAAGGTGACTATGCATTCAATACTGCGAATGAGGTATTGCAGTGGTCGGCAGAAGGTGTGGTGCAGCGCTACTACCCAGCCAATACCCTGGTATTGCAAGTAACCACCGATGGAGATGGACACACAGTTCGTAAGTACTTGGACAATACCAGCCGACTGATTCTGACTAAGGTAGAGATTAGCCCTGGAGAATGGGCTGAGTCCTACAATATATACGATGCCTTTGGACAGGTAGCCTTTGCGCTCCAGCCAGAGGGGACCGAGGCGGTGCTGAGCCAGTCGCCCATTGTAGGGGTAGACCTCAAGCATGCCGACTACACGGGTTTCCGGTTTGAGTACCGCTATGATGCGCAAGGGCGGCTTATTGAGAAGAAGGCGCCCGGTGAGGACTGGCTCTACCTGGTGTACGATGCCAAGGGCAGGCCCGTGCTGTCGCAGAACGGGTACGAGCGGCTCGACCAAAGCTGGACGTTCGTGAAGTACGACGAGCAGGAGCGGGCCATCATGGGAGGCACCTATACGGACGCGGTGCGCCTCACCCGGCAGGCCATGCAGAGTTATGTAGACGGACTAGATCCGGCCAGTGTGGCGGCCTTCGAGCGGCCCAGCAATAGCACCCCCCACGGGTTTACCCTTGACCAAGCCTTTCCACAAGCTTCCATGGAGGTGCTGGAGGTACGCTATTTTGATCATTATGACTTTGATCAGGACGGTGCGGCCGATGAGCAGTATACAACCGGGCAGGTAACGGGAGCAGAGACGGTTTCCTATCCGTACGTACGCAACTACCCTGTAGGGGACAAGGTGAAGGTGTTGGGTACGGCAAACGACTGGATCACGGTGGTGCGGTTTGTGGATAGCTACGGGCGCACCATCCAGACACAGTCTAACCAAAGGGTAAACCTGACCGGGACGACCACGGACACCTATGCGTATGACTTTGAAGGGAAGCTCCTCCGTTCTAAGCACGAGCATACGGCTTTTGCTGCCACCGAAACCACCGAACAACGGTGGGAGTACTATGCCAATGGCAACCTGCGGGCAGCCTATCAGCAGAACCAAGGAGATGCCGAACAACAGATAGCTGAGTACCACTACAATGCCCTGGGCGAGGTGGTAGAGAAAAACCTGCACCACGATCCGGGTGGGTTCTTGCAGTCGGTAGATTATCGCTATTCCATCGGGGGCCAACTCCTGCACATGAACAATGCCAGCCTGACGGCGGATGGGGTGACCAATGACGACGCCAATGATCTCTTTGGCATGGATTACTTCTACACGCAGGTGGATGCGACTATGGGCAATGTGCCGAGTTATAACGGAAACGTTTCGGCCATTAGCTGGCAGGTAAACGATAGCCAGCACAGCAATAGCCCCCAGCGAGCGCGCAGCTACCGCTTTGCCTATGACGGCATGAACCGCCTCACG
>DMST01000338.1:0-3561 GCA_003454975.1 Cytophagales bacterium | reverse complement strand
CGCCTCACGGATGCTACCTATGCAGCGCTAGCTGGCGGTGCCTGGACGGCGGAACTGGACGGCTATACGGTGCAGAATCTCACCTACGATAAGAACGGCAACCTGCTCACGCTAGATCGGAACACCCTCAGTACCTCAGGCCAACTGCAGAGTATCGATCAGCTCAACTATACCTATGCAGAGGGTACCAATCAGCTACAGAATGTAGAGGATGCAGCCTTGGTAACGGGTGGGTTTGAGAACGGGGCCTCGCTGCCTACGGAGTATGCTTGGAACAGCATGGGCGGCTTGGCGGCCGATGCCAACAAAGGCATTGTGGAGATTCGGTACAACCACCTGGGCAAGACCGAGCAGATCCTGTTTGCCGATGGCAAAAGCATTACCTATACCTACCTGGCCAATGGGGTCAAGCTGCGTACAGCCAGCAGTGATGGTTCCCAAACCCGCGTTACTGACTACGTGGACGGCTACGTGTACGAAAACCAGGTGCTGCAGTACCATCCCATGGCCGAGGGGCGGGTACGGGTAAATGCCGATTTATCGCGGACGTACGAGTATTTCCTCACCGATCACCTGGGCAACGTACGGGTGAGCTTTGAGGCGGTCAACGGCGTAGCCCAGGTAGTACAGGAGAACCATTACTATCCCTATGGACTACAAATGGAAGGCTACATTGTGAATACGCCCGTGCCCACCCAGGCCAACCGACAGCTATTCAACGCCGGATCGGAATGGCAAGATGACTTTGGGGGCGCCTACGGAGTGTACAGTACTTTCTACCGGGAATACGACCCGGCTTTGGGCCGAATGAACGCCGTAGATCCACTGGTAGACCGGTTTGGCGGGGTTTCTCCGTATAACTATGCCCTCAACAATCCCATCCGGTACAACGATCCTAACGGAGCTTCTGCCGTTGGTACGTTAGAGCTTATTCAATGGGTGATAGACAACTCTGGGCAGTATGGGGGTATGTGGCAACCAGGCATGCCCGTACCAATGCACTTTAGTAATGAGGGAGATATGATTATGGCTATGGTGGCCTACGGAAACCAGCTAGGGTTGTGGGGGCAGTCTCCTGACGGGAAACTAGGTGCCTTCCATAAGTTCGCAAGTGATAACGGTGGATATTTTGATGCCTCTACGGGTATTCTCTATACCCAGAAGACCGTATCGGGACCTCCCACATCTCGTGATCCCAATCCTACCTATACGGTAACTGAGAGTAAGAAGATTGCCAAGCCCAATCAACGTTTCCCTAAGCGCCATAAAGGCATCCTAACTATTATCATCCGGGAGAAGAATAAGGTACACAAGTTGCCTTTGATCCAGGGAAATGTTAAAGTTTTTGCTATTGAGGATCACAACGGGGATCTGACCATTGATTCAAACACGGGACTTCAGTCTACCGATACTCCGTTTGAATACGGAGGAATTACCCGGCTGCATAAAGGACAGAAGAAGAATGAGTTTGGCGTCACACTTACTGTCACCTCTATTCCTTCGATGCAGAGATTTCATGATAACCTAGGTAACCTCGGAGACGAAAATGAAAGGTCGGAGTCTGATGTTGATAATCTTGCGAATACCATATCGGGTGCCGTACACCTGATATTTAACCCGAAGATGAATCTCTCAATAGATGAAATTAAGATTTCGAACATGGAACCTCTTGATAAGGAACTGAAGTTGCTCCTCATCAGGAAGATGAACATAGAAGGCCGAACCTTAGAGCCGTCAGATCTGGAGATTGTATGGAAGTTCACACCTATCAAATAAAAATGTGGGATAATTAATGTGGTGAGATTTTTAAGCCCGGGATACTATACCTAACCCGGGCTTTTTTCTTTAGGAATCGATTACCCTGAGATGGAGATTCTAAAAGGAGACAATGGGAATCAATGTGTCCTTTAATTCAACGTAACCCCCATCAAGAGCACGTCGTCAATCTGCGAGTTCTTGCCTTTCCAACTCATCAGCGTCTCATGCAGCTTATTCTTCTGCTCTTCGGCGGGTAGATCCGCAATCTTATCTAGGAGTTGGTACAAGTTCCGCACCATAAACTTCTGGTTGTCTTTTTCGCTAAACTGATCCGCGTAACCGTCCGAGAAAAGGAATATTTGCTTCACCTCTTCGAGAGGTAGCTTATGATCCTGGAAGGGTAAATCATCCCCAAACTCACCCCTTGGTCGGTCCCCAATACTAAACCGGTCTCCTTTGATGATTTGTAAACCCTCCTGGTTCATATACACGAGAGGTCGTTTTGCCCCCGCATAGGTAAGGGTGCCGTTGGTTTTATCAATCACCGTGAGGGCCAAATCCATTCCGTCTTTTCGCACGTTGCTGGCGTCTTCGTGCTGTTGCAACTGCAGAATCGTTTGCTTGTGCAACTCTTGGAGGATGGCCGATGGTTGATGGACTTTCTGTTGCGTCACAATCTGAGAAAGCAGGGTGTGGCCCAGTACGGACATAAAGGCCCCTGGTACTCCATGCCCTGTACAATCTACCGCTGCTACAAATAGCTTATTGTCATCAGACACCAGCCAGTAGAAGTCTCCACTTACCACATCCTTAGGTAAATACAGGATAAAACTCTCCGGGAACCAGTTTTGCAGCAGTTGGCTGTCAGGCAGCAGGGCGTCCTGTATCCGGCGGGCATAGCGGATGCTACTGGTTATTTTTTCGTTCGAAGTCTTGAGCTTATGTGCCTGACGCTCAATGGATTCCTTTTGTTTTTCTACTTGGTGGGTTCGTTCGGTTACCATTTGCTCCAGGCGTTTGTTGCGTAGCGAGAGCAATCGGGTACGCCCCCAGGCAACGCCTACCACCAAACCCACAAACAGGATAGTGATGACTAACAAAAAGCCACGCGTCTGATAGAAGAAGGCTTCTTGGGTCACGGCTAGGGAGAATACCTCTCCTGCCCATTGGCCGGGCGTACGCGATACTCGAAGCTGGAATTCGTAATCACCCGGTGATAGGTTCGTATAGGTTACATACCTTCCGCCGTCTACAGTCTTCCACTCCGAATCAAACCCCAACAGCCGGTGCTGAAAGCGCAGCGCATCGGGAGCTCGGTAATCGAAAGCTGTAAAGTACAGCGTCATTTGTCGGTTTCCCTTAGCCAGAGAGATCCCTTGCGGTTGATGGAGCCTTTCGCGGTCAGTCACAACCAAGTCCATGAGCATGGTAGGAGGTTTGCGGTTTTGCTGATTGGCGAGGTCCAAAGCTGAAATGCCCTTGGGCATACAAAAGACGATTTCGCCATTGGGGGATAGCGTAGATTCTGACACGCTGGTAGGCTCTTCCGACAATAGGCCATCGAATTTGTCAAGCACTGAAAGCGAAGGAAGATCAGAGGCCACACTATCCAGTCGGGCATGCAAATCGGTAAAGCGGGCCGACCATAGATTAGCGTCGCCAACTGCCCATAGGGTGTCACCAGCCCGGATGGGCTGAAAAAGGACATTGGTAGGTAGGCCCTCGTCCACGGTGAGCGTAGCCAGTGTTTCGTGCTGAAACCGAGTGAGGCCCCCTGTAGTGCCTATCCAGATGGCCCCAGAT
>DMST01000182.1:6939-10179 GCA_003454975.1 Cytophagales bacterium | reverse complement strand
TGGGCGGTGCTGGTGATTGCCAGCGGCATGATCATGAACGTAGGGCTAGAGTCCATAGAGACACTATACACCCAGGATCAGGCGGAGGCCTTGCTCGCCTGGAAGGTCATTGGGGCCATTCAGAACGGACTGGGTGGTGGCGTAGAAGTAGTGGGGGGTGTTTGGGTATTCCTCATCAGTTGGTTTGGCCTCCGGGAGTCCGTATTTCCCAAGCTACTCCACTACCTGGGCCTGGTGGTGGGCGTCGCGGGCATCCTGACCGCCGTGCCGGGTTTGCAAGACCTGGGCGCCGTCTTCGGGCTCACCCAGATCATTTGGTTCGCCTGGATCGGCGTTTACATGCTCAGAAAGTAGCGGGCAGCTCCTCTTTGACTCAAGAATTCTCTGCTTTTTAAAAGTAAACTACACTTCTTTACCCATTCATCTATTAGTTCGGAGGGTGCTCCGGACCAGGGTCCCCAACTCCATGCAAATTATCTACTCCCAAGTATCGGTAGCCTACCTACAGAGTAAGCTGCTACCCACGTACGGTTTTCCCGCCGACTCGGAGGTCGTGTACCTGCACCAAGGATTCCACGATACCTATCAGGTATCCACCGGAGCGGAGCGGTACGTGTTCAGGCTCTACCGCCAAGGATGGAAACCCCTAAGGGATATTGAGGGTGAGCTAGGGGTGATCAACCTGCTTTCTCAGCAGGAACTGCCCGTGGCTTACCCCATTCCAGATGCCGAAGGCCGACTGATCCAGTCGCTGGACTGCCCGGAAGGCGTTCGGTACGGTGTACTCTTTCGCTATGCACCTGGGGCACCGCTCCCTGCTTTCGATACCGGCAGTGCCCGGTTATTCGGAGAACACCTGGCCCGGATCCACCAGGTAACCGCGGGCCGCACATTCCCCAGCCTTACCAAGGCCTACGAACCGGATTTCATCCTTGGGTTTGTCCGCGATGCACTGGTATCCCGGTTAGGAGAGGGAAGCATTGCTTGGCAAACCCTCATCCAGATAGAAACGAAGCTAAGCCAGCAACTGCCCCCGGCACTGTTGCAAACCCTACCTCGGGGCATCTGCCACGGCGATCCGCACCATGAGAACTGCCATAGGGTGCAGGAAACGGATACGCTAACCTTCTTTGATTTTGACTTCTGTGGCGACGGATATTTTCACTATGACCTGGGCAGTTTTTTTCATTACGAACGCCAACGCCCGGATGTAAAGGAAGCCTTTTTGGCCGGGTACACGGCCGTGCGCCCCCTGGGCGAAGCCTCGCAAGCGATCATTCCCTATTTTGAAGTACTCATGCGGCTGTTTCACCTGGGCGCCCGGGCTGCCCATGCGGACGGCCTCCAGAGCCCCGTGTGGCCGGTGCGTGAAATAGAGCGTACCGCCCGTGAGATTCAGGAGCAATTGGCCGGGCTCGCCGCCCCCTGAGGCAGTACAAAGGCTGGGACCATTCTGCTGCGCAAAAATGCTGCGCAGCCCTAGGCCTACTTCGTGCACGCAAATCCTGTAGTGGGAGGCCTTGCGTATGAAGTAGCCATGAAAGCGTTCATTGAAAAAGCCTATCGCCTGCTTGAAGGCTATGCCGCGGTGCTCAATACCGCTGTAGTTGGCTGGTTCATCGAGGACCGTAACTCAGCCAACTATGTCGATGGGGCCACCATGCAGGTGGACTGGGTGCGTGGGTACAAGCGGTAGGGCTTCTGGCTCAGCGTACAACCACCCCTTGGCTATGTCCGGCACTTCAGCCAACAAATTCCTATGCCTAGGAAATGCAGGCCTATCGGCACCCCCTTGTAGCAAACTCCGGGATTAGATATCTTTATTGGATAGTAAACCCACTCATAAAATGAAAATTCTTAACCTCTTGTCAACCCTGGCCTTGGCATGCTCTGTGGCAGGTTGCGGACTGGAAGATGAAATTCTCGCCGATCGGATCAACCTGGACATGCACATTGAGCAATCCAACTCAGACCATGATTTTGTATCTACGGTGGAAGACATCACTACCGAATTCAAAACGGCATCGTGGCGACACAACGCAGACGGCACGGTAGATTTGTCTCGTAAAATCCATTTTGACGTTACCCTGAAAAACGGCGAGCATCTGGAGTTTGAATTTTCATTCATCAAAAATAATGAAGACGCAAAGCTACTGAGTCTGGTAGGGGGCGAGTGGGCAGACTACGGTCAGTATTGGGAGTATGAGTCTACGGACGTGGAGTTCGAAAATTTCTATAGTGGTTTTGATTACGCCATCATCTCCATCAACAATAACTGGATCAGGTATGAGCCAGGGACGGAAGGTTTCGAAGTCACCAAGGTGAAAGAAGTGACGGTTGGTCGATACGTAAAATCCTACATCACGCTGGAGTTCAGCGGTACTGCCTATGGCTTGTATGACCCTGAGGGGGAGTACTCCGAGGTGTACAGCCTCATTGATGGCACCTTCAAAGGGATTATTGAGTAATTCGGTAGTGAACTCGGAAGAGTAAGGGTTTGGGGATATGATTTGCATGCCGAAGAGTATTCGCCGTGGAGAGTCCTTTTCCATTCGCTGACGGAGCTTAAAATTCAGAAGTAGCGCTGCGCGCTCAGATGACCGGGGTGGTTAGTCATAGCCTCCCATTCTCCATCCATGAAAGGCACGTCCTCTTTGTATAGCGAGGGAGGAATAGCAACGTAAGGCCTGATAGGGCATCCTTTTCTACTAGTTAAAACTAAGATTTCGAAAGTTCCCATGATGAACGATTCCCAGATCCAGGACCGCCCCGCAGTGTACGCAGCGTTGGCAATGAAATGTGAAGAAATCGGTTTCACCATGCCCTCCGACGTGTACGTAGGTACCCTGCTCAAGACACTGATCACGGCCAAACCGGGCGGGCGGTTTTTGGAGCTAGGCACCGGCATCGGTTTGTCGCTGGCCTGGATGATTGACGGCATGAACGCCGTGGCCCAGCTCACGTCCGTGGACAACGACCCGCAGCTCATTACCCTTGTGCAGCAATACTTTGGGCAGGACCCCCGCGTGCAGCTGGTCTGTGCCGACGGCACCCCATGGATCAAAGGCTACGAAGGCGAACCCTTCGATCTGATATTTGCCGATGCCTGGCCGGGTAAGTACAGCGAAATTGAGGAGACCCTGGCTCTGGTGAAGCCGGGCGGTTTCTACCTCGTTGACGACATGAACGTGCAGCCCAACTGGCCCGTAGGCCATCAGGAGAACGTAGACCGGCTGGGGG
>DMST01000182.1:0-6881 GCA_003454975.1 Cytophagales bacterium | reverse complement strand
ATGGGTTTCCTGGAAGGCCGCCAGGATTTCCACCTGACCAAGATGAATTGGTCCACGGGGATCATCATCGCCACCAAGAAAGGCTAGCACTTATTAGTGCTGCCCACTGGATCATGGAGGCCAGGCACTCACCTTCGGGTCGTTCATCACCAATCGCCGAAACCCATTGTGCACCTGCCTTTTTCGGTGTTCCTTACCTACCCAATGAGAAGGCAAACCGTACACCGGCACTCCACCTGGAGTAGGCACAGCCTGGTATTGATGATGACCGGGGTGTTGGTGGCCCTGTTTCTGGGCTACTCCTCCCAGTTTCCGCAGCTGCAGGAAAACGTAGTGCCGAAATACCGGAACGTTTCTATCTATACTAAGAACCACTCCTTCAGTGAGATAGAACCCTCCGTTCAGGTGTTGATTGACGGAGAAAAGGTGTGCCATCGCGACTCTTTATCAACAATGAGGGTTCACTGTCTCGATTTATTCTTGTCTCCGGGCAGGCACGTGGTAGAAGTGTCCACGCTAGATCATCAGTATACTACCGTAGATACCCTGGTGGTAGCCAATACTTTTTCGGCCGAGCTTTGGGTGGAGTTTCATTATCAACCTCCGGTAACGGAGTACATTGCCGGCATGGCTCGTTTTTTAGTGCACAGACGGAACCAAGAATACTCGGGCCGCACCAAAGACTCCATATATCGGGCCTATGTGAATACGCTGACCACCGAACATGAACTAGGAGCGTGGGACTATCAATCAGGTGAACCCTACTTTTCCGTTTCACTGAAACCCCCAAGGCAAATGGTAATAGAATGAGGAAAGCCAACCGCATTTAATGGGTGTCGGATCATGCGACCTTGCCTCCCAATAGCTTCCAGATTGACCCACAAGAGCCAGCATTCTGCGGTACGAGGCTCAAGCATTTATCATAGGTAGGGTTTGGTTGTACGGCTTGGCTGGTTTCTGGTGGTTACGCTCAAGTACTTTGTAGGGAATTTTAACCTGCTAAAAACAAAGTGCAATGAAACAGAGGGTAAGCATTACACTCACCATTTTATTCTTGGCTAGCGTACAGGCTTTTGGTCAGTTTTCCATTCCCATCCAGTTTTGGGCTCACGACCTAGAAGATAGGATTCTGGTGGTGATGCTAGAAGAAATAGACGAAAAAATCCTGAAGCGTAAAAAGCGAGAGGGCGCACAAGCGGCGGCCGACTACCAGTCGTCGGTTGCCGAATGGAACGAGGGCCTACAAAAGCTGGTGCCCCAGTACTGGCCCTTCGGAAACTCCATTGAGTTTAAGACCCGGGAGGAGGTACAAGCCCTAGTAGATGAAGAGGACGAGCGATACGTAATTCTGGATTATCGGTTTACCGAGGAGATTCTCCAAAGCGTAAAGGTGTTTTACAAATTTGAGGCGTATGCCTTGTTGATCTTTTATCCTGAGTACGGAGACCGGCTGATGCGCAACTACAAGGTAGACAATAACAACAGCGGCATGAGTCAGTACCTGAGCCGTGGAGAATACATTTTCAAGATTTCGATGCCCCAATCCTTTCTGAATGAGCGCGATGTCAAATTTGCCTTTCATCAGTTTGATGAATTTATAGAGAAAGCCAAGACCGAAGGGTATGAAAAAGAGCGCCACCGGTTTGCCTTTAAAATTGCCAATTTTGACCCTAAGAACGCCCTAACCTTGAAGGACAAAACCCTGCTGATCCCCCAGGAAATCATGACCGTGGAGGAGAGTCTGGTTCAGACCGGGTATCCGTGGGCATACGAGGTGATGTCTTTGGCCGATATTGATGAGGCTCTGCAAAACGATCGGGAAGGCAACTATGCCTATTACAGCATTATTTGGTCCGATAAGTTCCGGTATTGGGCCATGATCATTGTAGACAATGCCACGGGGGAAATTTTGGCGGAGAACACCACCGTGGACAGGAAGTTCCAATTCCGCTTCGGGGTACCTACCCTCGGAAACAACATGATCACCTTGTTTAAAACTCCCGATGCCAACATGGTGATCAACGAAGAGCACATTGAGAAGCTCAACGAGCTGGTCAAGCTGTGATCCTACTGGTTTAGCACCAGACTCAGAAATGAAAAAGGCTTCCTTGCGGGGAAGCCTTTGTGGTATAAGTATACCGGGTAACTATTGATCCCACAGATCCAGATTGGTATCCCCAGGATCAGGCTCCGAACCACCCGAAGCGGGTGGCGGTGGGGGAGGCGGCGGTGTGTTCGTAGAGCTACCTCCACGGATACTGTGCAGGGCTTGGGCCGTTGGCATGGCCGCATGAAGAAAGGATGCGAATGATTTCATTGTTTTTGCTTTTGACTTTGAAATTGTTGCGATCACTAAGCTGTATAGTCTTGCTCAAATGGACAATTGGAAAAGGGTCAATGCACCATTTTTGAAGACTAGTGGTGTGGGTTCGCTTCTGAGTGAGCAGGCACGTGGAGATCAGATCACTCTTACTTTTCCTAAGTGTACTACTTGGCTACTTCAGGCTAATAAATTTTAGTTGCAATATGCAACTAAAGTGAATTTTTGGTTGCATATTGCAACTAATTAGTCGTGGATATGGAGTATAATTTCCGTTGTACCTGCCCAATTACATCGGCACTTGATGTGGTGGGCGACCGTTGGATTTTGGTCATCGTAAAACTGATGCTGTTGGAGGGCCGGTACACCTTCAACACCATGAAGGAAAGTGATGAAGGCATTGCCACCAACATCCTGACGGCCAAGCTAAAACTGATGGAGGGGTACGAACTAATCAGAAAGGAAAAGCTGCCTAACAACAAGAAGACGAATATTTATTCCCTTACGGACCGAGGCCTGTCCCTGACGCCCCTCATCATTGAGCTGACGCTATGGAGTGATGCCCATTTGAAAGACGTACATGATACCCTCAAAATTGGTAATGAGGTGGAGTTGATCAATCATGACCGGGAAGGGGTGATAGCGGCCATCAAATCCCAATATCTGGCCAAAATGAAAGACATACTAAACCCTGATACATAACATCATGAGACTTATTTCTAATCTGGTAGCGATCCTGATTTTTCTGTTGGGAGTAATCACCTTCCTTTTAGAGGAACCCCTGTTTGCCGGGGGCATCATTTTACTAGGTACCCCACTTTTTACCCCCACGGCTAAGCTTTGGGTTAAGGCGTTGCCTCAGCGAAAGGGGTTGAGATTGATCGTTTTCGCTTTCCTTGGGCTGGCGCTGCTGGTGAGTGTTTCGTCCTTCGGAAGAAAAACCTACTGGGAGGAAGAGCCAAGAGAGCGGGCCGTTATCGATGCGTTAAGCCAGCACCCGATTCATTCAGCGCAGTTGACCAATGGGCTCACCTACTGGTTCATTGAGAAGGGAGAAGGCCCGGCAGTCATTCTCCTGCACGGTTTTCCGGATTTGGCCAGTACCTGGGACGAAACCATAGCCGAACTATCCAAAACGCATAGAGTAATTGCGCCCTTTCTGAGGGGGTACTACCCAACCAGCATTCCCGAAAATGATGATTATTATGTAAAAAGTGTCGCGGAAGATATTGTAGCCCTGGCTCAGGTTTTGGGGGTGCAAGAGTACTCCTTAATAGGGCAGGATTGGGGAGCCTCGGTGGCATATTGTGCGGCCAACTTGGCCCCTGAGCAAGTGCAGAAAGTAGTGGCCGTAGCAATTCCGCATCCTAGCTGCCTGATGCCCACGCCCGAACTGTTATTTGCCGGACGGCACTTTTTTATACTGGGATCAGGAGAGTATGGCGTTCGATATGCCCGCAAAAGCGGATTCGAATACATAGAAAGACTGTACCAGCGTTGGTCTCCTGATTATGTAGACTTTACGGAAAGTAGTGAGCCGATCATCGAGACTTTCAAATACCCTCTCCGGCTGTCGGCTGCCTTGGGATACTACCGTTCCTTTGCTTCCGAAACGGAAGAAAATTCGGCGTTCTACAATCGGATTCCCCAAATCCCCATCTACTTCATGGCCGGAGAACACGACGATATTGCGCAACCGGAAATTGTGAAACTCATGGAGGAAAAGATGCCCGAAGGTTCCAAGACCCAGGTTTTTGAAAATTCAGGGCATTTCCTGCATCACGAAATTTTCCCTGAGTTTATCCGTGAGGTGAAAGAATTTATTGACTAAGTATCTCCCAAGCGCTCTAGGGTTTCGGAAGCATTCTTTGCGGTATATTAACGAGCGATATGCTGAGAGAAACCCTGCAACGGATCGTTGATTTTGAAGCCGAGGCCCTAGAAACTCTCGTCTCTTTGTTCTCGGAAGTACGGCTGAGCAAGGGAACAGCCTTTGCGCAAAAGGGGGAATACGCCCGACAGATAGGGGTAGTGGCCTCAGGTGTGCTGCGGGCCTACTACCGAAACCCCAAGGGCGAGGAGTATAACAAAACCTTTTTCACAGCCTCAGATTTTGTAGGAGCCTACTCCTCGTTGATTACGGGCCAGCCCAACCTTATCGATATCAACTGCCTGACGGCGAGCACGCTGTGGGTGGCAGACTTTGAGCAGATTAACCAACTGTACGAACGTCACCCGTCCGTAGAGCGCATGGCCCGCATACTGGCAGAGCAGTTTTTCGTAGCAAAAGAGAAGCGTGAGATAGAGCTGGTGACCTTGGAGGCCAAAGACCGCTACGCCATTTTCCTTGAAGAACATCCCCAGCTGGAACAGCTGATTCCGCAGTACCACATTGCCTCCTATCTGGGCGTAAGCGCCACCCAGCTGAGTAGAATAAGAAGTAAAAAGTTGTTCCGGTAATTTGGTAAGGTGTCAAAGCACCAATCCTCTGCGGTAGCCCCACGAATACCTGAAAATTCATAACTCGCCTCCCATTCCTTTACCTATGTAAATGCAATCCTGCGGCAGAGGCCGGTCCTTTGAGGAGTACTTCAAAACCTCATCAGGATTATGCAACTCCATGGAAATAAGATCCTCATTACGGGCGCCACGGCAGGCATTGGCGAAGCGTTGCTTCATCGGTTTGTTAGCCTAGGCAACCAGGTCATTGCCGTTGGCCGGAACGAGCAAAAACTGCAGGCTTTGGCCGAAAAATACGAGCGTGTGATCCCGTTCGTGTGCGATGTAGGCAAGGCCGAAGACTTGGACCGGCTAGTCATGCAGGTAGAGCAGGAGCACCCGGATACCAACGTGCTCATCAACAATGCCGGTGTACAGTATAATTACCAGGTGGCGGAGGAGCCCCAGCTACTGGGCAAAATGGCGCACGAAGTGCAAGTGAATTACCTGGCCCCACTCAAGTTGATTGCTTTGCTACTGCCCACGTTAAGTGCCAACAATCCGGCGGCCATCGTGAACGTGACCTCCGGATTGGGGCTGGTGCCCAAAGCACAAGCCCCCGTCTACTGCGGCACCAAGGCGGGACTCCACATGACCACCAAAGCCCTGCGCTACCAGCTACCCCAGGTGCGGGTCTTTGAGATCATACCGCCCCTGGTAGACACCCAGATGACCGCAGGGCGGGGCAAAGGCAAGATAAGTCCTGAGCAGCTGGTGGATGAATTCATCCGGGCCTTCCGCAAGGAAAAGCTGGAAGTGTCCATTGGTAAAGTAAAACTGCTGCGATTCATCAACCGGCTAAGCCCGGCCCTGGCTGATCGCATTATGAAGGGCGGGGTCTAGTGGGCTTGCCGCTCTGGCTGAGCACCAGGTCCGTTTCGGCGGAGGACGGCCTGGGGGCACACCCAAAGCTTCACCCGAACCCCCGCTATTCAAATAACCAGGGAATGAAAATGCCCGATCTGTAACCTTTTGTCGGTAGCCAGGTACCCGGGGCAATCATGATCATACAGAACCAAAACCAAGTACCATGCGCTACCTACCCTTACTACTGCTGCTTTCGATAATTATTAGTTGTACCCCTTCAGACGCTACCTCTACCGATGAAGACCAGCAGGCGCTGGAGGAGAGCATTGCTCGCATAGAAAACGGGCTGGAGCTGAACCTGCAAATTCGCGGAATAGATTCCGTACAGACCTACAACATTGAAGATCGCCTGAGGGAGTTGCGAATACCCGGAGTGAGCATTGCGGTGCTGAAAGACGGCGAGATCGCCTGGGCCCGTGGCTACGGCATGGCAGATAGCGCAGAGAATCGGCCAGTGACCACCGAGACCCTCTTTCAGGCAGGATCCATCAGCAAGCCCATGGCCGCACTACGCGCCCACCAGCTCGTAGAGCAAGGGATGATCCATCTGGATAGCAACGTGAACCAATACCTGACCAGCTGGCATGTGCCAGACAATGAGTTTACCGCCAACGAAAAGGTAACTATCCGGCGCATCCTCAACCATACCGCGGGGCTTACGGTATGGGGTTTTCCGGGCTACCCACGTGGTGATACTATTCCCACCGTTCCCGAGATTTTGGATGGTTTGGGCAATACGGATTCGGTACGGGTGTACAAAGAGCCCGGTGGCGGCTGGCAGTACTCCGGTGGGGGCTACACCATCATGCAGCTGATGATCACGGATCTGGAAAAGCGAACCTTCCCGGAGATCATGAAAACCGAAGTGCTTACTCCCCTAGGCATGGAGCGGAGTACGTACGAAAACCCCTTGCCAGCGAGGTATCACGCCCAGGCGGCCACAGGCTACCTGTCGGACGGTAGCCCGGTAGAGGGCAAGTGGGTCGTGTACCCGGAAATGGCAGCTGCGGGCCTTTGGACTACACCCTCAGAACTGATTATGTGGGCCAAAGAGATCCAGCACATTGAGCGCAACCAGCAGGATGGCCTGCTGAAGGTAGCCACCGTGAACGAGATGCTAGTAAGAAACGAGGATGACCAAGGTTTGGGCCCCGTTTCGGCACGGCACTACTACGGCCACGGCGGTGCCGATGAG
>DMST01000254.1:6364-6951 GCA_003454975.1 Cytophagales bacterium | reverse complement strand
GCATCACGGGGACCCAAGAGATTGGCAACTTCACCGGGCGTGGGTTCTGGAGCCTGAATGCCCCCTACAACGGCGTGGGAGGTTCGCAGCCCGCCTCGCTCGAAAACCCCGGCCTGAGCTGGGAGCGCACCGCACAGCTGGACGTAGGGCTGGACCTGGGTTTCCTGGATAACCGCTTCAACGTGGTAGTGGACTACTTCCAGAAGAACACCGATGCTTTGCTTTCGGATGCGGACATTCCCGGCACTACGGGCTTCTTCACGGTGACCAGCAACATCGGGGAGATTCGGAACCAAGGGTGGGAGTTCTCGCTCAACTCTACCAATATCGCCACTAGCGATTTTCAGTGGACCACCAACCTGAATGTGACACACATTCAGAATGAAGTCGTGGACGTAGTGAACAACGGAGCCATCATCAGCCGGAACTTTGTGCTGCTGGAAGGCCGCCCGCTCTCCACGTTCAACCTGATCAAATTCACGGGTGTGGACCCCACTACGGGCGACGCCACCTACGAGGACCTGAACAGCGATGGCATCATCGACCTGGACGATCGCCAGCCGGTAGGCTCAGGCATGCCCGACTGG
>DMST01000254.1:3913-6308 GCA_003454975.1 Cytophagales bacterium | reverse complement strand
CCTTCACTTACAAGGGTTTTAGCCTGAGCTTCTTCCTACAGTTTGTACAGGGCAACGAGATCTTTAACCAGAGCCGTCACGCCTACGAGAACTACGGCAGCCTGCGGAGCGGTATCCCCTACGGTAACTACAGCCGTCGCTCGCTCAACTACTGGCGCGAACCCGGTGACATTACGGACATTCCCCGGCCTTCCTTGGCGAGTGTGGACGAAACCACCGATCTGCAATGGCAGCGATTCAGCACGCAGTACTTGGAAGACGGTTCGTTCATCCGCCTGAAAAACGTAAGGGTAGGCTACCGCTTGCCCACGGAGATGATTCAGAAGGTGGGCTTCACGGGAGTGAATGTATATGCCCAAGGGCAAAACTTGTACACCCTGACCCGGTACCTGGGCTTTGACCCAGAGATAACCACCAACACGGCTAGCCAGGAGTCGCTGAATACCCTGCAAGGGGAAGACTTCGGTACGCTAGGCCAGGCCCGCACGGTAACGGTAGGTGTCACCATCGATTTTTAACTCCCGGATTCCTATGAGAAAATTTATCCTTACGCTGGTTGGAAGCCTCACACTGCTGAGCGCTTGCAACGTGCTCGATCAGGAATCGGAAGTACTGATCTTGAATGAGAATGCGATTACAGATGCCGCTTCGGCGGAGTCTGCGCTGAACGGCCTGTACGATGCCTTGCAGTCGGGTAGCTTGTACGGCGGCCGCTGGGCTATGGCGAGTGAATTGCTGGCCAATAATGCCCGGGCGGCGGCATTCCAACAGTTTTGGGCGGAACTCTACCGGGGCATTGTGCCCACGGCCAATGCTCACGTGGAAGACGCCTACGTGGCGGCCTACCGCGCTGTGGTCACGGCCAATGCCATTCTGGCGGCCGTGCCGGACCTGAGTGGCATGACGGAATCGGAAAAGGGCCGACTTACGGGTACTGCTCACTTTGTGCGGGGGCTGGTTTTCTTCGAACTGCTACGACGGCACGGAGAGTTTTGGGATCAAAGCTCTGCTTTTGGCGTGGCCTTGCCCTTGGTGCCTGCCACGGAGATTGTAGAGATCCCGCGTAGCTCGGTAGCCGAAACCTACACTCAGATCGTGTCCGATTTGGAAACGGCCATCAGTAGCCTAAGCGATCAAGGCGACAAATTCTATGCGTCCCAAGGGGCCGCTGAAGCCATTCTGGCGCGGGTACGCCTCTACGAAGGCAACTATGCGGAGGCAGAGCGACTGGCTACGGCGGTGATTGACAACGGCAGCTACAGTCTGCTCGCTGACTACAATGAGGTGTACACGGTGGAGAATTCTGCCGAGGCCATCTTCGAGATAGAGTTTACCCTGCAAGATCAGAACATCTGGGCTGATGATATGTACTTGACACCCCCCGAGGTGGCGGTAAGCACAGATCTGGTAAGCTTCTTCAACGCTCGCGGTGAAGCCGAACGCGGCTTGCTGTTCGAAGACCTGGGCGGCATTGTGCGCTGCACAAAGTACGGTAACTCCCCCGATGCGGACGGTGAGAATACCCTGGTGGCTCGCTTATCAGAGATGTATCTCATTCGGGCGGAGGCTCTTGCCATGCAAGGTGCCACTACCGATGCTCTGCCGGACCTAAATGAATTGCGCAACCGTGCCGGGATGCCTGACCTGAGCCCTGCTTCGGTGAGCTCTGAAAGTGCTCTGGTAAACACCTTGCTAGACGAAAGGCGGGCCGAGCTGGCCTTTGAGGGCCACTACTGGTTCGATCTGGTTCGTTTGGGGCAGATGGAGTCTACCCTCAGCCTGGATGCGTTTCGTCGCATTCTGCCCATCCCCCAGCGGGAGATGAACATCACCGACGGTACGATGGTGCAGAATCCGGGATACAACTAATTCAATTGACGAAGGCCGAATGACGATTGACGAATGCAGTGATGGCTAAATTCTCATTGTCATATCCTACCAACTTTGGGGTGAATGGCTCGCTCGCACCGAATTGTCGGACCACTTCAAATGCAAGCGCAATCTTCTAAGGGTAGGCTTCGACGTATCGGATTAAATGCCCTTTTAATACCAACAAGACTCATAAAAGACAGACCGTGCCCGCAGGGCACTAAAAAACATACAAAATATCATGAAAAAGCAATTCTTTCATCTGTTCTCCCTGGCTGTGATGGCCTTGGTACTTTTCTCCTGCGATCCTGAAGAACCCGAGGCGATGCCCGTGGCGGCTTTTTAGGTAGACGCCACCTCCGTGATGCAGGTAGGGGAGGAGATCTCCTTTGTGAATAACTCTACCGATGCAGTGAGTTACGTGTGGAGCTTCGGCGACGGTAACTCCTTCGAAGGAGCTACCGCTACGCATACCTACACCGCGGCGGGTATGTACACGGTGACGCTGGAAGCTTCTGCCGACGGG
>DMST01000254.1:0-3864 GCA_003454975.1 Cytophagales bacterium | reverse complement strand
TGACGTAGCGTCCGTGGACGTAACCATTGAGGAAGCGCCCGACAACCGTCAGTTAGTATTCATCGACAACGGTGACGGTACAGTTTTCAAAATGAAAAGTTTAGCCTTGGCCGATGGTTCGGTAAGCGACTTGTTCGATTTGCCTGGCTTCAGTATGGGGGTAGCCTACGATGCGGATAACGGATTCATTTACTACACGGACGATGATAACCTGACGGTACTGCGCAATACCCTGGCGGGTGATGCCGAAACGGTGATTGCGAGTGATCTGGGTGGCCCTCGTGATCTGGCTTTGGATGCCGCAAACAATATTTTGTACGTAGCCGATCGGGGGTCTGACGCCATTGTGGCCATTGATCTGGCTGACAACAGCACCAGCGTCATCTTTGATACTTCCGACGACGAAACGTTCCTCTTTCCAGTAGGGATCGACTTCTACGACGGCACGCTGTACATGACGGCGGTGGACATTGATGCGGAGACGGTGTGGACTGGAAACCCTGACGGTACGGGCCTCACCCGAATCATTGATTTTTCAGCAGGTGGTTTCGGATATGGTATCACCGTTGATCCTGTGAATGAGAAAATCTACTTCGATGACAACGACGGGGGCAGTATCCGCCGGGCCAACTTGGACGGTTCATCCATCGAAACCGTAGGCAGTGCCTCAGACCGGTCCTACGGCATTGCCGTGGACAACAGCCAGGACCGTGTATTCTGGGCTACCCGAGACGGACAGATTGTGGATGCCGCCTTGGATGGTAGTGCCTCGCAGGTGATTCTCAATACCGAGGGGGATAACGACTTCCGCGGTATGGTGCTCATTAACCCTGAGAACTAATGAAAAGATTTCGTTGGATGGCACTTCCCCTCGCCGTATGGGTGGGGGGACTGCTCAGTAGCTGCGAGCCGGAGTTCCCGGTGCCGCAGGCGAGTTCGGCCGTAGCCGCTTTCTCCCTCGACGTAGGGGATGGCTTTGCACCCGGCACCGTTACTTTCACCAATGAGTCTACGGTCTTGGAGGGCTTCACCGCCACCTACGCCTGGAATTTCGGTGACGGGAGTTCCTCTACGGAAGCCAGCCCCAGCCACGAGTATGCGGAGGCAGGCACCTATACCATTCAGCTGGTCATGACTACTGAGGATGACATTAGCGTGGCCTCGCAGGAGATTTCTTTGCTCAGCAACAATGCACTAGACGTTCGGCTATTCTTTGTAGATGCCGGGGCCCTGAGAATTGAGGAGGTAGACGGCGATGGCTTCGCTATTGATGGATTCTCTACTGGGCTGGACTACGATGCTGCGAACAATCAGCTCTATTGGACGGACGCCGATGCAGGTACGCTGATGCGCGCCAATCTGGACGGTTCGGGAGTGGCCACGGTGGCCTCCGGCATGGGCGATATTCGTGATCTGGCTTTGGACGTAGCCAACGACCGGGCCTACGTAGCTGACCGGACCAACAACGCCATTTGGGAGATTGTGCTGAGCACCGGAGCTACTTCGGAGCTCTATACGACGACCGATGATGGCCTGGGCCAGTTGCCCGTGGGGCTGGATATTTACAATGGCAACCTGTACATAACCTGTGTAGACATCGACGCTGAGGCGGTGTGGGTAGGTGAAGTAGATGGTAGTGGCGTTACCCGTATCCTCGATTTTGCGGCGGCGGGTTTCGGCTACGGCATCATCGTAGACCCTATCAACGAGCATATCTACTTTGATAACTCGGACGCGGGCACCCTCCTACGGGCAGATTTGGATGGCGGTAACATCACCGAGGTGTTAGTGACCAATAACCGCTCCTACGGTATGGCCGTGGATGCTGCGGGTGGTAAAATCTACTACAGCGAGCGGGCTACGGGTAACATCCTCCGTGCTAATCTGGACGGATCGGATATCACGGTGGTAGCCAGTGGCTTTCAGGACCCCCGCGGGTTGTTTATTATTCCATAATCAAATACTGTCTCGAGACTAATGTCTCGTGACGATTTTTGTTGGAGTCTCCTGACTCCTCGAACGCGCAGCGTTCGCATAGGGACTGGCTAGAGAGAGAAGGGTAATGTGTACGCAAAGGAATGTCCTGGATTTTCAAAGCTTCCTTTTTTTTGCTAGTTGGTTTTGCGAATGCTTTCGCGTTCGGTAAGTCGAAAGACTGACATGATTCTCATCATAAGCAGTGAGCCGTCTAGTCATTAGACTTGTGATCGTGTTACCTTGAAAACTATGCACAAAAAAATGTTTTGGGCTTTGTTTGGGCTGTTGGTTATAGTAGGCCAAGCATGCAATGCTCCCGAATCCACCTCCGATATACCCGCCACCTCTGAGCCCCAACCCCAAGGCAAACTCTTTATCATCGGAGGGGGAAAGCGGCCGCCAGCACTGATTGAGCGACTGGCCCAGGAAGCGGCGGTGGATGGTACCGAGGGCTACGTGATGATTTTGCCCTATTCCAGCGCGGAGCCAGACAGCTCCTACTGGTACGCCAAGCAGCAGTTTCTGACCCTGGGTATTCCTACGGCTTGTGCCCCATTGGATTCTACCCAGTACGGGCGGCCCAGCTTCCTGGATTCTCTGCGGCACTGCCCGCTCATCTATTTGCCAGGAGGCGATCAAAATCGCTTTATGCAGCGCATCGCAGGTACTGGAATCGCGGAGGCTCTCCACGCTGCGTATACAGAGAGCTCAGTAATTGCGGGTACCTCGGCGGGGGCAGCCGTGATGAGCCAAGCCATGATCACGGGCAACGAGAAACACTACCCGGACTACAACGCTACCTTCCGCAACCTGGAAGCAGACAACATTGAGCTAGGTGAGGGCTTGGGTTTCCTGACCACGGTCATCATCGATCAGCATTTTGTGAAGCGCAGCCGCTACAACCGGCTGTTTAGTGCCGTTATGGAGCATCCGGAGCTGCTAGGGATTGGCATCGACGAGTCTACGGCGGTGCTGGTACAAGGTCAGCAGGCCGAGGTAGTGGGTAGCTCGCAAGTCATTCTGTTTCGCGGCCCCGCCGAGTTTACCACCCAAGGCGACCTGATTGGTGCCCGAGGCATTACCGTAGATGTGTTGCTACCGGGGGAGACCTTTTCTTTAAAAATTCAATAAAGACATAAGAACCAAGAGTCAAAAAGCAAGACACATCTTCCGTTTTCTGAATTCTGTGTCCTGTACTCTAATTTGCCTTGGCTTTTGTGTCTTGAGACTTGTATCTAATCATCCATGAAACTGAAACTCCCCGATACGCTGGTGCTACTGGCTGCCGTTCTCACCGTATTTGCGGCCCTTACCTGGGTAGTGCCTGCCGGATCTTTTGATCGCGAGGTCAAGACTATCAACGGTTCTGACCGTACCCTGGTGGTGCCGGGTACCTACACCGCGCAAGAGCGCAATCCTTCCGACTTCTCGGACCTTATCCTGGCGACGATCAAGGGTTTTCAGGAGAGTAGCGACATCATCGTGTTCATCTTTATGGTGGCGGGGGGCTTTGGCATTATCCTAAAGACGGGAGCCATAGAAGCAGGGCTGCAGAGTGTGGTGCGCTGGAGTGGGCAAAAGTCCGGCCGTAAGCGGTGGGTGATTCCCATCTTGGTGACTTTGTTCTCTTTGGCGGGTGCCACCTTCGGCATGAGCGAGGAGGGAATGGTGTTTGTATTGGTCACGCTACCGCTGGCTTTCGCCTTGGGCTACGATAGTTTGGTGGGCGTCAGTATCCCCTTTGTGGGGGCAGGTGTAGGCTTTGCCGGGGCGTTTCTAAATCCCTTCACCGTGGGTATCGCCCACGGCATTGCGGGGCTTACCCCCTTTAGCGGTTGGGAGTACCGCATCCTAGTGTGGGTGGTCTTCACTGGGGCGGCCATCGTA
>DMST01000172.1:7292-8903 GCA_003454975.1 Cytophagales bacterium | reverse complement strand
TGGCGACGGGCACGGGCAAAACCTACACGGCATTCAACATCGTGTGGCGGCTCTGGAAGGCAGGGGTGAAGAAGCGCATCCTCTTTCTGGCCGACCGAAATGCCCTACTCACGCAGACCAAAAACGGTGACTTTGCCCCCATGGGCAATGACATCATGACCATCATCAAACACCGCAAGGTGGACAAGAGCTATCAGGTGTACTTTGCGCTCTACCAGGGGCTCACCGGGCCCGAAGAAAGCCAGAAGGCCTACAAGGAATTCAGCGAAGACTTTTTTGACCTCATCGTGATCGATGAGTGCCACCGGGGCTCAGCCAGTGAGGCCAGTGAGTGGCGCGAGATCCTCACGCACTTCAAAGGGGCTACCCAAATTGGCCTGACGGCCACGCCCAAAGAGACCAAAGACGTAAGCAACATCACCTACTTTGGCGAGCCCGTCTACTCCTACAGCCTCAAGCAGGGCATCCTGGACGGTTTTCTGGCTCCCTACAAGGTGGTGCGCATCCTTACTGATGTAGACGCCGAATGGAGACCACCCAAGGGTATGATCGACCGCTACGGCTATACCATTGCCGATAAGGTGTACAACAGCCGCGACTACGACAGCAACATTGTGCTCACCAAGCGGCACGAGGTGGTAGCCCGCAAGATCACTGAATACCTGAAAGGGACCGACCGATACGCCAAAACGATTGTGTTCTGCGAAAACATAGAGCACGCCGAGGCCATGCGCAAGGCTCTGGTAAATGAGAATGCCGACCTGGTAGCCGAGCATAAGCACTACGTGGTGAAGATTACGGGGGACGATGAAGTGGGCAAGCGTGAGCTGGAAAACTTTATGGACGTGGAAGAGCGCTACCCGGTGATTGCCACCACCAGCAAACTGCTGACTACGGGCGTAGACACCAAAATGGTAAAGCTGGTAGTGCTGGAGACCAACATTGGCAGCATGACGGAGTTCAAGCAGATTGTGGGCCGGGGTACCCGCCTGCGCGAGGAAGAGGGCAAAACCTATTTCACCATCATGGACTTTCGTGGGGCCACCCGCCACTTTGCCGATCCGGAGTTTGACGGCGAGCCCGTGGTCATCTACGAGCCTGGCCAGGGCGAATCGCCCGTACCGCCCGATGAGCAGGAGGGCGCGGAGCCTTCGAGTGCAGAAGACCCCGAAACCGATCCAACACCATTGCCCGAGGGTGACGTTTATACGGATGAGCTGGACGGCGATGAGGGGGGAGATGATCCGCGGCGCAAGTATTATGTGGACGACCAGGAGGTAGGTGTGGTGATGGAACGGGTGCAGCACTACGGTGCGGATGGCACGCTAGTGACGGAATCGCTGAAGGATTATACCCGCAAGGGCTTACGGCAGGCCTTTGCTTCGCTGGATGATTTTATTCAGCAATGGAACGCTGCCGATCGTAAAGAAGCCCTGATCAAGGAACTCACGGAGGCAGGGCTAGCCCTGAAGGACCTACAAAAGGAAATGGGCCCCGACTGGGACCTGTTCGACCTGATCTGCCACCTGGCCTTTGATGCGGCACCCCTTACCCGCGCCGAGCGGGCCAAGCAGGCGCGCAAGCAGGATGTATTTGCCCAATACGGCGAAC
>DMST01000172.1:2981-7256 GCA_003454975.1 Cytophagales bacterium | reverse complement strand
ATACGGCGAACAAGCTCGAACCATTTTGGATAACCTACTGCGCAAGTATGAGGACGAGGGCATCACCGCCATTGAGGACGGCAGCGTGCTGAAGGTGCAGCCCCTGAGCGATCTGGGCAAGCCCGTAGAGCTCGTCCGTGCCTTTGGCAAAAAGGCCGACTTTGAGGCGGCCGTGAAAGAGCTGGAAAGGGCGTTGTACAATAATATTGCGTAGAGGGAATGTTGAATGATTAAGGTTGAATTTTGAATGAAGCGGATTAACAAACGGCAATTGATGAAAGTGTTGGATCGGCATGAAGCTTGGTTGCGGGATGAACCGGGTGGCGAGCGGGCCAACTTGAGTGGCTATCTATTGCACCGCCGGGACTTTACGCGTCGTAACCTCAGCCACGTCCAGTTTTTAGCCTCTGACCTCTCAGGGTCCGACTTCACCAAAGCTACCCTATGCCAGGCATCATTTTACCGTGCTACTTTGAAGAAAGTACATTTCCAAGGCGCTGATTTGACTCAAGCAGATTTGGCTGAGGTGGATGCTCGGGGTAGCAGCTTCGACTTCGCACGATTAGAAGACACGAACTTCGCTAAGGCTCTTTTCAATGCTAATACCCATTTTTATAAAGCGATTGAACAGGGTACCAACTATTCCGGTGCCACTCTCCAGGTGGAAGGAAAATCAAGGGCAGTACAGTCCGTTGGCCAAAACCTAAATCGGCAGGCTAGTCAACGGACTTTACATACTGAATTGCTTTATGAAATCGGGAAAAGTAAGGCACCTTCCGGGGTAAGGGAAAAAGCCCCTTTCGCACCCCACTCTCCACCTCTCGAGGTCTCCATCGAAATCCCCGACCATTGGGATGAAGCTACCACCAACCACTACCTGGAAGGCTTGGCGATTCAGCTCAATACCTGGCACCGGGAAGAAGGAGGTAAGGGGCTGAAGATTGATGCCCTGGGCATAGAACAAGAGACGGAGGTCAACCAGCCGCTAGCATTAGTATGAGCGGGAAACGAACAATTACCATCCGCTTCGTGGCAAAAGATGGAAATGACCCCTCTGAGTTTATCGGCAGGGTGGCCGCTCGACTACCGGATGAGGAACTCAACTTTGAGATGATGGAGTCTACAAAGTCTGCCACCTCCACCAATGCCCAAAACTCCTATACCGAACCTCTTCAAAAAGCCCTGGAAGCAGAACCCACTACACCTCTGAAGGGTAACAAAAATGAACGGGCGGAAGCCGAATGGGTGGAAAAGGTAGATTATGTGGAAGAAATTCAAAGCCAAGGAGGCCGTGTATCGGGTAAAGTGGTCGAATAATTTCATGGAAGTCTTTCGTGGTCCATGTGTACCATCGCCCCTAGAGAAGAGTATTTGAATGTATATACTAACCCTAGATCTAATTCCCTTATATCATGTCAGATATCCACTACTTTCAACGGTATTCGCAGCCAGAAAATATGGCTACCAATAATACCTTGCTGCTGTTTTCGCGCCTATACCACGATTCTCCCTCGCGTTTTCAGACTTTCTTAAATGCCTTACTTGATGACCGAAACGTTCCCGTGGGGCTTAGCTTTAGCCAGCAAACCCGCACGGGTAATAGTGTGCCGGATGGACTGCTGGTGCAGGAAAGTATAAAGGTGGTGATAGAAGCTAAGCGGAATGCCCGAGAATTCTACTCAGACCAAATCAAACGGCATCAGGAAGCCTTCGGGGAAGAACAACATAAGTTGATGCTACTGGTGGCTCCTGGGGTAGTAGATGGTGAACAACTAAAACAAATTCGAAAAGAGACTCAGAAAGGAGTAACTGTACTAAGCACCACCTTTGAGGCTATTTGTACTGCTGCCCAAGACAGTGTGCAGGAATATGACGTAGAATTGCAAGAAGTGATCAATGACTACGCCGACTACTGTGAAAGTGCGGACCTAATTGAAGATAACACCGTGATTCGCTGCCTGCCCTGTGGTGATTCGCTGCCTGCCCTGTGGTGATTCGTTGACACATAACCGGGACTATCGTTTGTACTATGCCCCTTCACATAGGGGGTTTCGTCGGCACGAATACATTGGCTTTTACAGCCAAAAGGCCATACGGGGTATCGGTAAGGTGGAGAAGATTTTGCGTCCTACGGTGCATGAAGATGGTACAGTGACGCTGGCAGATGGTACGGACGCTTTAACCACCGAAGAGCAGCAGCGGATAGTGGAAGTAACTGAGCGGGCCTGGGCGGACTATGAATGGGACCTTCGCAATGGACACAATTTTTTCTTAGTGGAGCAATTTGAAGAAACCCACTTCCAGAAAACCAGCAAAGGCGGCATGCTAGGCAGCCGCTACTTTAGTCTGAAGGATCTGCTGGGGCCCAAAGTGACCCGTATGACCACCGAAGAAATTGCTAAACAATTGAAACGTAAATCTTGGGTCTAATACGATATGTAACGATGGTCTCACGGTGTGGTAGGGAGGCACGTTTTGAAATGCCTCCCTTTATTGACACGTTTCTGTGGGTCTTATCTCCACTGGAGAGTGGGGTATAACCTACATTTTATTCAGCTCATAGCGCCGAATATTCACTACGTATCTTGTAAAATCAACTCACTGCCCTTCATGGCAATCATCATGGTAGCAGCTGCAGTGTTACCAGATACCGTAGTAGGAATGATAGATGCATCTATTACACGTAAATTATGGACTCCCCTTACTTTCAGGTCAGGAGTCACCACTGCATCGACATCTATTCCCATTTTGCAGGTGCCCGCATAATGGTAGCAAGTATCAGCCGTCTGCCTGATGTAAGCCTCCAAATCATCATCTTGGGTGGGCATTAATTGCTCCGATGCCCAGTCAGATAACGCCGTATCATTTCCAATCTGCATTGCCAGCTTCAATCCGTCCAAGCAATTTTGAATATCCGAGGGATCATCCAAGAAATTAGGATCAATAATGGGCTTATCCATTGGGTTTTCTGATCGTAGTTTTACGGTTCCTCTACTCTTGAGCAACTGAATGTTAGGATAGAGGTACCACGAATCCTTGGGTAAGTTGCCAGGCATACCCGCCATAGATGATGTAGCCAGTGAGCTTTCCAAATCCGTACCAAGCAGCGGATTATGGTTGGTAGAGTTAGCAAATATCACTGTACCCATCAGCCCATAAGGTTGTGGAGGTAGCGGTTGTGGACTTTGGAATCCGGCGGTTACAAATAAATCGTCTTGAAAATTCTTGCCTACACCAGGGAGTGCGCTTACCACCGGTATCTGGAATTGGGCTAGCTCATCTGGATCACCTACTCCCGAAAGCATAAGAAGCTGAGGACTGCCTATAGTGCCAGCCGATAGCACCACCTCTTGGCTAGCCGAAACTTCACGCACCGTACCATTGGCCAAGTCTCGTAGTACTACCCCGCGGGCTGTTTGGCTGTTGTCTATAATGATTCTCTCGATTAGGCAATGGGTTAATACCGTTAGGTTGGGAGGTGTTTGAGGTAAAAAGGAACTATAAGAAGTTTCTCGACGATGGGTAGGAGAAATGGCGAACTGGAACGGAGCAATACATACCTGATCCGAATTTTGATTATAGTTAGCATTGTAGGGAATACCCTGCTGCCTACAGGCCGCCACCAAGGCATCAATAAGTGGGTCGCTTTTGGCAATGGTTACTAACAGCGTATCCTCTACTTTTTCAAAGTAAGGTAGTACTTCCTTATAGCTCCAACCCAGGTTACCGCTAGCTGCCCAATGGTCAAATCCTCTATAGCCACCTCGAACATAAACCATGGCATTGTGGATGGCGCAGCCTCCCAGCCCTTTAGCCCGCCCTATTTTGATGACCCGATTGTTTAGGTTTTTCTGTGGGACAGACTCGTAGCCCCATTCCCATTTTCCTTGCTGGGCTACCAAGGCCCATTGAGTAGGGTCCCAAATCACGTTTTCGTCCGCAGCAATCTTTGGACCTGCTTCTACCAACAGTACGGAGGAATCTGGCAAGGCCTTGCAAAGCTCAGCAGCCACAATGGAGCCTGCCGAACCAGCTCCTAATACAATGTAATCAAATGCCGTCTGCATAATTTGCTATTTAGTGTTAGAGGATCTTTTTCATGTATAAAGAAACGTATCATCCTGGTGTAGGACGCTCTTGCTCCTTGTTTCAAGGGGGAGCTAAGTAGGCGGAGGTATTACACACCTTCGCCTTATGATGGTTAGAGATAAAATTCACATCCATTCAATCTCTCCCCCGTCTACAAATCTGCCAGCGCTACCTCCTTCACCGTAC
>DMST01000172.1:2597-2932 GCA_003454975.1 Cytophagales bacterium | reverse complement strand
ATTCCCCGCCGTTGGCAAAGGGTACCACCGCCAGGAATAGCTCCTGGCCCGACCGAACTTGCTCAGCGCTGACCAGCACTTGCAAGGTTACTTCCTGGGTAGCTTCCATACCACCCATGCTATGCCCGTGATGCATACCGTCATGCTGCATGCCAATACCGAAGAAGCCTACCAACTGCTCTCCCGGGTCATCCTCCTGAAACCAGTCACACACTGCCTCGCCTGGGCAGCTTTCCTCCACCACTTTAAACCCAACATTATCGTCGATGGTCAGCGGTACCTCCAGCGTAACCGCCACCGCGTACGGCCCGTCACTTTGCTGCAGTACCGCCGGG
>DMST01000172.1:1181-2546 GCA_003454975.1 Cytophagales bacterium | reverse complement strand
ACCGCCGGATCCAGCGCACCCAGCGATACCGTTTCTACCAGATCCCGGATGCCCTCTAACGGCCGTTGGGTCTGCAATATCCCCTCATAGTCGGTTGTGGCTGCCTGCATGGCCGGAGTATTGTGGGCTTCTATCGTCACGGTATCCTCACCTACCTGGTAGGCGTACGATACGTTGTACGACTGCTCGTATACCACCTCCAGCGGGGCCGTACCGTCTTTGGGATCATACAGCGTGGAGTCTAGCTCACCGTTGGGCAGAAAGAAGGTATAGGCCCGCCGCCCGGCACCGCCTACAAACTGCGCCTCCGGGATGGACTGTTGCTGTTGGGCTTCCCACATCGCCCAGAGGCGGTCTATATTGCTATGGTGCAGCCAAAACACCGGATCGAAGCCCGCGCTGGGTACCTGGCCCATCAGCCCACCCATAGGCAGGGGATTGAAGGTACATACCCCCGCCCGGTTCTTGTCGTTTAGAAAAAACGAGCCGTAGATGTTGTTTCGCAGTAGGTCGCCCAATACACCATTAAGCGGAGGAGGCAACTGTCCTCCGCGAGAGGCGACCCGAAACAGCGTTGTATCCAAGGTATTAACCCGTCCACCAATGTAGCGGTGCAACACATTGTGCACCCCACTTTCCAGATAGGCCGTAAAAGATTCCGCATCCGGCACCGCAAAGTAGCGGTCGCTATCCATCACAAAGGCCAAGGTGGGCGAAACGTTAGGAGGGCATGCCTTCACGCTATCGTTATTACTACAGTCGTTGTACACAATCGACGAGGTATAGTTGGGGTCAATGGCCTTCCCCAAGTTGAGCGTAGGCGACCGGGAAGTAATCTGCAACACCGTATTGGCCGTATAGGGTAGGTCTACTTGCAAGGCTTGGGGCAGCGTAGGGTGGTTTTCATAGTCCCAGTAGGGCAGGGCAAACGTAGGGTCACCGCTCTGGTCACGCACCATGGCCTCAAAGTGCTCCAGCAACAGGCGGTGCCAGGTCAGGAAGTGAAACAGCGTATCGCCTGCATTCATGTGTGGGCAGGTGTTCCAGCCCAGTGCATCGGGTGTGTTCGGTAGTATCCGGTTAGGGTAGCAGTCAGCATCGGGTAGGGCATGAGTAGCACCCCAATAGGCAAAGCTGCGCGGGTCCGTACTGTCGTAGTTCGCCATCTTTTCTAGCGCCACCCGCATGCTTTGCAGGTGCTGCTGGCCCTCGGGGCTATGCGCTGAGTGCCGGATGTACTTGGCGGTAGCAGAAGGCTCCTCAGGTAGGCTTGATGAAGTACAGCTCATCATCAGCCCCGCCAGAGCCCATAACATAATAACTAATTTTTGCATCGTTATAGGAGTCAAGGTTTACCACAGGCCC
>DMST01000172.1:224-1155 GCA_003454975.1 Cytophagales bacterium | reverse complement strand
AGGCCCGCGGGCTCACCCGGAGCGGATACTCTCTGCCCCAGTGGCCACGCGTGCGTTCATTAGGTAGTAGCATAACCTAAGCAAAAGTCACGGCCCACCAGATTTCTTTGGGTACAGAATATGGAAAGCGTTACGCTCCCTATCCGGGCAAGTATCCTACTTGTCAAAGCATGCTGCACTCTCTCTATCCTCTCTTCTGAATTCTCACTTCTCGTCTCTGTATTCTTCCTTCCCTCTTATATCTTGCGCATTCGCAATCCTACTTCTGTATTCTGCATTCTGACTTCTCTTTCCCTATGAGCATCACCACCAAAATCAAAAGCATTCGCGACATTATGCGCAAGGACACCGGCGTAGACGGTGATGCCCAGCGCATCAGCCAAATGGTCTGGATGCTGTTTATGAAAATCTTTGCCGACCAGGAAGAGGAGTGGGAGATCACCCTGGACGACTACCAGAGCCCCCTGCCCGACAAGCTGAAGTGGAATGCTTGGGCGGCCGACGAGGAGGGCCTGACGGGGGATGCGCTGATGGAGTTTGTGGACAACGAGCTATTCCCTACGCTGAAGGAGCTGCCCCTGCACCTGGGCCCGCAGGCCCGCATCATCCGCGCCGTGTTTGAGGACACCTACAACTACATGAAGAACGGCACCCTCTTTCGGCAGGTGATCAACCAGATCAATGGCATCGACTTCAACAGCTCCGACGAGCGCCACCTCTTCAACGACCTGTACGAGACCATCCTGAAGGAGTTGCAAAGCGCCGGGGCCAGCGGCGAGTACTACACCCCCCGGGCCGTGACGCAGTTTATGGTAGACATGACCAACCCCCAGCTGGGCGAAAAAGTGCTGGACCCCGCCTGCGGTACGGGCGGCTTTCTCACCTGCACCATCGACCACCTGAGCCAGCAGGTGAAAACCGGCGAGGACCG
>DMST01000172.1:0-165 GCA_003454975.1 Cytophagales bacterium | reverse complement strand
GCGAGGACCGCGATACGATGCAGGCCAGCCTGCTAGGCATTGAGAAGAAACCCTTACCCCACCTGCTCTGCACCACCAACCTGATGCTGCACGGCTTTGACGTGCCCGCCGTGCGGCGCGACAACTACCTGAACCGCCCCTATACCGACTGGACGGGCAAGGACA
>DMST01000173.1 GCA_003454975.1 Cytophagales bacterium | reverse complement strand
GGATTGCCATTGCCCGGGCGGTCATCAAAAACCCAAAAATCCTCATTCTGGATGAGGCCACCAGCGCCCTGGACTCCGAAAGTGAGCTGCTGGTGCAGGATGCCCTGAACAAGCTGATGTACGGGCGTACCACCATCATCATTGCGCACCGCTATTCTACCATTTCACAAGCCGACAAACTGGTGGTGCTGGAAAAAGGGGAGTTGGTACAGTACGGCACCCACGAAGCGTTGATTGAAAACGAAGAAGGGCTCTACCATAAGCTGGTGATGAATCAGATTGGATAGGAGGCCTACTACCTCGCTCCCAAGTGCATCGGGTTAACTCGGTTAGGAGTGGGTACTGTTATCGCTTAGCTCTTACGCTGAAGAAACCCAGGCCACAGTCCCATCACACCGATGGTCAGGCAGAGGGGTGAGAGAAACAGCGTATCCAATCGTGCGAACTCGGTGCCGGTTACCTGCTTGAAAAAGCCCACGTATTGGAAATCGCCTACGGCTCTTAGTATAAAGATAATCGGAATACCCCACTGGGTTACTTGCTGAAGCCTTCGCGGCAGGTTTACCTTGAGGGTACCCGCCAGCACCCCATAGAAGGCACCGCACAGAAACAATAAAGTACCGACCACCAGGCTATCTACCGTGGTAGGAGCAAGTATCCGAAGGCCCTGCGCAGTGGTGGGCAGCACGCTTTCAAATCCCCAATTACCGCCCAGCGCCCAATAGAAATGTAGCGCTGCCAGCGCTATGAAGACCGCAACTAGCAAGTAAGCCAAAAGTGATTTCATACCCATTTCATCAATCCCAACCGGGGCCCAATTTCTCCACATCTTCCTCTGCCAATACATTCCAAGCCGAATGATCCAACGGATCCTCCTCCCCTTTCTCAGCCAAGGCCTGGGTTTCCAGTAGTTGCTGGAGCCGTTCGGGATTGAGGAAGGAATACTCCTTTCCCCGGGCTACTAAATGACCATGGCCTACCGTGAGTGCCTCCCAAAACAATCGTTGGTTACACCTGGTCAGGCTCCGCATATCCAGCTCTTTCCCAACGTACATTTCCTGAGTTTCGGGAACAATAAACCCGGTATCCCATTGGTCCTTGCTCTCTGGATCGTAGTCCTTAGGTACAATACCGCTGAGCCAATCGGCCAAGGCCTGGCCGTCCGCCAAAAGGCGCAATTCTCTCACCGCTATCCTGATGATTTCGTCATACCCGGTCCACCGGGTAGCGAAGCAACTTTTGTCCTTTAGAATAAAAAATCCGTTTGCCATGGCTGAGTTATGAACAAGAGAAAGGACTATTCGGGCAATCCGTACACCCACTGGTCAAAGAAACCGGTTAGGTCCCGCTCCGTGGCAGCTTCCATGGCCCGTTGAAAATCCGCCGTGGTGACCGTAGCGTCAGCATACTGCTGGCTGTAGGCCTTCACCCCCGCCCAAAAGGCCTCATCCCCCAGCTCTTGCCGCAGCAAGTGCAATACGTAGGCCCCTTTGAAATAGACCAGGCTACGGTCGTCTCCTGAGGGGTTGATCCAATCCTTAAATACCAAGGGCTTGTCGTTACCCCTACCCTTCACGGCCTCGTATACCTTGCGGTAAGAAGTAATGTCTGCCATGTACTTCTCCTCGCCAAACCGGTGCTGGTTGTAGGCCGCCGACATGTAGGTGGCAAAGGCTTCATTGAGCCAGAAGTGGCTGAAGGTTTCGCAGGTGATGCGATTGCCCCACCACTGGTGCGCCAGCTCGTGCGATATCAGGTTGGTCTCGGTGCTGTCCTTTAGCACCAGAGCACCGTACGAATCGCGCAATACGGCAAACCCGGACATCTCTTGGTAGTGGTTCCCCATCAGGACCTGCGAATAGCTGGATTGGTCATACGGCACCCCGGTTTTCTCCTCGAACCAAGCAAGCATGGCGGGCGTCTCCCGAAAGATGTACCGGAGTTCGTCCAGCTCATAATTCACGGCGTAGTTGGCCACCTGGGTATTCTGATAAAGCTTTTTATCCGATTGAAAATCTCCGATGGCAAAGCCATAGGTGTAGGTAGGCGATTCTACCTTTTGGGACCAGTGGTACACGCCCTCCTCTTTCCAGAACAAGTCCCCGCTAGCCACACAGTCCAGCCCCTCTGGTACTACAATGTTCAAATCGATTTTGGCCTTATCGTGGGGCACATCGTGGCAAGGCATCCACGCACTGGTGAAATAGACGGTGTAGGCCTGGTTTCCCTCCGGATCAAACAGCAATCCACGGTTGGGGCTACCCTGATAGTGAATAGTCATTTCACCAGCGGGCTCTCTAGATGGGGACAATTGGATACGCAGCTTGCTCCCTTTCTTAGCAAAGTCTTCTACCTGCTCACCGTCGATGTAATCGATCTCCAGGCCGCCCGCATCCAGCACCATCTCGCTTTCCTGGAGCGGAAGTTCATACTCCACCGTCACCTGACCTTTCAGGTACTGGGCCTGAATATCCGGCATAAGTACAGCCCGGTAGTGCAATACATTGAGCCCGGTATTCTGAGCAAATGCAGGTGCGGAAAGGGCCAACAAAAGGAGAAGAGATTGGAGTAGCTGCATAGGATGCGTAAAAGAAGAAGGTTTTGCTGGATTTGGGCTATTCCACATGAGACAAGTCTTCCCCCAGGGGTCTATTCAGATTGAGTTTTTCAATGATAGTCATTTCCGCATCAGTAAGTTGAAAATCAAACAACTCAAAATTCTGACGGATTCGCTGGGGAGTAACCGACTTGGGAATCACGGCCACGCCTCTCTGCACCAACCACCGCAAGGCCACTTGCACCGCGGACTTTTGATGGGCTTCGCCTATGGCCACTAGTTCAGGTATTTGGAGCACGTCTCCCATCATGATGGGCCTCCAGGCTTCCAGCTGTATTTGGTGTGTTTTGGCAAACTGTAGCAATTCATTTTGGCTGAGGTGAGGGTGCATCTCCACCTGGTTGACGGCCGGAACGATGTTCGCATGCTCCATCAAATCTGCTAGCTGCGCTACACTGAAATTGCAAACCCCAATGGCCTTGGCTTGGCCGCGGGCGTAAATTTCCTCCATGGCGCGGTAGGTATCCCGGTACTTGGTAGGCACGGGCCAGTGGATGAGGTACAGGTCTACGTAGTCCGTTTGTAGCCGCTCCAAACTCCGGTCAAAAGCCCGCAAGGTATTGTCATACCCTTGCTCAGAATTCCAGACTTTGGTGCCTAGAAATAGGTCCGCTCTCGGAACCTCGCTCTCCTGTATAGCCTTCCCTACCCCTTCCTCATTTTGGTAGGCGGAGGCGGTATCTATTTTTCGGTATCCCGCCCGTAGGGCAGCCGAAACGGCCCCTTCTACCTCACCTTCATTTTTAGCAAAAAGCACCCCCAAACCGATGGCAGGCATTTGGACTCCGTTGTTGAGGGTGAAACGAATTGGATGAGTAGAATCCATATCAGGGCATATTGAATATGAAGAGGTAAAACTCTCTAAACAGGTTACCAAAAACTACACTACCTCGATGAATTTAATTCATCAAAATCATGAGATTTTTGCATCCCACCCATTGAATTCGAAAGGTTCACTCCTGGGTATGTTGTCGGATAAACTCCCAGCTTTTTCTTTTCACTTCTTTGCCTTCTTCACCCCACCACACATAGTGCCCTCCAGCTTTTACATACATCATGGTGATACCGGGAATCATCGCCTCCAATCGCTCAGCATGATCAAGGGTGACATCCTTATCGATGGTGGAATATACGGCAAAGGTAGGGCAGGTAATTCGGCTCCAATCTACCCCTACCAAATCTGCTGCCCTGTAGGCTTCATCCATCGTGCCGTAGTACAGAGAGTCCATGGGGGTCATCGACTCTACAAAAAAGTGAAACTCCCGCTTACTTTGAGGATCATTTACTACCTGCCTGGCAATCGCTCGCCTTTCTTTATTATCCAGATAGGCACTGGCCTCTAAAAACGTGCTGATGGTAGACCTGGGTGCTAACTTGACGGAAGCCTTGAGTAGGAAGGAAATCATTTTTTTTCCCCGACGGGACAGTACCAGTTTGCCCAGGGTGGAATTGGCTGACTCTTTGTTGATTAGATATTTTCCTGATACTGCACACCACAGGACCAAGGACTTGGTGGGGTATTTTTGTGCATAGTACAAGGCGGAAAGCCCTCCCATGGACACCCCAAACACGTGAATCTCTTCCTCAATCCCCAGTGCGGTCAGCACCTCATGGTATACATCCGCATGGTAGTCCAGACCTAGGGTAGTATCGATGGGTAGGTCAAAGTAGCCGGGCCGGCTGATGCAGATCATCCGGTAACCTTGCTTAGCTAGCCACTCGAAAGCCAAAATGGAATGATACCCTACCCCACCACCGGTGGAAAAAAGAACCTTTTCACCATCCTCAGGACCCAGTTGAGCATAGCGCACCGCACCGAATTTGGTGTTGGCTACTCCGTATTCTATGGTGGAGGTGGGCAATGTATCAGCGTATACGCCGGTGGGAACCGAGAAAAGGAGGAATAGTATGCTGCAGCTTATTAACACGTTCATACCCCTGTTTTTTAATGTTTGATAAGGTTGTATAGATCCTCCCACAGCACCTGAATCTCAGCATGGGCTTCCTGAAACCGAGACTGAAGCGCCAGTTGCATGCCTACGCCGTCGTTCACTCCCACAAAGAGTCGGGCCAGATGGGCGTTTGGGATGTCCGTTTTAATCTCCCCGGCATCCTTCGCGTGTTGGATGACGGTTTCCCACAGGGAGTGCTCGCTTGCACGCAGGGTTTGGTTGGCTTGATCAAAGCCTTCCAGCACCCGTAAAGCATCGAATGCGAGGTAGAAATAGTTGATGGTGGTTTGGGTGTCCCCTTCACTGTGCTGCTGCATAGTCAGGTAGGCCTGATGCATCCGTTCCAGGTAGCCGTACATAAAACCCTGGAGCGAACTCTGATCCAAGGCTTCATACATCCCTTCCCCCGTCTCAATCATGTAGGTATGCACTACTTCGCGAAAGAGTTCTTCCTTACCCGTGAAGTGGTGGTAGAAGGCCCCCTTGGTCAACTTCAGTGCTCGCACAATCTCCATTAGCGAAACTTCCTTGTAGCCTTTCTGCAAGAACAATTGAAAAGCTGTAGCTATTATCTGGTCTCTGGTGGTCATGGTGACAAATGTACATACCTACCGGTAGGTATGTATTGATTTTAGTAAAAAAATTCCGCAAATAATTTCGGGTCGAGCCACTCCCCTCAATCCTTGTGGTGGTAAGCTCCCTCCTCACCCAAGGGCGGGGTAGCACCCCGTCAGTATGTG
>DMST01000387.1:1568-3273 GCA_003454975.1 Cytophagales bacterium | reverse complement strand
CAAAACAGCCGTCGGCTGGTCACCACCGTAGAGCCCCCCTCCCGGCTGGGCTCGGCCGGCGAAACCCACGGCTCCCCGGCTGTAGATTTGGTGACTCCACTGGATGAAGACGGTCTGCCGATCTTCTTACCTGTATGGCGGTATATGCTGTTTCCTGATTAACTTGTTGGATGGCTATGATCTCAATCCGCTACAAATCCCATCCGTTTAACATTGAAACGCTTAGGGTTTTTCTGTATACCCCCTTTTATTATCTCTGGTTCAACGCATTCCCCAACCTTGATTGGCTTCCCTATGCTTTGATGTTACTTAGTCTATTTGTGGGAATCCTAGGACTTCGTAAAGACATCCAGCGCTGGAAAAAATTTCGCAGGAAAAAGTATATGCTTTTGGTTGCTGAGGAGGCTTTTGTAGTTTTTCCCGGCGACGTAAAGGAGCAAAGATTACCCAAAACCGAGGCTCAATGGCGATTACGATTTATAGGGAAAAGGTTGGAAGCACTGTTTTATGGTGACTCCCCAGTAGAGTTAGTATGGGACCAGGTGCACCCTAAAGACATGGCTTGGCTAGAAAAAAACCTCCCTCAAACCCAGCTTGATAGAGGAAATACCCATTGGTTGGCTCCAGATAATTGAATATTTCTGAAACAAAGAACAATTCCCCCTACATTCACCGTATAATAAAAAATACCTTTCTTATAAACTTACAGCATGACTATGATCTCTATCCGCTACAAGGCTTATGAAGGTATCTTCACCACCCTCAGAAAAACCCTCGCTAAGCTGATCTTTGTCGTCCTCATCCCCATCATAGGAGGTGAACAGCTGGGGTACTGGCGGCCCATCTCTGTGGGAATAATAGTAGGGACCATCATATTCTATGCAGAATACCGGAAAGGGAAAAGGCTAGAGCGCTTAGGCTATATGCTGAAAGTACAAGAGGACGCCATTGTACTGTACCCAGGTCAAAAAAGGGAAAGGCAAATTTCACTTTCCGATGGCACATGGGTTTTGCGAAAGTACTCACTCTCCAGCTACCTGATCCACGAAGGGGAAGAATATGAAATCAATCTGAAGGAAATTCACCCCGAGGATGTAGAGTGGCTAGAAACCAACCTGCATCAAGTCAAAGGGATTCTCCCTCATTGGTTAGCTCCTAAAAACAAGCCCGCCACGGATTATCCCACCTAATTCCTCCGCTATCCGCTAAGACGGAATATAGATCCTGAAGCTATTGGGTTTGGGTAATTACCTACGAAGTACCCTGACCTTCAATTCCTACAGATATAGTAGTCGGATTCATTGAAACCTTCCGGCTATATGGAAGGAATTCCACCCCCATTTTTTACGTGTTTTATGGGAGTATTTTTAGACAGACATCAAGTCCTCCTAATACCCAATGGAGATGAAAAGAGCGTAAATACCTGAGGCTCAAAACTGTCCCTTGAAACGCGCCACTCTTTTATCGTATTAAATCTATAATTCGATACAGAATCAGTATAAAAATATCGAATCTAAGCTTTGGTATTATTGCGCGAAATGGGCAAAATTAGAGTCCCGAGTGTAACCCTAAATAAGAACACCCATGGCTGAGATCATCCTGCCGGGTACCTACATCAAGGTATTCGACGAAGGACTCGTAAGCGCCGGCGCCGTTTCCACTGGCAACATCGGTATTGTCGGTACGGCTAGCAAAGGCCCCCTCA
>DMST01000387.1:1241-1485 GCA_003454975.1 Cytophagales bacterium | reverse complement strand
AAGTAGTTTCGCAGAGGCCCGCTCCCACTTTGGCGAAGCCGGAAGCTACAATCCCAAATCTGACGATAACCTCTCGCTGGTTCGCACCCTCGAACAAGCATTCAATAACGGTGGCAAAACCGTATATGCCGTGCGGATAGGTACGGGCTCGGCCAAGGTAGCCAAGCTGGACCTAAAAGGCGGCACCACCAAACTACTGACCCTGGAAGGCCAAACCCTGGGTACGTTCGGCAACGGCATTACG
>DMST01000387.1:0-1135 GCA_003454975.1 Cytophagales bacterium | reverse complement strand
GAAAAATATGCCGCCGACTCGGTAACGGCCGCTGCGGAGGCCATCAACGAACGCTCTACTTTGGTTTCTGCTACCTTCTCTAAGGAAGGCACCCTGAGCAAGATCGAGGATGCCCCTTTAAGTGGGGGCGCTGACGGCGAAAAGGTAGGCGACAAGGAATACAAAACCGGCTTAGAGCTGCTGGAAAACGACATCATCAATATTGTGCTGATGGCGGGTAAGGATGCAGCTTCGGCAAGCCTGCTGGCAGCCCACCTCAAGAAGACCGCCGGAAACAAGCGCGAGCGCATTGGAGTACTGGGGGCTACCGGGGTAGAGGCTACCGACAAAAACGTGGCCAGCGACCGAATCATTTTGGCTTCGCCCGGCATTAAAGCGAAGACCTTTGATAGCACCACTCAAAAGGAGGTGCAAGTAGGCTTGCCTAGCTCTTACATGGCCGCAGCCGTGGCCGGTCTTATGGCCTCATTGCCGGTGCAATCTAGCCCTACCAACAAGGTGCTGGCGATCTCTGGCCTCACAGACATCTACAATACCGGTAAGCTGGAAAAGCTGGTACAGAATCGCGTACTCGCCATAGAACAGCGCGAGGGCTTCCGGGTAGTAAAAGGCATCACTACGGCAACCAACACTGCCTGGCACCAGATCACCACCCGCCGCATAGTAGACTACGCCATTTACGGGGTACGCTCGGGGTGCAATCCGTACATCGGCAAGCTGAACAATGAGCGCGTTCGCAATGCCATGAAGGCCACACTGGACGCCTTCCTCACCCGCATGGTGAATGACGAAGCCTTGATCAGCTACGAGCTGGACGTTACGGCTACACGCGCAGAGCAGATCCAGGGGATTGTGCAGGTAAATATGACCTTACGCCCCACCTTCAGCATCGATTTCATCAAGGTAAATATGTACCTCGGCTAACCCTAAACGATCATGCCTAATAAAGACATTTTCACTGGATCCGATGCCTCGTTGGTATTGGCGGTAGACGATAATAGCGTGGAAGAAGGCAAGCTTGCCGACAGCCTGCTGACCGAGTATGAGCTCAGCAGCGTAGTGGGCGAACTCCGCGACGTACGCGTGCAAGTGAACACCGAAGTACGGGCCTACCATGCCATAGGTGCGCGCCATG
>DMST01000178.1:21103-21249 GCA_003454975.1 Cytophagales bacterium | reverse complement strand
CCGAAGGGTGAAGGGGGCGGGCCGCGCAGGTTAATGCCTCCTCGGCATGAAAATCACACCTAGTGGGCTATTTAGGGGCTTTCGCTGGGGTCGTACTCGACTGAGAAGAGCCCCTTTTCGGCTCGTGTTCGGGTCCAACTCCAGCC
>DMST01000178.1:14315-21095 GCA_003454975.1 Cytophagales bacterium | reverse complement strand
GACCTTGCCCCTCCGCTAAAGCTTCGTCGGCACGCGGACGGTCACTGGTACGCCAGCCCGGCTTTCCCTGAATAGGTCGGGGTCGCGTTCGACAAAGGAATTAACCCCGCAAAATAAAATATGGCAACTCAGAATTTTCTTTAGCTTTTGATACGGCCCCCGTTTTTTCTCCATAAAAGCGGGGCTTTCTTTTATATACTCTCTATTAGAGCGGCTTTTTCCTAATCCCCTACTCTCTAGAACACTTTTCTCATGAGGAACCCCAACCAAAAAACTTGATCAAATTCGACAATCCCAGGCTTCTTTTTCCATCTGAGAACGCCAAATCGTGAAAAACAGAAACCGAAAAGCCGCCCAAATCGCGGGTCTTTTTGATCCCAATGCACCGCAAAAGTATAGATGGGCAAGCTATCACTTGGGTGATTTGGCCACGGGGCAGCCAAGACTATGGCTTTTTTGGAAAAGGTAAGACCGATAGGGTACGAGTTCGCCGGTAGGAGAAATAGCTGCCAGTGGCTAGGGAAGAACTAAGCATCCAGAAACAGGAGGTCACCCCTTCCCTACTGTCTTGGTCGAAGAGCAAATGACTCTTTTAGTCCTCAAAAAAAATTTCTCTCTTTTCTGTGACCTTTTTTTATAGCTGCTACCCCTACGTAGAAATGTGTGAGTGGTACGTAGATAGGCGTCCGCAAAAATATGGATAAATGGAAAAATCATGGCCGAGGAAATACACAGGTACTGAGAAAGCAAGCTCACTGGCTGCCTGAGCAGGAATCTGGAAAACCGTCTCTATAGACTCTTTTGTAGGCAAGCTGGATAAATAAAATCGAAAATTTGGACATCTCCTCTTTGAAAGAAAAATATTACCTAATCGAACAAATGTTGATTAGCTAATAAGGGGATTCCTCACTAGAAACATTAAAAGAACGCATTCCAATTCATTGAAACATAAATAAACCAAACAAAATTATGTCGGAAGAGTCAAATACAACGAACAACCCACCTAGACAAAATGGATCTAGTTTACCCCCCATCGATGAGAACGTAGCTAAGCATTTGAAAGCAAATGGAATACCGGGACGGATCTTTGAAGGCATGGCAGGTATTGGTTGGTTTGCGAATCAGTCTTCACCGCTCACTGCTGAATCTACTTTGGAGGATATCCATGCATTTGTGAGTGTAGCCGAGGATGGCACCCACGGAATATTCAATCTCCCCCATGTGCTAGAGTTTGCAGATAGTCTGCTCGATGAAATCGAAGAAATAGAACTCACAATCCAGGGGGTAGATGGGAACGAAATCCCCATCATTGTCAATAAACCAAAGGGTACGCACCCAAAGCAAGCCATTCTATTTCTACATGGTGGGGCCATGGCTTTTCTTAGTTCCAGGGCAGGCACATACCGCGCTTGGAGCCGATTACTTGCCAAAGACGGCTTGCTAGTGGCCTCGGTAGACTTTCGAAATAGTTCTGGAAATGGAGCACGTGCCCCGTTCCCTGCAGGCTTAAATGACTGCGTATCTGCTTTACAATGGTTAGGGAATCAAGAGGATATAGAAGAGATTACCCTACATGGCGAATCTGGCGGTGGTAACCTTACGCTAGCAACTTGTGTGCGTGCCGCAAAAAAAGGAATCGCCAAAAATAAAATAAAAGGAGCGGTTCCCTGGGCTCCCTTCATAGCAGGCCCCGCTCACTGGAGCAAATGGGAATCAGCAGAGTTTCCATCACTCCGCGACAATAGTGGCTCTGGCTTTCCTGCCTCCGAGCTGATCCACTATGCTAGAGCCTATACACCCAACAAAGAAGATTGGGAGAACGGAGAAGCTTGGCCAATTTTTATGACGGAGGAGGAGATCAACCTGTTACCCCCAGTAGCTATTCATACCGAGGATTTAGATATGCTAAGGGATGAAGGCATCGCATTTTCCAAACGACTGGCAAAAGCAGGTAAGTTAGACAGCCACTTAAACCATATCGGAAACACCCATGCCCTGCATGTATACACACCTATTTTTAAGGCTACCGATATCATGAAGCAGGCAGCTAAATCAGTTACTGCATTTGCCTTGAGAAAACATTAGGCCAATTAACTATTTCAGGCATAGGGGGGATGCTCCTATGCCTACTTTCTTTATAACTTGTAATCAATGGTATCTTAATAAAAAGGAACCCTCATTTTGTAAGTTCTCAACTTGAAGAAAAGCATCTAAAAAGCCCCATAGAAGATCTTTTGGGAATGAGGGAAACCAACCGGCCACTGAATAATTCCTAAATCGGCTATCTTAGACAGGAATTTCTTATCGAAGCTTAATCGCAGTCAATAGCACATTGATACGTACTTTAATTTTTCAAATGATTATACAGCATACAACAATCAACATCCCCATATGGGCGATGAAAATTAACACCCCATATTTTTAAGTATGGTAAAAAAATGACTTCAGTTTTCTTCATGTACCCTGTTATTTTTTTACCGTAGCCTCTGTATTTTTCTCCTACTCATTGACTACTTTGAGGAATGAATATTTCCCTCGATATAGATGCGAAAAAAGCAGACCTCGAGAGGGATGGATTCTGTGTATATGAGGAATCCATCATCCCTGAATCTTTGCTATCCAAAGCGCTTCTTCACACTGAACATATTATTGCAGGTGTCTATAACACTGGCCGCCCCCCCTCTGCTATCAATGCTAAGGAAGGCAACTTTACCACGCTTCAACAAATATTCAATCCACATATTAGTGATTATACTCTGTTTGAATTGGTCACATTTCCCAAACTCCTACAGTTAGTCGCCAACATTCTTGCCTGCGACAAGCTTCAGCTCATTGGCTCGCAGCTATTCATCAAACCGGGTTTTGGTGCACCCGAGGCAGAAACTCCCTGGCACTCAGAATATGAACAAATCCCCTGTTTCGATGGGGGGAGTTATTCCATTTGGCTACCACTTACCCCTGTCGACGAAGCCTCAGGAACCCTTTGGTACATCCCCGGTTCGCATAAACCGACCTCTGGTATTACCAAACCTAGAAGTCGATTTCAACAGGAGGGATTTCATCAAGAATTAGATTATATCCGACGTACCTCTGAAACTGAGGTGTCGGCCATTCCCATACATTTACCTGCCGGGGGAATTTCCCTTCATCACGGCCTGACACTACACGGAAGTGGTGTAAATCATGCCTCATTCACACGGTTTGGAATTTCTATTGGGGTGGCCACTGAACACTTCCGAATAAACAGTCATATCCCATGTGGTAGTTTTATAGAGCAACTAAAAGACCCTCAGATAGCTCCTGTGGTGTTTGAAAGAACCATGTAAGCGCGTATGCACATACTTTTTCTATCCAGTCGTGATTATTTCGGGGACCTCGCTTATCAGGCCATTTCTAAACTTACCCATCATAGTATAACCAGCCATTTTTGGAATCGTAATGATACGCTTAGACCCAAGCTATCAGAATGGAACGGGGATTGGATTATTTCTTACCGCTCTGATTTGATTCTCACCCCGGTAGAACTTAACCGCGCCACCAAAGGAGCCATCAACATTCATCCGGCACCGCCGAAATACCGCGGAGTAGGAGGCTATTTCTGGGCTATATACAATCAGGACACTATCTATGGAGCCACTGCCCATGTGATGAAGCCAAAGCTGGACTCCGGAAACATTATTGACTATATAGAATTCCCATTACACCCTAATGAATCGGTGAAGGGATTGGCTATTCAAACCGGACATACAACGCTCAAACTCTTGGTACAAATCCTAAGTTTTATCCAAGTGTATAACCATGTGTCTGACATCCCTACCAGACCGGAACTATTTTGGGGAAAAAGATTATATACTTATCAAGACTTGGAAGAATTAATGAAGATGGAAAGGTTCTCCGAACTCCATCCCCCCTCCTCCTAACGCTACTCACCTAAACTTAGAAACTTTTCTGGGGCTACCTTTAAAAAACATCGTATTACAAAAGGCTGCTCCGTATTGCCTAGCAACATTTCACTGTATTTACTCAGATTTTTCATTTTTAGGTGAAATCATGTGCTAAATAATCTAATCGATTGGAAATCCGGCAAGGAAGTTTCCCTCTATCGCTTGGTTATTCCATCCCCGTCAATGCTGGCCCTAGAATAATATTTCTTTGGAGTCAAATGCTCTCTAATCCCTCATTTCCTAGCTCTTTGGCTCCTTTGGTGGAGACCTTTCGCGCCAATGCTTCATCAAATAACCTCACTCTGCTTGCATTCCAAGACTAAACGGCAGCGTAATTCCAGGATTATATCACAGCTATACCCATCAGCTCAACCTTTTTGATTCAACGGTGCGAACGTGCCATACCTACTGTTCCTAGTGTTTCCGCTGGAACCTGTTCAACAATGCTGATGCTCCAAAATAAAATAGCTATCAAGATCCTGAGACACCTATCCTCTTTTTGCTCACACACCCTGAAATCACAGATGTAGCCTTTGGCACCGACCCCTAAGTCATGAAAGCCTATACATTGAAGCGATACCTAGAGCCCTTATTAACTTCAGTATCAGTAAGGATAACCAGAATCCATTCTAAATCTTTGAGGCATTGGTCCTTACTTTTTGTTGCAGATCCCGATGCTGATGAACTACTTCATATTTTTGAAAACATAATCCAATGCAGTAAGCGGTTATGACTTCAAGCTCATTGTACTCATCCTCGGAAGTTTGAGCCCGCACCATTACAAGAAGCCGTCCGAAGGATTTTGAAAACGGGTGCTAAGACACGATGCCAAGGGCCCATAGTAGAGGGTGTAAACCACAAGCCAGGGCCTGGTCGGAAATCTGGTCAAAGCAGCTCCAATTAGACAGGACCCCTCGGGCATTTTTCATGGAATGTAGACAAAACCATTAGCATACATTTGGTATCACTATGGCGCAGGCACTGGAGATCATTCAGAACGTAAAGCAGGCTGCTTCAGGACTTGCAAGAGGCCTCTTAGCCCACTTTTTGGAAACAACGCAATTTGGGTACTACTAGATGAACTTACTACTCTTGGCGACTAACACCACTTTTCCCTCCCCCCCTACAAGCACCTCCTTTTACGGAGACCAAGACAGACATACAATTGATTCCGTGGGATCGGGATCAAACTCACCCTGGAGATTTATTGGCTATATTTTCTACTGCTTTGCAGAAAAGCACCCCATCAAAAGTGGTGAGCATAAGTACCGCATCCTACCCCTCTCCTATCTATGAAGCTAGGTAGGGCCAAAACCTTTAGCCTTCTGTGGATTCTCTTACACTAATATGGATTCAATCTATAATAACAGATACTAAAGAGTACCATAGACTGTACTGCCTCATAGTATCAGAAAACACACCATTTTAACGAGACTTCATACGCTAGAAACTCAACCTCCATATCTTCTGATAACGATCAATACGTCGTTCGTTTCTTGAATAGGTTAAAACAGGAGTTTCCTGGAGACAGATGGGAGTGAGTCATTCCAATTAGCAAGATACTCTACGTACGTATTTGAATGATCCGCTTTACAAGGCAAAAGACCAAGTAATCGGTTTCGATTCTGAGGCATTTATCTTCTGCTTGATTAGATCAAAAAAAAAATCCCTCCTTTTCCGTGACCTTTTTTTCCTCGCTGCTACCCCTACGTAGAAATGCGTGAATTGTACGTAGGTCGGTGTCCGCAAATTTGCGAACAAACAGAATAGCATCTGCTAAGCAAATACACTGATAATGAGTCGGTAATCTATTTGTCTGCATGAGCAAGAATCTGGAAAACCGTCTCTATAGACTCTTTTCACCCTCAAAAGATGAACAAAATTTAACACAGGCGAAATTTTCTTTGGCAAGAATAAAATTCTACCTTATCAGCAGTTCCATACTTTTTATTTGGAAATACAGCTGATTTTTAACGATTTCAGACGGTAGAATGCATTCTTCCATTATGTAAATTTAACACAACATGGAACAAAACATCGAACCTAAAACAGCGACGTCAGAAGCATTGCAGTACCAAATCGAAGGTCCTATTGGCGAGGGAGGATACGGTACTGTATATAAGGCAAAACAGTTTAGTACCGGTCAGACGGTAGCTTTGAAAAAACTGAAGGCGCGCGAGGACATTGACGAGGCCACCAAGGCCAAACAAATTGCCCGCTTTGAACGGGAGACCCGGCTGGTCGCCGAGCTGAATCACCCCCATATTGTGCAGCTACTCGATAAGGGTATGGATGCCCAAGGCCTCCCCTACGCGGTCTTCGAATACGTAGAGGGGGAAACCTTAAAGCAATACCTGGTTAACCAAGGTTCGCTCTCCGCCTCGGAGATGGCCCCGCTGATGAGCCAGCTACTGGACGCCTTAGTCACCGCTCACGAGGCGGGCATTGTGCACCGCGACCTGAAGCCCCAAAACATTATGGTGACCCAGACGGGCGCCAAGCCTTACGTAAAGATTCTGGACTTTGGTATTGCCGCCTTTACCCAAGAGTTCCGTACGGCCGATTACCGTACCCTCACGTTTACCAAAGACGTGGTAGGTACCCCCACCTACTCTGCCCCCGAGCAGCTGCGGGGCGAATCGCCCTCGGGCAAATCAGACCTCTATGCCTGGGGACTGATCTTGCTGGAATGCCTCACGGGGGTGCCCATTATGGATGGAGAATCCGTAGGCCAGGTCTTCCAGAAGCAGCTGGCCCCTACCCCGGTCCCTTTGCCCCCCGTATTACTAGACCATCCCTTGGGCCTACTCATGCGCCGGGTACTGGAAAAGAACCC
>DMST01000178.1:13930-14198 GCA_003454975.1 Cytophagales bacterium | reverse complement strand
AACCCTCTCTGGAACCTTTGAAGCCCAAAACGGGACGGGTGCCGCCGCACCGGGCAATTCTGCTACCGTAGAAAACTACGTAGGGTTTCAGCACGCAGTGGCTACCCGTAAGCAGATTACCGTCCTCTGCCTTCAGCTACAGTTGGAAGTGATCAGCAACACCCCGATTGAGTTGGAAGTACTGGATGCCTTACAAAAAGACCAACTGCAACTCTGCAAAGATACCGCCCAGCGCTATGGGGGTACGGTGACCGATCCCTTTGTCAAT
>DMST01000178.1:1350-13881 GCA_003454975.1 Cytophagales bacterium | reverse complement strand
GATGCCCGCCGGGCGGGCAAAGCCGCACTGGAGCTACAAAAAGAAGTAGCCGAGCGCAGTGCTTCACTACAAGAGCAACATGGCTTAAAGGCCCACCTGCGGTTGGGCTTACACTCGGGAACTGTACTGTCTCAGGAAGGGCAACTCCCACAGGGCGCCGTACCCATGATTGCGTTTGAGCTCGCCCAAGGAAGTACACAGGGGAATATCCTGGTAAGCGAAAATAGCCAACGCCTGCTGGTCCCTTTCTCGGATTTATCCATACAAGAGAATTTAATTTCTCTACAGGCTGCTCAACCCATTCCCACCTATACATTGGATAACGAACGGGAGAGCGAAACGGGTACCGCCCTGCGCCCATGGTCAGCAGACCGGCCCATGGTAGGCCGGGACTCAGAAAAGCAAAGTGCAATTAATATATGGAAACAATCCCAAGAGCGTGGACAAGCTCTGATTATCCATGGCCAAGCGGGCATTGGTAAATCCAAGCTGACCCATGAAGTAAAAAATGCGGTTCGCGCACAAGGCAGATTGGTACGGGAATGTCGCTGCTTACCTGAGCATCAGAACAATGCCCTGTATCCATTCCTTACCATGCTCCGTCATCACTGGGGCTTGGTCGGCGTAGGTACCGATAAAGAGAAAGCCGAACGATTGACCAGTGCAGTAACAGCAGCTAAGGAAGATCAAACCCTCTATGTACCCATACTAGCCTCCTGGTTGGGTATTCACCTACCGGAGGGGGCATACGAAGCCCTCACACAGACCCCCGATGAACAAAAAGTCCTATTATTTGGCTTGTTATCCCGCACCCTATCCCATTTGGATAGTGACCAACCTTTTTTGTTGGTACTAGAGGATTTACATTGGTTGGATCCTACTAGCACCGAATTTGTCACGCAGCTATTAAAGGGGTTACCCGAGCAACCTTTCCTGCTATTGATGACCACCCGACCCAATTTCACCAACCCCTGGTCCAAAGAACAGTTTATTCAAATTGATCTTGAAACCTTGCCCGAGGAAGCGGTACGGGCACTGGTAGAGTCCACGCTTAACCAAAAGGACGTGGATGATACCGCCATCCAATATATAGCTGACCGTACTGACGGCATACCCCTCTTCGTGGAAGAGATGACTAGTATGCTTAAAGAGAGTGGCTACTTGATTCAAAAAGAGAACCGATACCATTTGGCGGAAAATATCGAAGATCAATCAGTACCCAGTACATTGGCCGACCTACTCAATGCCCGATTAGATCGTATGACCACGGCCAAAGAAACCGCTCAGCTAGCCTCCGCCATCGGTCGTGAATTTGATTACGAATTGCTCTTAAAGGCCTCAGGCAAAGCGGAAGAAACCGTACTTCAGGATCTTGATCTATTGACGAAAGCAGATTTGGTCTTTCGTCAGCAACGAAGTGAGGGGCAAAGTTACATTTTCAGGCATGCCCTTATCCGAGATGCTGCCTATGACGGCATGGTCACTACCCACCGCAAGTCTGTACACAACAATCTCGCGGTTACGATTGAGCAGAGTTTCCCCGAAATGTTGGAAAACACTCCCATGGAACCTGCCCGACATTTTGCCGGAGCAGGAAACCATGAGCGGGCTACCGAATTAGGCAATACGGCTATCCAAAAGCAGGTAAGTTCTTCCGGTAACCAAGAAGCGAAGGCAATTTCAGATACCGTACGTACCTGGATTGGTGGATTGGACGACGACATTATCAAACAAACCAGATTGCTAGACATGGGGGTAAATGTATCGGGTGCCGTGATGACACTAGACGGTTTTGGCAGCCAGCCTTTTATAGCGCTAAGCAATGAAATTGAAGCTTCGGTACAAGAGTTGAACCTGCTGGATCAACGCCAAATTCTTGATGACCTTCAGCAAGAGGTGAATCAAAATGAGCACCCAGCACTCCATGCATTACTACAAGGCTATTCCAAAGAGGACCTCGCGTCTAAAGCCTGGCAGGAAAAATTTGATAAGGCTACGGAGGAGGCGACCACCAGAGCAAAAAAACCTGCTATTGTAGCTTTAAAGGAAAAGTGGGACAAGCACTTAGAAGGCGCCTTATACCCTGAGCGAGAGCTCCAATCACAGAAAGCTCAGTTCAATAAGATGCTCACCAAGCATTATACCGCTTACCATCGAGAAGCTACAGCGCTGGGGGGCGAACTCCTCGCAAAGTCCGAACGAAAACTAGAGTCACTTGCTGAAAAGGGTGACCAAAAGGCTTACGACGATGAAAGGATTTTCATCCAGCAGGTATACGTGCACTTGGCTCAGGCCCACTGGTTTTTGGGGGAGTTAGAAACAGCCATCACCTTGTGGGAGAAAGGTGATGCCCTATACAACCCTGAAACAGATGGAGAACTTATGAAGCCCTATGGTAGCAATTCCCGCGGCAACTTTTTAGTCTTAGGTAGCATGGGGTATTTATACCGTGGATACACTGACAAAGCCTTGGCGAACGCCAAGAAGGGACTTGAGTATACCATCGCTCAAAAGGATCAGGCCGCCATCGCTTTAGCTTATAATGTGTTGCAAATTATTTACGAACCCTTGGGGGATATGGAAGCCCTGCTGCATACCGGGGATAAGATGCACGTGGAGATAGAGGAACATGGCTGGGAGGAAGTATTCAATTTCAACTTCCCCAAATTAATCCACCACGCTTACTCCTATGAACCTGAAAAGGCAAAAGAGTATTACGATGTCTTCAAGTCTGCTCAGGCAAGATTGGCCATGTGCAATCTGCAACGCATGATCGGAGATGGATTTGTACGGAAGGGAATCAGAGACAACGATGATGCATGTTTCCACCAGGCCTACAAGGAGTACCTGGAGGCCTTGGACTTGTGCAAAGAATCGGAAGAGTACATCAGTATTCCCTACATCTATACCAACCTGGCCAAACTCATTGACTTGCATCCGGCTGTTCTGAAAAACGGAGAGCAGGCTGACGTTTTAGTAGAGGGATATTTCAATGAAGCCATTAAGGAAACTCAAAAACAAGGATCCTTTTTCAATCAACTGGTGGCTCAATTAGATAAATATGAATCTATGCTAACCCGCAGCAAAAACTCTGGAACCTCCCAAGATATGGCTCGACTCCAAAAAGAAAAGAACGCCTTGCACACATTGACAGATACAATGAGCAGGCAGGGGCTGGACACTGACTATGCACACTGGGAAAAAACCATGAATATCTTAGGAAATGACATAACAGAGCCTCAAATGAGAATCTAAGCCTTTTAGATTATGGAAAATCCAGATTTCTAGGGAAGGCCCCTGACTTTTGATACGTTACCAGAAGGTCCCGGCAATCTAAAATAAGATGCTAAGCCGGGACCCGTTTTTCATTTTTTCAGCATCAACCATGAAACCTACATCCTATACCTTTCAAACAGATTCTACCCTGAACGCTGAATATATTCAGTATCAAACACAAGGTTTTTGTGTAGTAGATGAAGAAGTCCTTTCTCATAGCGAGATGACCCGCCTAGCGAATGGTACTTACCGTGTTATGGCCGGAAATTATACTCTGGACCATCCTCCCAAATTTAGCAATTACCAACCTGAAAACTTTCAGTCTTTTCAACAGGTGAAAGGGCTACACCTCTGTGACGAGGATATCCTATCCATCTTACACGAGGACAAGCTTGTCCGTAGGATTGCGTCGATTTTAGGCGCCAACAGTCTACGTATTCTAGAGACCGCCATTTTTATCAAGCCTGGATTTGGAGACCCCAACGGAGAAATACCTTGGCACCGAGATGGCGATTACATGAAATATATAGTAGAAGGCATGGCCCACATCTGGATTCCATTGGAACCCATCAATGCCATTAATGGCACCCTGCAGTATCTGCCCGGCACCCATTTACAGCATCGGCGCATCCCACAGCCCCTGCCCATTTCAGAACAGGACTCAATACACGAAGAGTACTACCGGATGATGGAGAAGCTGGAAGAGAGCGACAGAGTGGAAATGGTACCAGTAGACATTCCATGGGGCGGATTTAGCATGCACCATGGGGATACTATTCATGGCAGTGGCCCCAACTACGCGCCCACGACTCGCCATGCCTTTGCCTTTACCGTCGTCACCGAAGACTTAAAAGTCGATCCTCAGGGCTTCGACGGGGTCCAACTAGGACATCTCCACGACCTTGACGACCCTATTATTTGTCCCAAAATTCTGTAAACGACGCGCTTCTTTCCCTTCCTAATATGTCCACCTAAGCCCTACTCACCAAATGAACCCGAACCGCCATGATCACAATAAATTATCCGCTGTTTCAGAAAAGGTAGCTGAACTTTTGAACGGGGGTGATGCGCTAGTACTCATCCCCCCCTTTTATCAATCCCAATCGATGCCTATTGGGGCCTACAGCCTAATGACCATCGCCCAACGGCATGGATATAAAGTAGATATTCTACAAGTAGATCAATTGCTGGCTTCGGTAATGGGCTTGGATGCCTACGATGATATTTCATTGCGCCCAGTAAAACCCTCTGAAGGTGTAATGGCCCAACGTCTCTTCGCCAGAAGTGCCCACAATATGCCCATCGAGGACCCTTCTGACGACAAGGATTCCTCTACAAAAGAAAAAACTAAGAACAACCAAGAAAATCAATCCAAAGCAGACAAAGGGTTTTCCGCAAGAGAGAAATCCTATCATGCTTCACCCAGCTTTACCCATACGGAATTTCTAACCTGGGAAAGGCTATGTTTTGACTTCGTAGAGGTAGTGGCGGAAGCCATTGCCCATTACCCGTATCGGATAGTGGGGGCATCCATCATCTTTGAAACCCAGGTAAATGCCAGTATCGCACTGATCAATGCGGTGAAGAAACGGATGCCAGCAGTTAAATGCATAGTAGGCGGCACCTTCGCAGAATTTGGCAAAGAGGATGGCTTTCTATCCCTGGCCCCCGCCATCGATCATGTGTTTGTAGGTCCATCAGAAAGCACTTTTCTCTCCTACCTGGATGCCGTAAAACACGGCAAACCTTTGCCCCCACCTGTGGTACCAAGCAAAACCATGCCTTTCCACAAAATCCCCTTGCCCGACTATGACGCTTATATGCAAAACACCGCTAAGGTACTGGGCCAGGAATTTTGTGATCGGGAAGTCAAAGAATTGTGGTATGAGCCCGACCGAGGCTGTTGGTGGGCAGATAAGGTCCGCTGCACGTTTTGTGCCATCTCCGACGAAGCTTTTCGCAAAAAGGATATTAAACAAATTGTTGAGGAGCTCGCCCAGATCAAGCGCCAATTCCCAGATAAGCGCATCCTTTTTGCCCATAATATTCTATGGGATAGTTTCATTGATGACTTTTTACCCTACACCTCCGCTGGGAACTTACCCCCCTTGGGGGTACTCATCCGCATTCAGCCGGATCTGGAATACATAGCCAAGTTGAAATCTGCTGGTGTTTTCTATGTCTTGTCTGGTATAGAAACCTTCTCTACACGCCTGCTAAAACGCATGAAAAAGGGCACCACAGGACGTGCCAATCTTTACTTTTTGCGAAACGCGGCAAGTTTCTCCATTGGCATCCGCTGGTACCTCATTTGGGGATTTCCGGGCGATACCCGAGAAGAATACGACTATTTACTAGAGCTCCTGCCCAAGATTACCCACCTAAAGCCTCCACTTTCGATGACGCAAATGATGCTTATGCGAGGGTCTCCCTATGTGAATGAAAGTGAGCGGTACAATATCCAGGATCTAAAACCCTGGCCTTCCTATGGGTATGCCTATCCAGCGGGCCAGATTGAAAACATGGCCAATTACTATGAAGGTGAATTTGAATCTGCGGCACTACAGGACGAGGAATTGATGAGTTCAATCTTTCAACTAGTAGAAGCTTGGCAAGAACACTACGCCGAAGCCTATTTGAATCTAGTCACTTTTGCTCCTGGGTACTACCTCATCCAAGACCGGAGAATCACCAACTACATGGAGGAAGAGCAGGTACCCGTAATGGAAGAGCAAGCTATAGAATTGATGAGTATGCGGCGATATGGCCACTCTCCTACACAAGACTGGGGTCTTACGAAGGGCTATGGGATCTTGATGGATGGGTGGTATGTGCCGGTTATTACTGCAGAACCCGCGCTACTACTTGAATTAGACCAAAGCGAGTACCGTCAGGCCAAACACCCCTTAATCCTACAAGAAACACGCTAAGCAATTTCCGTTAAAGCACTTAAACCAATACTACCCATGAATGAGATGAATACACTCGACGCTTCAAAATCCCCCCTCTGGCATCCCTGGCTCCCCAACACCTCCCCTGATCAGTGGCTTACGGTAGTAGAGGGCGAAGGCTGTTGGGTAAAAGATGAATATGGAAACCGGTACCTGGATGCCTGCGGAGGCGTTTGGAGTACCCAATGCGGTTTGGGCAACAAACCCATCATTGAGGCAATCACGGAGCAATTACATACCCTGTCTTTTGCCTCCCTTATGCAAAACAGAACCCACCCTACAGCCCTGAAGCTGGCAAAAAAGCTGGTGGAACTCACCCCAGACCCGTTAGAAAATGTATTCCTCACCAATTCCGGATCGGAAAGCGTCGATTTAGCCATCAAACTAGCGCGTCAATTCTGGCAGATCCAGGACCGACCGGACAAACACCATATCGTCCATTTGGATTGCTCTTTTCACGGTTCCTTTTTTGGCAGTATGAGCGTTACGGGCCTCATAGGAACCCCTCCGGGCTGGTCTCCTGGTGTGCCTAGTATGCATGCCATCCCGGCACCCCTGGATGCCGGGGTCCCCACCGAGGAGGCCCTCTGGCAAAGCACCCAACAACTAGAAATGTTGGCGATCCAATCCTTTGGTAACCTTGCCGCATTTATTGTAGAACCAATCGTGGGCTCGGCGGGAGTGTATCCCTTCCCTCAGGCTTGGTGGGATCAGGTACGGCAAATTTGCCAACAACACGAAATCCTACTCATTGTGGATGAAGTAGCTACGGGGTTTGGACGCACCGGAACCTGGTTTGCCTGCGAACACTATGGGCTACACCCCGATATACTCACGGTATCTAAAGGCATCAGCAATGGTTACCTCCCCTTGGGGGCTACCCTATTCTCAAAAGAGATTGGAGACACCTTCCGCGATCATCATACCCCCATATACCATGGTTCCAGTCATAATGGAAACCCGGTTTGCTGTGCCGCGGCTTTAGCCACCATAGAAGAGCTTTCCAAAGGTGGGTTGGTTGAAAAGGCAAAAAGCTCGGGAACGTATTTCTTGAACGCCTTAGCCAAACTAGACTCTCCTTTGGTACGGGAAGTAAGGGGGATAGGCCTCATGCTGGCTATGTCACTACAACAAACCGATGGCAGCGCCCCTCAGCCCTTGCAGATTTTGGCGGTGCATAAGGCCCTGGAGGAAAATGGCCTACTGACCTATCGCTTTCAGGAAGGCATTCTTCTGTTTCCGGCCCTCACTATCTCAGAAACTGAACTGGATTTTGCGGTGGAGGCCATCGCCAACACCCTGGCCATGGAAAATATACTGCAAGCAGACCCATCCTATGTGTAAGAGAAGCAACACCTTAGACAATTCCGCAGCCTAGGTTAAAGGCGAACACAGACATACTTTTTATCATCCTAAATTTTTTATCCATGAATCCTGAAATAAAAATTTCTTTTGAAAAGGACATAAAGCGGCTCAGCGAATGCGTGGCTGAAGACCCCGAAAATATAACCCGTAAATGGGCCTCCTTCTCTATGAAACACCTCCAATATGGTGCAAGCGCCTTATATGAATTTCTAAAAGATCATGAGGGTACCGACGCTAGAGTGCACGTAGAAAAAAACCAGAACCAGTCCAGGATGAAAGTGGTCTCCGACTTATTCTTCCAAGAAAAAATCATGGATAAACCCTGGAACACCATGGGGCGCCTGGCCGTCTCCATTATGGAACTGGCAGGAAAAGAACAATCCCGATTTATGAAAGGGAAAAAAGACAGTGATCCTTGGAAAGGCAAGAAGCAACTCAAAGACCGACCTCTGCATTTCCTAACCCTACAGTTGAATTGGTCCCTATATGCCATGCATACCATAGACCCCCTGGTAAAAACAGCCTTTGTGGATAATGAAATATTAAGAAGGGGGTTACTAACCGATGGGGCACTTTTCCGGGGGGTAGTCGACAAAAAAACCAACGCCGCCACCATTACCGAAGGATACAATAGCCATAATCTCCAAGCCTTATCTGATGATGAATGGATGCGTATCGTATCACAAGTAACTGATCAATGTGGCTTTTCCTTTGATCCTACCTTACGGACAATTGGTAACAATATCTATAAGGAGGTAGCCACGGCATTAGAAGCACTACAGAGTGTACTACCTAAATTGAATAACATCATAAAAAAAGATGCATTAGACGAAATTCAAAAATATGCCGAGTACATTTCAAGACAAATAGTCTTGATTCCACATGATTATTCTACTCTGGATAGCTACAAAAAGAAGCTAATAGAATATTTTCTGCCAATTTTCAACGAAGTAGAAAAACGCATCAAAAAAGGTGAATTTAAAAAAGACGGAATGAATTCAGGCTGGGAAATCCTGAGAGTAATTATGCTGGATAAGATCCGTGAGCCGAAGGATTGTGGGGGCCGTTGGTACTATTGGCCAGGCTGCCTATTTAGGATTCCCTCTTTCGTTAATATCTTACTGGATCCTGATGTAGACAAAACACGGCTAGTAATAAGACGAAGCAACGATGCAATAGGCTTAAAGAAAACTCAAGAAGAACAAATCATCATTGATGAAAACAACAATGCTTTGCATATTTCAATAGTGGGAAACACCAATCTGTATGAAAAATTAGATCATAAGACAGAGTTCCAAAACTTGATCGACACCCTAGGGTTATACCAAGGAGGCCGAAATAAAGGAGATGTTAAAGGAACACTTGAAAAAATTGAAAATTTAAAAACCAAAATAGAAAACGAAGAAACCTCGTTTATTAAAAAATTTGCTCCTGGGTTTTATGTCAAGTCAACCAATGAGCCTCTTGATCAAAAGGACATGCTAAAACGGCGAGTGGAGAAGGGCTTCATCAAGGATTTTGACGACATCCAGTTGGGACTAAAGGACTTAATCTTCTACGATGTCGACCATCCCTTAACGGTGGAAAAGACGATTACAAAAAACCAGTTTGGGCTAGGCTTCTTAAAGGTTTTTGAAAAGGCATTTATACAATCTCTTTTTAAAGATTTACACAAAAAAAACAGCAAGTATTTCGATAAAAAAATTGAAGAAAGCAATCCCCGTATACAGGTAATGGGCATACAAGTATTGAAAGGCTTTCTACATCAGATACATGCTAACAAAGATGACAATCTACGCTTTTCTACCTTAAGTAAGGCAACCACCAAAGTGTATAACCCTTTATTTCTATTAATCAATGACGCATTAACCTTATCCCAAAATAGAAATAGTTTTCATGAAATTGTTTCAGAAAAAGTAAAGGATGAATTCAGGAAACAAAAAGAACCTAAAAAAACACTTGAATCAATAGCTAAATTATCACCGCAATATCTTGATAAATTAAATGAAGAATTTCTATCAAAGCTAATGCAGCCAGACTTGAAACTACTTGAAGTTGATTTTTTAAATCCTATACAAAATCATTGGTTATACCATATGTGGATTGAAACCTCAACTCTAAAGAAACCCTTATACGATTCACTGAAGGAACTCTTATCCGATTCACTGAAGGAACCCTTATCCGATTCACTGAAGGAACCCTTATCCGATTCACTGAAGGTACTCTTATCCGATTCACTGAAGGAAGACTTATCCGATTCACTGAAGGAAGACTTATCCGATTTACTTAAGAAACACTTATCCGATTTACTTAGGAAACACTTATCCAATTCACTTAAGAAACACTTATCCGATTCACTTAAGAAACCCTTATTAATTAGCGACATTGATACTGACATCATCAAATTCTATATACCCAGCACCAAAAAACACCTATCCCAAAAGCTTAAAAAAGATAATTATGAAATACTAAAAGAATGTTTAAAAGAAGTCCCACCTTCAGAGAAATATCGACTTTTCCGGGGGATTTTAGATGAATTTCATGATAAAGCCTTAATTGGGCACATTGGTTCTATTATCTATAACTACAAATATGGACAAAGCTCACAAGATAAAGATGGGGTACAAAAAGGCCAGTTAGATGATATTGTTTCGATAATACAAGAACATTTAGTGAAGGCATTAGTTGAAGAATCGAATCCAGAACATTCACTGCGACTTATTACCTACACGAACAAACTCGATCAGAAAATATCTAAAAACATAAAAGAAAAACTAACATATAATGCTAAGAGAACATCAGTTGTTTGGAAAGTAATAAAATACAAACATCAAGATTCGGGAAATAGTGAATATCTCTGGCGTTTAAACTTAGCTTTTTCATCAATCCCTCCCCTTGACTTTATAACTAGTAGTTCTAATCAAAATACTGCTCTGATATTGCGAATCATTGATCGGTTTAGGTCTGCCGGAAGCATTGGATTCGAAAACCAAGAATCGTTCGGGATACTACTCAAAAAATTCACCTCTTACATTTGGCAACAACTGCCGGTTCTATCCAATGAACTGAAGGTTTCTTTTAAACAGGATATTAAAAAGGAAATGGAGAGTAGTATTGATATATTATTCAAAGCATTTGGCTATGACCACTACTTTCAACCTTCACATGAGGATATTTATAGTCAAGTGAAGGAGCAGTTCACTCAATACATCCTAAGGAATACTGAAAGGGAAAAGGATACTGAAAGGGAAAGGGAAAAGGATACTGAAAGGGAAAAGGATACTGAAAGGGAAAAGGATAAAAATAATATCTTTCACACACTTTTTGATATACTATGGACCCACGCAAAAAATAGTTCTCCCAAAAGGTTGTATGATATTTTGGATTTTCTGGATCTACATTTCCTTGAAACACAAAACATTGTGATCCAAGACAAAATTCCAAATATTAAACATATCAGGGAAGATATCAAAGTAGAATCAGAAGAAAGAGAAATCCTTATTGGTCTGAAAGTCACCGAGTTTACCGGTGGGCGACTAAACCTTCCCAAGCCGCAAGACTACTCTTTTACCGTACATTTTCCGTACAGCCTACCCAAGTTTGATGTGCGAACCACTACCTCCGTGTTTCGCCGCGGCGCACAAACGATAGGTGGTGATTTGAAACAGGCGGAAATCGTACTGTCAAGCTGTTGATGTTTTAGCTGGCTGGAAAGGGTTGAATCGAAATACCTTGGGTGAATCCCTTTTCCAGCCTACTTTTTTCAACCTGAACTATCCATGAATTTTCCAGAGTTTTTAGTGCGCTACCAAGGCACAGCGTTAACCGCCCAAGACATTTCTCAGTATGAAGAGGCCTCGTTCTCCTTTTATCACGATACCCAGATTATTCGTGAGCCTTACATCCATTTTACGCTACAAATAGAGGTCGGGGAAGCCTATCAATACTTTCAGGACGTTATTTCTATCTGGCCCGAGGCTTCCTTTTTTCGATTTATGGTTTGGCTATTGAGCCGGGAGTTTAACCAGACACCTTCGTTCAACTTCAGGAAATTTGATAACGATTGGTATGTTTTCCGCCGCTTGCCTATTTCCGAGCTTATTTTCATTCCCAATACCAACGGTATGTCTTCCTTCTTTACCGAAGACATTGATGTAATGGATCTAAACGAATTCTTTATTTACAGCCAAGAAAGATGGAGGCAGGTAGTAGAAAATGTAGATCCACAACCTATTTCGGCCCTTACCTGGTATATGGCACCCATTTTTTGCCATCTGCCAGAAGCAAGGTTTACCAGCTTTACATTACCCTTATCTCACCCCAACTGCGGAGTCCCGCGGTTTTGTTTTGGTAAAGTGTATAAGCAATCCGATGCATACCTGATCCCGCTATCCATCTCCATAGACCGAGCTATTCTGTCTCCACATTTTGTTATAGATCGCATTCAGGACATCCTTTCAAATCCCTTTTCTACTCCTAATGTGTAGCCTAAGCCCTCTAGACCTGGTCTCACCTACTAGATAATAGGGTTTAACAAATAAGAAGCCAATCCTACCCTCTTCTTAAGCACTTTGGAGGGATACTAAGCCCTCCTAATTGCCTGTTTGGTTGACCCCTCGGCAAAAATCACCTCCCTAAGAAGAGGACCAGCAAAACTCTTCCTTTTCCAATTACTTCTACAACCCTACAACAAATATCAATCCCTTTCCGTATGTTTGTTTTACAACTGTACAACTAATGACCAACATCGGAACGCTGGAAGAAATGGTGCTGCTGGTAGTCGCCATTGTGCATGAGGAGGCTTATGGCCTGCGCATCACGGAGGAATACAACGAGCAGATGGGCCAAAACATCTCGCTGAGTGCGGTGCATACGGTGCTGCGCCGCCTGGAGAAGAAGGGCCTGCTGGAAAGCTATATGGGCGGCGCCACGGCCGAAC
>DMST01000178.1:343-1301 GCA_003454975.1 Cytophagales bacterium | reverse complement strand
CACGGCCGAACGGGGCGGACGCCGGAAGCGGCTGTTTCGGCTTACACAGGCTGGGAACGCTACCATCCGGGAGCTGCAGGAGCAGCGAATGCGCTTGTGGAATCAGCTACCGCCCAACCTCAGCTGGTCATGAGCAGCGCCCCTACCCCACCCCGTCGCTGGTACCGGTTTCTGGAATGGTACTGCGCCCCCGAGTATTTGGAGGAGGTAAGCGGCGACCTGATCGAGCGGTTCGAACATACCTTAGATGCTAGCGGGCAGGCCAAGGCCCAGCGGCAGTTTGCCTGGGGCGTGGTCCGATTCTTCAACTACAGCACCATCAAAGGATCTAGAAAACTCTTTTCGCAACACAACACGATATCCATGTACCGCAACTTCTTAAAAATAGGCTGGCGCCGCCTGCGCCAGGAGAAGGGCTATGCCCTGCTCAACCTCTTAGGACTGACCCTGGGCCTCTCGGCCGCCCTCTGCCTGTACGCCTACGTGCGCTATGAGCACAGCTACGACCAGCAATGGGCCGATGCCGAACGCGTTTACCGGGTGGTAGAAACAGAAAAAGACGACACGGCCGAGCTGATCAACAGCGCGATGACCAACGTGCAAATAGCCCCGGTACTGCAGGCCAACAGCGCACAGGTAGAAACCGCCGCCCGGTTGATGAAGTGGAACAAATACTTTCATGCCCCCGGCACTACCGACTATAACCAGGCCACCTTCTGGTATGCCGACAGCACCGTGTTTGAGGTATTCCCTGCCCGAGCCCTATCCGGGAACTTGAAAGAGGCACTGGTTGCCCCAAAACAAGTGGTGCTGACCGAAACGGCAGCCCGTCAATACTACGGTACCACCGATGTGCTGGGCCGTGAGCTTATCATGCGAAATACCGACGGGCCCATGTCGCTCTCGGTATCGGCGGTGATTGCCGATCCGCAAGGCCCCTCGCACCTGCGCTGGGGGG
>DMST01000178.1:0-307 GCA_003454975.1 Cytophagales bacterium | reverse complement strand
CTGGTGTTGGTGTCGATGGCTACGGTGGATATCCTGATGCCTTGGTGGAACAATTGGCACTACCCCAAAGCCTACACCTACGTGCGTACCACAGGTACGGTATTAACACCGGAGGGGGTACAATCACTAATGGACCCCAGGACCCCGGAATACTTGGCCGGCTCTCGCACCTACAACGTTCAGGCACTCACGGACGTGCACGTATATTCTGATCTGGAAGACGAGTTCAAGGCCGGGGCCAGCCATGTGTATTTGCAGGTGCTGCAATGGGTCGCCCTCTTTCTGGTGCTAATGGCCTGTGTTAACT
>DMST01000393.1:7065-12353 GCA_003454975.1 Cytophagales bacterium | reverse complement strand
GGGGGGGTGAAGGGATTATCCATAGCTTCGGGTAAAGGCAATGTCGGGTACGGCGTTCCACAAGCCGAGGCGTTGCTCCTTGGCATCTTCCAGGGCTCGTTGGCCCGTTTGGGTTACGTAGAAAAAGCGCTTACGCTTACCACCCCGCATCTTAGTGGCTTCACCAAATTCGGACCGGAGATAGCCCTTGTCTTCCAGCCTGCGCAGGGTAGTCTGTAGCGAACCCAAGCTCACCGTGCGGCTGAGGCGGCTTTCCATTTCCTCGATGATGGCAATTCCGTACGCTTCGCCGTAAAGTATGGCGACCGTCAGCATGACCACTTCCTCGAATTCTCCTAAGTGATGTTTGCTCATCTCAATTAATATTTGACTCAAATGTAGTAAAAAAGAGTTGATATTTACCTGACTTGTAGTTTTTAATCAAGGAATAGCGGAGCTATGCAGATTAGCACCACCATAAATCACTGATTATCATTTGTTTACAACCTGATTTGAAAAGGAAGTCGCGTTTAAGCTACCTTGTCAACCAAGGAAAAAAGACATTCAGTACATTAGAAGAAATATATTCTTCCCTTCCGTGGTCAAGCCAGAACTAGGTGTCACTTTGAGCGAAAAATCATAGGTCTCCATACTAGGATTAAGAGGCCAGGGTACTCCTTCCATGGATATCCTACCTCCTGAAATAGGATTTGTCTCGTGCTTTCCCAAAATCCCAATTGTCCTAAGATTCAGGTGCTACTTTTCAGCGGGAGCAGTATCTTGATCGCCATATGGAGCTGCTATCCTTTCTGAAACAAAGTGGACTTTTTACCGACGAAGACTGTGTAACCATAGACAACGCCTTCGAGCGGGAGCGCTTTCCGAAAGGGACAGAAATCCCCATTTACACGAAGTATTCTCAGCACCTGTTTTTTATAGAATCGGGACTACTCCGCACGTACTACGTGCAAGACGGGAAGGACATTACCCATTTCTTTTTTGACGAGAACGGTTTTATCGCCCCGGTCAATAGTATTTTTTTCAATAAGACCGACCGCTACGACTGGGAAGCCATTGAACCCTGCCAGGTCAAGGCCATTCCCTACCCCCATTTTTTAGCCTTGGAAGAACGGTACCCTAGACTGGCGCGCCTCCTTTTTGATTTCGCCATCGTGATGCTGGACTTGTTCTCCCAAAAGCTCAACCTACTCCAATTCCAATCCGCTGCGGTTCGGTACGAAGCCTTTATGACCATGTTTCCACACCTGAATAACCGGGTATCCCTCGGTAGTGTCGCTTCCTTTCTGGGTATCTCTCAACAAACCCTGAGCGTGGTCCGCGGTCAAAAAAAGTAAAGAATCATAACGTTCCCCATAAATTCATTCCTTGTTAATCAAGGTGTACAATACATTAACTATCCATGGAACTGCTACCCTTTCTGAAACAAACGAACCTCTTTTCGGAGGAAGATTGTATCACTATTGAGGATAACTTCGAAAGAGAATTCTTTTCTAAAGGGGCAAGCATACCCACCACGACTAAGTATTCTCAACATCTGTTTTTCATAGAATCGGGGCTGCTACGTACCTACTTTGTACAAGACGGTAAAAACATTACCCATTTCTTTTCTGACGAGAACTATTTTATCGCCCCAATCAACAGTATTTTTTTTAATAAAACCGATCGCTATGAATGGGAAGCATTAGAGCCCTGCCAGATAAAATCTATTCCCTACCCCCAGTTTTTAGCACTGGAAGAACGATTCCCAAGATTGGCAAGGGTCCTCTTGGATTTCACGATCATGATGATGGATTTGTTTTCCCAAAAGCTCAACCTACACCAATCTCAATCCGCGGCAGAGCGTTATGAAGCGTTCCTGACCATGTACCCCAACCTAATCAACCGGGTATCCCTCGGCAGTGTCGCTTCCTTTCTGGGTATCTCGCAACAAACCCTGAGCGTGGTCCGCAGTCAAAAAAAGTAACGTGCCCTTTCGTTTTTTAAGATAGCTGAAAAGTTTCCTCCTCCCCGGACGAGACTTTTGCATGGAATCAACCATGGAGGTACCGGGTTGGCCGTTTTCCCGGGGTCCGTTGGGCCCGAAAGCGTGCATCCCACCCGCCTCCAGTACATGATCAATGATCCCATTATTCTTAAAAAACAACCCCACAATGACCAACTTTACTAGACTTAACATGAGTCGGTTCAGGATCGCGTGTGTCCTGAGCCTGCTGGCCTCGTTCTGCTTTTTGCAGAGCGTACACGCACAAAATCGGCTCGGGTCGGTTAAGCTCAACGGTGATAGCAATAACAAACTGCTGTTTGATACCGACGGTACCAACTACACCTTTCAAGGCGAACAATGGACGGTGGAAGCTTGGGTGTATAGCTACGGGAACAGCCCCAACAACGACTTCAACTTCTTTCGCCTCATCAGTGGCAACGCCACCTTATCCTTCCACTACGAAGGGGACGATGCGCTGGCTAACGGAGACCCCTGGCGACTGGAAACGCACGATACCAGTGAGAACGGCAAGAGCGGAAATAAAAAGTGGGCATTTGACTACTTGAGCAGCTTCTCTGCCCCCAATTTTTTCCAACAGTGGCATCACGTAGCCATTGCGGTCAATCGGAACAACATCAAAATCTACATTGATGGAGAACTAGCCATAAATGAAAGCATTGAAATGAATGGCTACGGTGCGCCCAATCGCCTTTGGTATAAGCAAGGCAATAACGGGGAGATGTTCTTTGGCGGTAAATCGGCCGTAGACGGCAACCACGATAAGATGTACCTGGCCGAAGCCCGTATCTGGTCTACGAACCTCAGCGGCAGCGTGATTGCCCAGTACTACAATGAAGAGGTAAACGAAAATCACCCGCAATGGGAGGAAACGGCCCGGTATTACCACGGTCACTATGCCGAGGGCTCGGGCGGCTCCCGCACGTTCCCGCACGTTGGGGATAAACTTGGCGAAGATGCTACGGTAAACGACGGCGACGTGGTCGTTGAACAGACCTATTCTCCCCTCTTGTCTCCCCCCCAGCTATCCACCAGCCAAATTAATTTATGGGCGGAGGGCTGTTCGGATGACCGAAGCATTTCGCTTACGTGGAACGATCTTACCACTCCGGATCTTAATTACTTTGCCGGAATTGGCGAAACTACCTACAGCTACGCAGTGGGCTACCAAGTGCAGCGCGACGGAGTCACGATATACGAAGACACGGGCCATAGCACCACCGATGAAAATCGCAGCTTTGGTGATTCCCATACCTATTCCATTCGTACCTATTGGGTGTATAATAACACCAAATACTACAGCCACAATAGCATCAGTATAGTAGGAGGTGTAAAGGCAAACTTCGCCGCTCCTTCGCTGTCGGCTACTACTGATTTGTGTAGGGCCGAAATAAAAGTATCCTGGACCGCTGTAGGGAATACCCCACCCAACTGGAGGCTGGAGCGTCGGTCTGTCGGTGGATCGTGGTCTACCGTCAGTAACTCTATCTCAGGATCGGCAACTAGCTATACGGATGCGAGCGCTAGTTTGGCAAAGGATACGGACTACGAGTACCGTTTGACTGCCTCGGGTACTACCGCAGATGGTTGTGATGTTTTGGCAACGAGCTCTGCCGTGGTCACGGGCCGCTATTCTCTCGCACCCGAAGCGCCCACGAACCTGAGCTTTACGGAAGACAACGTAAACCAACAGGTCACCCTGCAATGGAACATTCCTGCCGGAAATAATGAGGACGGGTTTACCATCCGGCGGACCAAATATGACGGCTCGAATGCGCAAACCTGGACCGTGCCCGCAGGTACGACCAGCTGGACTGATAACAACGGTTTGGTACAGTGTGAGACCTATACCTACCAGGTAGGAGCCACCAATAGCTGTGCAGCCAGTCCCGTGTATAGCGGAGGCAACGGCCTGGACAACGGTGAAGTCAACGTGACGCTGAGCCAGAATATGGACGACATCATTGCCTCGGTGGAGGGCTCCAAAGCTTATTTCTCCGACCATGTGCAGATAGACTGGGAGCTGACGGGCAACGTAACGGCGGAGCATTATGAGATCTACCGGAAGGAAACCAATTCCGATCATCGGGAGAAGATTGACGAAGTGAGTGGCGTGACCATCTACCGGGACTATGAAGCCCAGGGGGGTATTCTGTACGATTACGAAATCGTGGCGGTGGCTACCTGCCAATCGAACGGCGTAGACACCAAAATCTATTCCTCTCCGGTTTCGGCCTTGGGTTTTACGCTTCCTTACGGTACGGCGGCGGGCCACGTACAGTACGAAGGCGGCAATCCGGTGCAGGATGTATCGGTCAACTTCGAACGCAACAACGGCACCAGCACGGGGCGCAGCCTCTATTTTAATGGGGCGAGCCGAGCGGAATTGGGGAATGTCGACCTTATGGGAGATACTCCTTGGAGTATAGAGTTCTGGGCTAAACTGATACAGTCGGGCAATGAAACGAGGCACGTAATCAACGTACAAACCTTTAACTCCTCTAATCAAAGGATGATGGATTATAAATTCCAGGTGTACGGCTGGGATAAAAACATCATGTTGTACCCCAATTGGGAGTGGTATCCTAATAGCGGACCTAGAACTAACAACCAGTGGGCCCATTATGCTTTTACCTATGACCCTGAGCGGAAAGAGCTACGCTATTGGGTGAATGGAGTCAATACTAACACCCGTACCAACGTAGTGTTCAATTCTAACGATTATGCCTATTCAAGGATATCCTTGGGCCACGGCAATAACCATAGGTATCACAAGTACTTTGGTTACTTAGATGAATTGCGTGTGTGGCACACCGTGCTGGACTCGGCCACTATCAACCAGAACATGAACCGGATCATCGGTGCGGATCAGGAGGATTTGGTGCTGTATTACCGGATGGATGAAGGCGTGGGTAATCATGTATACGATGCCTCCAAGGCCAATACAACTACCTACAATAAAAACGACGCCTCGTTACATACCAATATGACCTCCATGTTTTCTGAGGATATACCTGCAGAAGAGGACCTGGGCATCCGGGGAATTACCGACGAAAACGGAAACTATACGGTGGACTATATCCCCTATCAGGGAACGGGAGAAATCTTCACGGTCACGCCTACCTATTCGGGACACGCGTTTAGCCCAGCTACCCGGACCTTGTACATCGGGGACAATTCCCCTACCAACAACGGGGTAGATTTCACGGACATTTCCTCCTTTACGGTGTCGGGCCACGTGACCTATGACCAAACCACCTACCCGGTAGCCGGAGCCTACGTGATG
>DMST01000393.1:0-7040 GCA_003454975.1 Cytophagales bacterium | reverse complement strand
TACGTGATGGTAGACGGCACCAACGCCATGGGCCCGGATAATAAACCCGTACAAACCGATGAGGATGGTTTTTTCAGCATTGATGTGCCCATCGGGGCGCACTATATCTCCGTGTACAAAGACGGTCATTACTTCAACCAAGGCGTATTCCCTCCACAAGACCCCGGCGCGGTCGATCCCATTCGGCATGAGTTTACCGAAGACATCACCACGCTGGAATTCACCGATTCTACCTACGTGACGGTAGCGGGCCGGGTAGTCGGTGGCGAAATAGAACTGAACAAAGCACTCGGTTTTGAACTCTCCAAGAATAATGTGGGCACGGCCGAGCTGGAGTTTACCATCCAGAAAAAGGCCTACGACCTGGACACCGAAACCGAAGGGGTGCAGCATACCTATTCGGTATGGACCGATCCACAGACCGGGGAGTATGAAATTCAGTTGATCCCCGAGATATGGGCCATTTCCAAAGATATTCGTGCCTCCGGCAGCAATGATTATACGATCCTCCGTTCTGAACTTTCGGCGGTAGATCTGACCAACGCTCCCCTGGCCGAAGAACAGGATACGCATACCTACCTGAATGATGCCAATGAAGAAGTAACGGATACCTATACCTACGATCATAAGCTATCCTATATGGTGGAAGTGAACCCCGTGGTAAACGTGTATTCGAAGAATGACGATAACTTCCCTTTTGCCAGTACCGTAGGCGAATCTACCTTCTCCTATACGGTATCAGATGTAGAACAAACCTTGGACGTAGCCTTGCTGGGCTTGCAGCATCCGCTTTTCAAAACCGGAGCGACGTATGAGGCGCACGTGTATGTGTATCAGGAGTATAGCAACCCGGATTATGATACAGACGGCGACGGTACAGCCGATGGCTGGGTAGACAAGGTGCCTGTACAGGGGGCTACGGTCACCATTACGGACAACCTAACGTTTAATGGCCCCTTGGCTACCTCTGGTACCACCGATGAAGCAGGGTATTATGCCTATTCCTTCCGGGCGGGGGTGCCAAACTTTTCGGTGGACAGCAATGATCCTGAAAACAGCTACACCAAAACCTTTGAGGTACACGCGCAGGTAGGCTCTATTGGGTACAGTTGGTTGCCCAACGGCGAAACCTTCCGGGGCCACATCATGGGCGCTAAGCCCTTGGTGGGAACCGACTTTCTCACGGCAGGTCCTGACCAGGTAGATTTTGTACTGCGCGACCCGCCCGGTTCCAATAGCTACGCCTGGGTAGAGGAAGGAAGCTCCTTCTCCGCGGCCGAAACTTGGGAATTCGGCTATGATACCGATCAGAGCTTCATCTACGATGTCTACAAAGGCCTATTGGTAGAGGCAGGTGGTGGCTTAGCCGGACCCGTGGTGAGTAACCAGACTATTTACAAATCCGAATACGGTGCGGAAATCGCCCGCTCGGTGGACAATAATGGCACCTACCGACGTACGGTCACCTTTACGGAACGGATTGAGACAAGCTCGGACCCCGAAGATGTGGGTACCATGGCCGATTTGTACATCGGGAAATCGCAGAACTACACCATGAGTGAGACCCTGAACTTGGTCATTCTGGAAAAAGCCTATTGCGATGCCCATGCGATTCCTTACTTCGATACGGGTGGTGAGTACGTGCTCGCCCAGCAAAATAGCTTTGCGATTGCCGATGTAGCCGACCCTACCTATTTCAAGTATACCCATCGGCATTTGGTAGAAAACGTCATTCCAGATTTGGTGGTACAGCGTTCCCGCGTGTTCAACGAATCAGGAAAGTACGAATCGAACTTGCCCATAGACGATGAGTTTTACCTCATGAGCAACGACCACAAAGGGTTTGTTAACCCTTCCGTTAGAACTGAAGTGATTAGCGAGAGTGAGGGTACGTATAGAACCATCGGGCCTTCGTACACATTTTCCCAAACCACTCCCGGCGAAATGGATTCGGTGGCTTGGTTCAACGATCAGATCGAGGCTTGGTTCAATGCTATCCAAATCAATGAGGCGGAGAAGGCTTTTGCCAAAACACGGACGAACCTCTCCATCGATGGCTCTTCGGGGGCATACCAGAGTGAGATTAGCGAAGAGTTCTCTGCCGAGTACAATTGGAATACCGCGCGCTCGATGCGTCTGATTTGGAACGGCCAGTTTGCCAACATTACCAACAATGCGGGCAATGGGGTGCGGACCACGATGAACCTGGATATTACAGGGGGCTATGGAGGCGAAAATGAGCAAACCAGATCGATGACGTTTGGCTACCGGATCGATGAACGCAACGAAGGCGATTATTATAGCATCGACATTAAGAAACCACGGGGAGTGTCCATGTTTGACCGAAATCACTTTGTGGACAACCTGCCCAGTGGAAAAAGTTTTGTTATCCAACAATCCATTAATGCGGGTATTGCGGTGGGTGTAACCGGCGCGGTGTATGGTACCAATGCACTCGTGGTTACCCGGGGTTTTGCCAAGTTTCTTGGCACTACGAGTGCCAATTCAGATCCATTCATTGCGGGCCTGAAATTTGGCACCAACTTGATCCCCTTCGCCTATGAAATGGGGAATGTTGGCAGAAATGTTATCGAAACCATCGACGAAGCTAATGGTGTACGGACCACGAGGGTATCTGGGTTTAACGTAGGCAGTCCGGTATTCTCCATCAAAGGAGGGCAAACCCGTTGCCCCTATGAGCCTGAGGAAACCACCACGTTCCTGCTGGATGAGAATAATAATCTGGCAAACATCCAGCTGCACACGGCTACCTTGGCGCGCGAAGCGCCTACCATTACGGTAGAGCAAGCTATTGTGTCGAATGTACCGGAGAGCGAGCAGGCGGTCTTTACCCTCAAGCTAGGCAATGAGAGTGCCTCGGGTACCGACATCTGGTATAACCTCTCCATCGATGAGACCACCAATCCCCACGGGGCTGGTTTGCAGATAGATGGACAAGGCGCCGAGAAAAGCTACCTGGTGCCCGCCTCGGGGATTTTGAAGAAAACTCTCACCTTGGCCAAAGGAGCCACCGGAGAGTTAGCCTACGATTCCATTGGCATTATCCTACATTCGGCTTGCCAGTTCAACCCCGAATCCTCACAAGAAGAGATTGCCGATACGGTCTACATTTCAGCCCGGTTCTTGCCCGAATGTTCGGACCTAAACTTGGGCAACGTGAATCAAAACTGGGTACTCAATGACGGTGATACTCACCAGATGTCGCTGGTGGTCGACGGCTACGACCTCAACCACAGCACCCTGGACCGGATCGATATCAAATTCCAGACGCTAAGCGGCGACCCCGTGGTGAGTAAAGCTTGGTTTAAACCAAACAGTACGGCCTACGATAGTTTTACGGGTGAACGTGCATTCCTTACTGGAAGTGAATTTACTCATGATTGGGATGTAGAATCACTGGACGATGGCCCGTATATCGTTTTTGCTCAGGCAACCTGCTTGGATGGTTCCAAGACCACCACGGAGTATTACCAGGGTACGATTGACCGAGAGCTGCCCCAGGTGTTTGGTACGCCTACGCCCGCTAACGGTGTCTACGGGATTGGGGAAGATATCTCCATCACCTTCAATGAGGACATTGCTACCGGGTTGGTCACACGAGAAAACATCGAGCTGATGAGTGTGCTGAATGGCGCAGCACTTCGCGACGGCGTAAGCCTCAACTTTGATGGGGTAGACGATCAGGCGGAAATACCCGGTGTGTCTTTCACCGAAAAATCCTTTACCCTGGAAGTGCGCGCCAAGCGCGGTGAGAACCGCGAGGAAGTGCTGTTTGACTGGGGTAGCGGCGACAATACGCTGAAGGCGTGGTTCGATGTAGCTGGCGACGTGCATTTCCAGCTGGGAAGTACTGAAATCATCCAAACCCCCGTCTACAACGTAGCCTTGCCTGCCACAGTCTGGCACACCTGGGCCTTCCGCTACGACCACTTGTTGCAGCAGGCGGCGATCGCGATGGACAATGAACTACTCGGTACCACCCTGCCCGCCGCCTACGTACCCAACGACGTGAATACGCTGATTCTGGGTACCGACGGTTCGGATTATTTCCAGGGAAAAATAAACGAGGTACGCATTTGGTCCGCTTACCTGTCGGTTGGGGAAATGCAGACCTATGCCACTACCCTTTCCGGTAAAGAAGCCAACCTGTACGGCTACTGGCCGCTAGACGAAGGCTACGGCAATGTGGCGTTGGACAAGGCCGGAGGACGTCACTTGCAAGTGAACAGCAATTGGGTATTAGAACCCGGTGGAAACAGCATAACCCTGGACGGCACGACCACCGACGTGGTGGTAGTGAACGGCACCAAAGCACTGGCCACGGCCAAGATGGACCTTACCTTCGAGTTTTGGATGAAAGCGGCCCTTCCTACTGACACAGCGGCCCTCCTGGCCAATGGCTATGGCGATGCCCGGGATGTGAGCCCACAGCAGCAGCTGAGCATCAACTTGCTGGACGATGGATCGCTGATCTTGATGAACAACGAGGTGGTGTACACCCTGATTACCGAGAACCTGGCCGACAACGAATGGCACCACGTAGCGGTGAGTATCCAGCGCCAAGGCTACGTTTCGGCCTTCCTGGATGGGCAGGTGCAGAGTCAGGCCTCGGCGAGTGATTTGGGTGCCTTCGGCGGAGCAGAATTTGCCTTGGGTGGCGTAGCCACCGATGCGAGCTATACCCTCTTCGACCATTCCTTCACAGGTCAGCTCGACGAGGTGCGCATCTGGAATTCGGCCCGCAGCGGTAAGCTGATTTCGAAGTACATGCACCACCGATTGCACGGCGATGAAGCCGGGCTGATGGCTTACTTGCCTTTCGAGCAATACATCGAATCGGTAGGGGTAACCAACATGGTCGCTTCCCTAAGAGATCTGGCCGTGGAAGGCAGTGGGGCCGACGCGAGCCTACTCGGCAGTGCCCAGCATAACCTAGACGCTCCGGCAGTACAAGATGCACGGCCAGAGCAAGCGGTTTCGTTCACCTACACGGTCAGCGACCGGGGGATCATCATCACGCCCGACCCCATGCTAGCGACGCGCCTGGAAGGCCAGGAAATGACCGTATCGGTCAGTGGCATCTTCGATAACTATGGCAATGCAATGGCCGCCACGCAAGACTGGGTAGCCTATGTGCAGCAGAACCCGCTGGTATGGCAAGAGGAGGCCTATAGCCAGTCCGTAGATTTTGGCAGCGCCGCCAGCTTCACCGTGCCCATGGCCAACCTGGCCGGGGAAAGCGTAGACTTTGCCTTGGAAAACCTACCGGCTTGGTTGAGCGCCGATGTTGTGGGCGGCACCGTGGACCCGGCTTCTACGCAAGCGGTCACCTTTACCGTGCGTGAAGGACTCAATGTGGGCACCTACAGCCAGTCCATCAATTTGGCTTCCACCGCAGGCTACGACGAGCCGCTGGAGATCACCGTGAAGGTGACCAAAGAGGCGCCGGACTGGGCGGTGAAAACGAGCCTCTACGAAGGGTCGATGACCATGGTGGCCCAATTAGCCATCGAAGATGTATTGTCTACCGACGTAGAGGATAAGGTGAGTGTGTGGATTGGCAGCGAGCTGCGCGGCGTAGCGAACGTGGAATACCTAGCCGACATGGACGCCTATTTCCTCTTCCTCACGGTCAACGGAAATAGCGAAGACGAAGGCAGCACCTTGCACTTCAAAGCATGGGATGCCAGCCTGGGTAATTTGCACGGCTCCGTAACGCCAAGTACGCTCACCTATACCGGGCAGAGTTTGTTGGGATCCTTCGATGCACCTCAGCTGCTCAATACCACCGATGCCATTACCACCGAGCTGGCACTGGCGGCTGGCTGGAACTGGGTATCCTTTAACCTGGCGAGTGCCGCGCTCAGCGATGCCAACGTTTTGCTAGACGGCGTAGGTACGGCAGGCGATCAACTGAAAGGCGAATCTTTAGCGGATCCTATTGATCCTGCTAACCCTACTGCAACTACACCACTGCTGCTGGTGCGCAATGCGACCACCTGGGCACAGACGACCCATGCAGCCTTCTCGCCGCAGCGGATGTACAAGATCAAGCTGGCCGAAGCCGCTACCCTTACCTTGGAAGGCACGCCCTTTACCGTGGGCACAGAATCCATTGCCTTGCGCGACGGCTGGAACCGGATCGGCTTTGTGCCCCAGACCAATATGACCTTGCAAGAGGCCGTAGCGAGTTTCCAACCCCAAGCGGGCGACGTGATCAAATCCGAAGATGCCTTTGCCATGTACTCCGCGGCAGGCTGGTTAGGCTCGCTGGAAATCATGGAACCTGGCCAAGGCTACATGGTGTACGCCCAAGGTGGCGGCAGTATTACCTATCCTTCGCGTAGCTCCCTCGTAGCAGGGCGCGGCCTGGGAGAAACCGTAGACCGGAAAGCGCTGCTGGCGCAGTTCGAGATTGATGCGAATGCCTTCGAGAATACTGAGTCGCTGGTGGGTACCGTAGTCGATGCTGCGGCCCTTGGCCTTACGGGCGAGGAATACCTACTGGCTAAGGTGGGAGATACGTACCGGGGCGTAGCCACGCCTACCCAGGTAGACGGTGAGGTGCTGTACTTCCTCACGATCTACGGAAAGGCCAACGAGGCTGTGAGTTTTGCGCTTTACCAACCCGAAACCGGAGAGGTGCTGACGCTGCAAGAGCAAATCGGTTTCCAAGCCAATGCCTTGCAGGGTAGCCCCAGTGCTCCGGTATCGTTTACCCTGGCAGCGGAATCCGAAGGGATGGCGCAAACCACCCTGGCGATCTATCCGAACCCTACGGAGGGTCAATTCCAACTGCGGTTGGCGGCAGGTACCCAACCCGTAACGGTACAGCTCACGGACCTGACCGGGCGCGTGCTGGAGGCCAGGACCTTAGAATCCGTGAACGGAGCCTATGAGGTTTCTGCTTGGGACTTGAATGCGTACGGTTCTGGTGTGTATTTGATCAGCATAGAAACCGGAACGGAGATCCAGACGCGGCGCGTGGTAAAACACTAACCGGTACCTGGAGAGCATCC
>DMST01000198.1 GCA_003454975.1 Cytophagales bacterium | reverse complement strand
GGCATGGCACCTCAGCTTTCGGTGTACCCCAACCCGAACACGGGCAGCTTTACGGTGGCACTGGAAGGGCTCAACGCAACGGAGCCGGTCAGCATCACATTGCTCAACGCAGTAGGGCAAGAGCAGTACCGCTACGAGGGCACACACTCGGCCCACCATGCGGTAGAAGGCCTGCAACTGAAAGCGGGTATCTATCTGCTGCGCGTACAGCAAGGGGAGACCTTGCAGCACGTTAGGGTGGTGATTCGGTAAGCAAGCAGATATTCGATGAAAGGAGAAGGGTGAGCTACGAAAGTGGTTCACCCTTATTTTTTAGGGTTTGGCAAACCCCTGGAAGAATCGTACTTTAGCGATCTCTTATATCAGACAACAATTCTCAACTTTTCAACCACCTCTGCGCTATGCTCAAACGTTTCTCGTATTTGGGTCTCTTTTTACTGTTTGCCCTTTCTCTTTCTTTCGCCTCAAAATCCCAAACAACATTATCTCCAGGGGATGTCGTTTTTCTGGAGTATCAGGCGCATTACGAGACTCGGTTTTCGTTCATGCTGTTAGAAGACGTAGTAGCACAGACGGAAATCCACTTCACGGATCGCGGTTGGGATGGCAGTTCTTTAGTCAGTCTTTCTCAGGATACCGAAATTACTTGGGCTTCAGAAACTGCCTTAACCGCAGGTACAGTAGTGACCATTCAAGGAGATTCTTCCTTTGTGGGGAGTGTATCAGGTAGTTTTGAGGGCTTCTTTTCAGGGCACGATCAATTATACGCATTTCAAGGCTCCACTAGTGCTCCCAGTTTCTTGGCGGCACTCAATACTTATACTTGGGCAGCCAATGGTTCGGTGGATCAGGATAGTGAGGGGCTATTGCCCAGTGTACTGAATAGCGGTAATCGGGAGGTCAGTTTTCCAAGCCTAAGACCACTTCGCTGGTATGACGGTACCATCCCAGGTGGCACCAAAACTGAACTGAGAGAAGAGATATACCATCCAAATTCCTGGGTATTTTCCAATGGTCAATCTTCAGTAGTTCCTGTGGAGCTATCTAACCTTAGCGTGGGGGCTCCTTATGCAGAACCCGGTACTATATTGGCTCCGGGCGACGTGGCTTTTGCGGGTATTGACTATGGGTATAATAATTACAATGCTGCCAAAGTCGCTTTTGTGCTGCTAGAACCGGTAATAGCGGGTACACGATTGGTAATGACCGATCATGGGTGGTTGGGTTCTGATTGGCAGAATCTGGAAGAGGAGGATAAGCTATGTACTTGGGAGGCCACTACCGATTTGGAGGCCGGTACTGTAGTTGTCATACAAGCCAACTTTGCGAATGTAGGTAAGCTAAAGGGAGGGGCCATTACCTACAACCGGTCAGAGCAGGTGTACATATTTCAAGGGCGTACAGCTGATCCTCAGTTTATTACATCCATCTCGGCTACTGACTATACGGATACTAATTTCCAGGATGATGCCGAAGGCTTATTGCCTTCTGCGTTGGCCACAGATTCCTCGTTTTATTTTTACCTAGACCAAGAGTCTTCATTTTTCGATGGGTATGTGTTTGCGGGTCCTGTGTACCAAGGCACTAAGGAAGAACTAAGGGCCGAACTTCATGCTCCGGCTAACGTTCAGATGTATGGGTATTACAATACCTGGGAAGACTTGCTGCCAGATTTTCAGGTCGGAATTGCTTGGCAGTCAGAGGGTACACTTCTACAGCCGGGAGACGTTTTCCTGACGGGTTTTTATACTGCCAGTTCTTCTTCATTGGCTTTCGCTACCCTCGTTGACTTACAACCGGGCACCCAAATTGCCTTCACGGGTTCTTCTTGGGACGGTAGCCAGCTGCAACTCGATTTAGATTTTGGTGTTTTTGCCTGGGAAACGGATACCTTAGTGAAGGCGGGTTCGGTGATTGATCCCCTTCTGGACGATAGGTTTAGAAATTTTCAAAAATCGCTATCTACAGGCGCGCACATATTTATGTACCAGGGCCCTAGCCTGGCGCCTAGTTTTATTTTTGGACTGACCGCTTCGGATTGGGATGTGCCGCCCTTGGCAGATAATGAGTCTGCCCTACCGAGTGAACTAGTATCACCAAAAGCATATTGGAGTCACGGAAGCAAGAGCCGTATTCCTCGAGAGGCCTTTCTTGCGGGGGGAGTGCGTGTGGGCAGCCAGGCTGAAATCTTTTCGGATGCCGTCAACCCGCTCAATTGGCAGCTGCATGATTATCCGTCGGGGTTGACGAATATGCCCTCATATTCCATAGCTCCGGCATCCACGGTAGGTACTACTCTGCAACCGGGTGATTTGGCGTTTGTGGGCTACCATATAGATAGACCTTTATATACCTACTATAGCTACTTCTCCAATGATAGCCAATTTGCTTTTGTACCATTGGTTAACTTGGATTCTGGTACCGAGATTCATTTCAACAGTGCCGAATGGGGTGGTGCTACTTTCGAATACCTTTACTCCTCTAGCCGCCGAAATGTAACCTGGATTGCCGACCAGTCCGTACCCGCAGGAACTGTGGTTACGGTTTATTCTGAGTATGCCGATGTTGGAAAACTGCTAGGTGCATTTGGGCTAGATGATGGTTACCAACTGTTTGCTTATCAAGGTACTTTGGAGACTCCAAATTTGATTGCAAGCCTGGATTTGGGGGCATACGGAGTCAATAATGGTGGTACCCCATATGTACTGCAGATGGCTGATCGAAAAACAGAATTCGGTTATGTAGAAAAGCATGCCTACTATCTTGGCGGGCTTACCTCGGGTACTCAGGATGTATTACGAAAGGAATTGCATGCGGGGCAGAACTGGGTACGCTCTCAAGATGAGATTTGGCCTTCTGAATGGCCCTATTTTCAGGTAGGAGGAGCGGAGGATATTCTTGGTACTCAGTTGCAACCCGGCGACCTTATGCTGACCGGGTACAATTTCCAAGATAGCATCACGCTTTCTCTGATGTTGTTAGACTCTGTAAGTCCTGGTACTGAAATTCGGATTACTGACATGCCTTGGGGTGGTACTAGGTTGTTGGATGGCAACAATGAGAATCTGCTGATCTGGTCTACCAACGAAGGCTTGCCTGCAGGTACAAATTTCGAAATCTCTGGACGAACTGCGACCCGAGGCCAGGTACGAGGGGGCCCCCTTATTTATCAATCGAACCAGCCCCTATATGTCTACCAAGGAAAGGGCACCGCTCCTCAGTTTGTATTGGCAGTACATCCGCGTGTTTTTTTTGCTGCAGGTTACGGTAGCGCACCGCCTAACCTACTTTCGAAGGGGTTTGCCCTAGAGCTCAAACAAGCCAATAGCCTGGCTGTCCTCAATTTGCCATTCGCGTCGGGTACGGTTCTAGATTTTCAGGCCGCAGGTTGGAATGCCCACAATTGGAATGCTATTGAATACCCCGAAGAGTATCAGGTGACTGATTATCAGGTGACCGATTCCTCCTATTCTTTCTCAGGTACTGAATTACAACCCGGTGAGGCGGCCATCTTTGCTTTGGAACTAGACAATCGTTTGGGCTTTGTGCTCCTAACAGACGTAGCTCCTGGTACACAGGTTACCCTCTTGAGTCACCGTTTCCAACAGGGAGCACCCGAATTTCAACTTACTACCCGGGTGTTACACTGGCAGGCTACGGAACCACTTCGGGCGGGTACTGTGGTGGTACTGGATGGAAATGGTGCTGTAAATGAAGGATCGCTTTTTGGCTCAGGTAAGCTAAACGTGAATGCCTACGACGCATGGATATTGCTGCAGGGCACTTTGGAGAACCCCAGGTATGTTTCTGCCTTGAATATGGACGCTTGGGTAGAAGGTGAAGATGAATTACCTCCGGGCTTTCCTTCAGCTGTTTTTGCGCTTGCCTTAGAAGCGGAAGCTGCCTTTGGCTATTATTCTCCAGAGATTACTACCGGTCCTACCGCTTTTGCCTTTCAGCAACTCACGGATACAGCCAACTGGTACACGCCTAGCCAGGATGCCTGGTATTCAGAGTTACCTTATTTCACCTTTGAACCTAACGACGTTGCGGCCCGGGGCTTGGTAGGTCTTGCAGATGATGATCGGATAGAAGAGGGGACTCAATTGGTGCACGCCGTATTGCGAAACGAAGGAACGGAGCCGTTAACCTCGGCCCAGTTGGGATGGTCATTAGACGGTATAATGCAGCCCAAAGTGGCCTATTCGGGGAATTTGAATACCGGAGAAGTGGACACTTTGGTGCTGGGAACAGCCCTGTGGATGCCTGATGAACTGCGAGAGGTAAGCCTTTGGACCGAGTTGCCCAATGGGGTAATAGATCCTACACCAGAACGAGATACCCTCACCTTAGAGCGAATCGTAGTCATTCCCGATGAATTCCACTACGGCATCGCCCTGGATGGAGAATCCCAATACATTGTTATGGATAACTTGCTGGATTCTTTATCCAATAGCGACTCTTTCACCATAGAATCGTGGGTATATCTATCCAATGAGACCGAAAACTTCGACCATGTATGGTCCATCTATGATCCCACAGGATATTACGCGACGTCTTTAAATGTGTATAATAATCGTTTCCGGGTATTTAATATTGTTAGTGATACCGTACGGCTGGAACGGTGGAACCACGTGGCAGTGAGTGTTACTGATAGCCTAGCTATCTTTTACCTCAATGGCAAGGAACAAGGTCGTTATGCCTTTACTTCACTACCCAAAATCGAATCTGGTGGTTTTTTTACATTTGGGGCCACGTATTTTTTTGAACCAAATTTCCTATTAGACGGTGCTCTGGATGAGATTAGGATTTGGAGTACCGCTAGAACCCAAGTACAGCTACAGGAGTGGATGGTGAAGCATGAAGGTATTGAGGCTGAAACCAATTTGCTGGCCCACTATCGGGTAGAACGTGGGTATGGCCAAACGCTATACGATGCCCAAAATGAATACCTGGCCCCCATAGTAGCAGGAGGAAACTGGGTGGAAAGTAGGGCTCCCGTACGGGATCTGGTGTTTCCGCTTGATGCCCATCCCACTCCGGACCAGCAGTACCTGATACCTCTACTTGCAGGAAACCAGACGGCTCAGGTGCGACTGCGCAACCAAGGTACCGAACCGCTTACCTCAGCCAGCATAGGCTGGTCGCTCAATGGTGTTCCACAGTCTTACCTTGCCTGGACCGGATACTTGGAGAGGAGTGAGGATACGCTGTTAACCTTGGGTTCTTTTCAACTACCCCAGAATATACCTACCCAGTTGATGTTTTATTCCTCAGCTCCCAATAATCAACCGGATGGTAATCCCGAAAACGACACCTTGAAGATTGATCTTCTATCACGAATGGCGGGGGTGTATACGGTAGGAAAATCAAACGCCGATTTCGAAACCCTCGGTGCGGCGGTGGCCGCTTTAAAGACGCGTTGGGCGAGTGATTCTGTTACCTTCCGTCTACAACCTGGCCAGTATCCGGAAAGATTGGTGTTGGAAAGCATTCCTGGGATCTCGAAGAGTACGCCCCTGATAATAGAATCTGCCAACGGAGACTCTGAGGAGGTTACTTTCATTCTAGAGGATGGTGGAAGAGATGCCTCACTGTTTCGTTTGGCAAACATAGAGGGCGTTATCCTTCGAAACATTTCTTTGGTTCAGAAGAATGATGAGTACGATAACTCGCTCATCCGTTTAGGAGACAGTGTAAACCACGTAACAGTGGATGGCCTACAACTGACCGGCATCAGTCATTCGGCCGGTGAGCGTGGCAACCTCATATATTCCATCAGCAACAGCCCCCTTTCTCAAATTAACATCCATAATTCCACCTTCACCTATGGCACGTTCGGTATTCGCATAGATGTACCCTCATCACAACCCACACACAGGAATTGGAATTTAGAAGGCAATACTTTTCTAAACCAGTATTCGTATGGGGCTTCTCTACGCAACATTGATACTCTGCTGATGGCAAATAATACTTTTGAAACGGAAAGGACCAATGGCTATACTCAGCAGTTTTACCAAGCGTTGGGACTCGGGAGTATTTCCAACGGCGAGATTCGCAATAACCTCTTTGGCGTGAAGGGATATAATGGAATCTCTGGTGGTGGACTTATTGATGTGGCTTTCATCAATAATGTGGTAGCCCTGGATTACTCCAAAGGCTCTGGTTCAGTCTTCGACCTCAACGGTGGGACCAATGTTTCTTTTTTCCACAACTCCATTTTAGGCACTGCTAGTAGCAACGGCAGTTTCTACGCATTCAATCTTTCGTCCATTGATACCCTTTCTCTTTTTAATAATATTTTGGCCGTTAATCAGGGAAACCTAGTCAATGCATTTTATTCCCTAACGGCGCTTAGCTCCGATTATAATAACTACTGGAACGGGGGTACCAACAGCTTCATTGCTATGGACGGTACCTACTTCCAATTGGATGCGTTCCGCTCGGCTACGGGGCAAGCACAGCACTCGCTTCGGGTAGATCCTCAATACTTCGACAATGTAAACCTGCTACCAAGGCAAGTGGCTCTAGACGGGGCAGGGACGCCCCTCAGTGAAGTGACCACAGATAGCAAGGGCAAAACCCGAGACCTTAGTCGGCCCGATGTAGGGGCATTGGAGTTTTCCGTGTTGCCCTACGATGCTCGCATTTCTGCTATGGTACAACCCCGCCGGATGGAGGTGGTATCCCAAGACCAGCAGCCCTTGGTGGTGCGGGTGACCAACTTTGGTACTCAACCGCTTTCTGAAACGATTGTTGGTTGGCAAGTAGACGACCTACCCACCCGGAGTACTCACGTCACTTTTGCCCCTCTTGCGGTAGGTGATTCCGTCGAGATTACACTCAACAGTGTAGACCTGGCCCCAGAACAGTTCCATACTTTCTCGGCATGGGTAGACTCAGTAGAGGGTGGGGTTGATGCGGGTAATGACCTGGATACTGCCCAAGCAGACTGGGTTCGGGTAGCACCGCGGATACCTCATTACGGACTGGCATTTGATGGCCAATCCTCTGCGGTATACTTAGGCGATCACACAGCTACGGAAGCACGTCTTGATGCCGAGGATTATGATTTCACCTTGGAGGTCTGGATGCGGGCAGATTCCTATAAAGAGTCCGTGATAATCGGAGAAACTCCTTTCGCTAGTACCGAAGGGTTCAGTCTTTATATGGCCCCAGATGGCCGATTGGGCCTTTATCAGAGGTATGCTTACTACTCATCATTTACCCCGGAATTGAATCGTTGGTACCACGTAGCCCTAGTACAGAAAAGTGGTATTGGTTTTCAATTGTACGTAGACGGAGAATTTCAAGGGCTACTTAATACCAATACGGTGACGCCTCAAGGGCAGGGGTGGATAGCCGGGGGTAGTAATGTATCGAGTGGTCCATTCTTCCACGGAGCCATCGACGAATTTCGTTTCTGGGAAGTAGCACGTTCAGCAACCCAACTCCGCGAAGGAGCTATCCGGCCGGTAGATCTGGATGAAACCGGACTCGTGCATCTATATTCGTTTAACCAAAGATTAGATGACCTGATTGTTGATCTGAAATCAGGAACCCTGGGTACGCTACCCCATGGCGTAGTGAAAGTACCCGTAGCTACCCCTGTAAGGGATACCCTCTATTTCGAACAGGATGGAGGGATCTTAGAAATCCTCTTGCCAGGGACGCCATTTCCAGCAGGAATTCAGCCCGTAGAGGCCATTCTATACAACACAGGTAGGGAAACTATCCAGCAAGCAGAGATTGGGTTGGAAGTGAACGGTCAGCTGGAGTTGGTCACCAACTGGACAGGTACCCTGTTACCGGGGTCCCAGGATACGGTCTTGGTAGGAGACTACTTCTTCCAGCCGGTGGCTAATTACAACCTTTCGGTGTTTTTGCAATCAACCAACGGTTTGCCTGAGCAGGCGCGTCATAACGATACACTTACTACTCAGGACATTCTTGTCATGATGGAAGGGGAATACCTGATAGGGAGCAGTGATCAGGCCGATTATGATAGTTTCCATGCGGCCGTGAATGAACTCACCCGACGGGGTGTTTCTGGCCCCACTACATTTTGGGTAGAGCCGGGAGATTATGGCGGATACAATACTCTGGATATCCATACCATTACTGGGACTTCGCCTACGAATCGGGTCACCTTTGCTAGTCTGGAACAGACACCAGAAAATACGCGACTATACACGAACGGTTCCTCCGTGGTGGAACTGAATAGGGCAGATTATTTGACGTTCAAAAACATCACGTTTGAAATAGAAGGTTATGCATATCAACACGTGATTGAAACCGGGCAATATTCTAAAGGCATTGAATTTATTGGCAATAAAGTCATTACAGATTCAGAAAGAAGTACGTTGCTCAGCCTGGGCGGGGAGGCACTCAACCAACACGGAAAAATTGTGGGTAACGAATTTATCGGAGGAAATTATGGTGTATTCTTTTATGGTTTGCCGGGAGATACTCATGTCCAAATAGATTCTAATCGGTTTGAGGACCAATATTCCATGGCTATCTATGTTGAGCGGGCAGATACACTATTGATAAGAGCCAATACTATTACGAAAGCAGAGGATGGCGCCTACGGGCAGTACCGTGGAATTTACATTCGCTCTACCCCCCATATGCGTGTGGAAGGGAATACCATACTTTCTGACCGGGAAGGAACGGGTATTTACCTAGACAGAAACTATGATGGTGGGACCAAGCTGATATCGAACAATGTTATTTCACTAAATAGCACCGGGCCTAGTGTCGGCATTTACAGTTACAATTGTTTTTACCTGGAGCTATACTCAAACAATCTGTATAGCAATAGTAGCTATTATGATGGGAGCGGCGTGTGGCTGAGTTTGTCATACTATTCCACCTTTAAGAACAACATTCTATACAATACTGGTGAAGGTATCGTACTTCATTCGGAACGTTCCAGTGGCCTGGATTCGGATCATAATGTATTCTATTCGTCCGATTCCGTTTACCTTGCAAGCACTCCCACGGGTACCAATGGGGAAGGCTATACAGAATACAACCTGGCGGACTGGCAGGCCACTGCAAGGCAAGACCAAAACAGCCTGTTTATAGATCCTCAATTTGCCAATGATACCACCTTGCTACCCCAAGCTCCTGAGTTGCGCCGGGCGGGTACCTTTATCCCTTCGGTGGCCTATGACATTCTGGGTAATGAACGTAACCATCCCAACCCGGACATAGGAGCCTACGAGCAGAGCACGGTGCCCAAATCCTTTGTTCTTTCCGTTCCCTTCGACACCTGCTACCTCCCTGAGGTGTATGCTGATGGTTCGGCAGTAGGTACGCTCCAAGGCCCCGAAAGGGTAGG
>DMST01000253.1 GCA_003454975.1 Cytophagales bacterium | reverse complement strand
ACCCATCTAAACCCGTTGTTTCAATGCAGGTTAGAAGGAAAACTCAACCCGGAGGCCTAATTATTAGCTCAAAGGTTCAAGGCAGTATCAATTAAAATACCTTCGCAGCACATCCTTCATAACCACCTGATTACCAACCGGATAAAACATGCCCACAACAACTTACCGATAGGTCGGGTTGAAACTTTACCCAGATTCAATTTCTTTTTCAGGGAATCGTTATCTTAGAGAAAATTTATACCCAATTCATAGTAAGGATGAAACGGATTCTGATACTTCTAGGAGTAAGTATGGCATTGAGCACTGCTCATGCACAGCAGGGGCCTGTATCTTTCTTCCCCAACATCCAATATGATCAGGTAAAATCTACAGCCAGAGATTTTTATAGTGTCTATGTATCTACTGGCCCTAGCGCCTACTATGGCGAAATGGCTAATGTAGCTTCGCTATTCCCTAGTGGAGCATTTGGTTATAATTTCCAAGATATAGATTACGCACGGGCGACATTAGGATTTAAAGCACGGATGCCATTTTTCCATCCGCTATCCATCCGTTCAGAATTCTCTTGGTATACCATTGAAGGAAGCGACCTAAGTGACCCTAGTATTACGTGGAGATATAATAAGAGGAAACTAAATTTTCAGGCCCGCAATTTTGAGTTGTGGGCAGGCCCTCAAATTGATATTCTGCGGTACCGAGGAGCGGCGGGCCTTAGCGGAACTCCATACCGTCTCGTTCTCTATGCTTATGGAGGTGTAGGGGTTACCACCAACTATCCCAAGGTGAGGTTGGAAAATGGTGAAATGATTGATCTTTGGACCTTACAGACGGAAGATGTCAATTATAGCAACTTTGTTATGGCATTTCCCTTAGGTCTCGGAGTCGAATTTCAATTACCTGCGGGGTTGTCAGTAGGGCTAGATTTAGGATATCGACTAACTACCTCCGATTATTTGGATGATGTGAGTAATACCTACACTACCGGTTTGATGGATCTTGATCCAGAAACCCGAGCAATTGTTGATCCTACTGGAACGTATGAAGGTGGCGAGCTCAGAGGAAACCCGAATAATAACGATGGGTATATGTTTACAAGCCTCACCGTTGCTTACAATATACCCAACGGTGTATTAGGCACGAGGAGGACACCTTCACAGGGCGGTATTTTCCAAAACAACCGCAGACCTAGAACCACACGCCCCGGTGGTAATTTCTTCCAGAGATTGTTCAATGGAAACAACCGTAGGCCTCGAACCTCTCGCCCTCGCAATACGCGAAATCGGAATACACGAAACAGAAATAGCAGAAACAGAAATAACTTCGGCCGTAACGGACGGAGCAGAAATAGTAGTGGTGGCTTCAACGACTGGTTACGCCGAACCTTTAACCGGAACTAATCTGGTTAATTAAGACAGAACAAAGCCAACGAAAAAGCCTCTGATCATGCGATCAGAGGCTTTTTTATTTTTTGGTTTTAATCCTATTGGAGAAACTTAGCTGGTAGTATTAGCGATTGAGTTTAGTGACAATGTTTTTTGCTGGTATCGTATTTTCGATCGAATAGTTTATGATGGTTAAGAATCAGTTTATTGGGATGATTCAAACATACAAAAGCCCCCGAAAGGGGGCAATGTGAGTGGCGGGCTATTGAGTATTCTGGCACAACCGTTTCATATTCTGGCAGCATGTCAAACGAGAAATCCGTTGACGCAGACTAAAATCCCATGATTTGCCTACCAAACATCAGATATCTTTCCTTTCTCTAGGGCCAACCTACCCGTTTCGGCGCAGGTCTTCACCACGTGAATCAAAGCTCCAAAGCGTTCATCCTGTGTCAATCCTGCCTTGAACCGGGCATATATCTGCTGACCAATCACCGCAATCTTAAACAAGCCAAATACATAGTAAAATAGCAATTGCTCTACTTCTAGCGTCAGGTTTCTGGCGCTAGCATAGGCTTCTGCTAGCTCTGACCGCTTTAGGTTGCCTGGCAACCACGATAAGTTATAGGGTTTCATAATATCTGGGTCGCTTGCCTCCGTCCAGTATGCCAGAGTGGTGCCCAGATCCATCAAAGGATCGCCTACGGTAGCCATCTCCCAATCCAACACCGCATTTACCTCGGTAAGCCGGTCAGATTTCAAGACCAAATTATCATACTTGAAGTCATTATGGATAAATGCTACCGATTCCCTCTCCGGAACATTTCTTTCCATCCAACTAGCCATCTCGTCCATGGCCACAATAGTATCTGTAGCCGCCGCTCGGTACCGTTTAATCCATCCCTTTACTTGTCTTACTACATAACCTTCAGGTTTTCCCAGGTCTACCAGTCCGGTTCCATCAATATCCACATTGTGCAAATCAGCCAGTGTATGAGCCACAGTGGTTGACAGTTCTCTCATCAGTGCAGGCTCTGGAGCTAGTTTGGCATGAAAGCCACGCAAGACCACCCCTTCTACCCGACTCATCACATAAAATGGTGCTCCGATTACGGACGTGTCCTCACAATACAGAAGAGGTTTCGGTATTTTCTCGAAGTGAGGCTGAAGCAAGGTCAGCACCCGATACTCTCTGCTCATGTCATGGGCGGTAGCGATATTAGCTCCTACCGGAGGGCGTCGCAAAACCATGGCCTGCTGATCTAGCGAAACAAAATAGGTAAGATTAGAAAATCCGCTAGGGAATTGCGCCACCTCAAGGTCACCCGATAGAGAAAGCTGTTCTTGTAAGTATCGCTTTAGGTCTTCTAAGGGGAGCTCTTCACCAGCACGAATGCTAGTCGGCTGATCTGTTGCAATCTGGGTCATAACTGATTATTCCTGGTAGGATTTCAAAATATCACGGGCCAATACACTCTTGTGCACCTCATCAGGCCCATCATAAATACGGGCTGCCCTTTCATGGCGGTACCAATATGCCAGAACCGTATCATCCGTGATTCCTAGTGCTCCATGAGATTGCACTGCCCGATCCAGCACTCGGTCTAGCATTCCTGCTACATAAAATTTGATGGTACTAATTTGCTGACGAGCAGCTTTTTGCCCCTCTTCATCAATTTTTCTGGCGGTGTGCAATACCAATAGACGAGATGCGTCAATCTCTGCTCTACTTTCAGCAATCCAGTTTTGAATAGTTTGCATATTGGCCAAGGGCCTACCGTCTTTTAACTCTCGCCGTATAGCATATTGGCACATCATTTCTAGCGCTCGTTCCGCAATCCCGATCCATCGCATACAGTGGTGGATACGTCCAGGACCTAGTCGTTCTTGTGCCAACATAAATCCTTTACCCTCCGGCCCAATTCGGTAAGACACAGGCACCCGGCATTTTTCGTATTTGATTTCGGCATGGCTGTGGTATCCTTCACCAGATTCTCCCATCACGGAGATATTTCTTACCCGATCAAATCCTGGAGTATCAGTAGGCACCACAATCATACTAGCACGCTCATAAGGAGAGGTGGCATCAGGATTGGTGATGGCCATCACTACGGCAAATTGGGCTCCATCAGCGGCGGTTGTAAACCATTTGTGTCCAGAAATGACATAGTCATCCCCATCGCGAATAGCAGTGGTCGCCATTCTCGTGGGATTTGAGCCTGCAAATTCGGGTTCTGTCATACTAAAACAGCTGCGTGTTTCCCCCTGAATAAGAGGTTCCAGAAACTGCTCTTGAAGCGCTTCTGAGGCATGAGAGAGCATGAGCTCCATATTCCCAATATCCGGTGCTTGGCAATTGAACAAATAATGTCCCAAAGGGGTACGTCCCATTAGTTCACTTAATTGCGCAAACTCGGTTAACGACAGGCCCATTCCTCCCTCTGATTCTGGCAAAGGAGGAGCCCACCAGCCCTTTTGTTTCACCTGTTCACGCAGTGCATCTAGCTTGGGAAGCAACTCCCCAAATGGAAGCGACAAAAACTCACGTTCAAGTGGGATTACTTGCTCAGTAATAAAGACCTGTATACTGGGATATAGGTGGGTCAACCTATCAGTAGCGAATAGTGAAATCATACCGTATATCCTCCATCTGCGGTAAATACCCCCCCGGTCACAAATGAGCTAGCTGGAGAAGCTAAATACAAGGCCAGCCCTACCATTTCCTCGGGTTGTGCTGGGCGTTTAATGGCTTGTTTTGCTAGAACCCACTTTAAAATTTGGTCATTGCTAATCAGTGCTTCCGAGAATTTAGTATCTACCAATCCTGGGGCTAGCACGTTGGCTCGAATACCCGTTTCACCCAGCTCATTGGCTAAAACCTTCGTCAAGGAAATAAGAGCAGCCTTACTCACACTGTAAAGTCCCAAGCCTTGTCCAGGAGAAATTCCTTCAATGCTAGAAATATTAACTATAGCCCCGCCTCCACGAGATTTCATAGAAGGGAAAGCCATCTTGCATAAATTGAATGGCCCCTTCACATTAACCTGCATTATCTTATCAAAAACGGTGTCATCCGACTTCAAAACTGGGCCAAACACAGGATTGATAGCTGCATTGTTCACCAATATATCTATCCCGCCAAGGGAAGCCACAGTTTGCTCTACCAATGATTGAATTTGGCCGGTATCACCCATGTGACATGCAATCCCTTTGGCCTCCCCCCCCGCATCTACAATAGCCTCAGCCACTTCATCCACCGCTTCTTGGCTACGACTACTTACCACTACTTTGGCCCCAGCCTGTGCCAGGCCCATGGCAATTGCTTTGCCTATTCCTTTACTAGCTCCGGTGACTACCGCTACTTTTCCCTCCAGAGAAAATTGTTCTTTTATATCCATATGGTCTTAGTATGAAACACAAGCTAAGGGATTTAAGAAAGAAATTGGAATGAGTAAGACACAAATAAAAAGGGCCACCTTATTGGGTAGCCCTGTCTTTAGATTGCCTTACAAATCACTTATCCCGATTATTATAAGCCTCCACTAGCTGTGGCCAATTATCCACTTTATTTAGCTTTAGGCGATATTGTTTGGCATAGGCTTTCACATCAAAGGAGTCACCACCTATAGTTTGAAGAATCTTAGAAAATCGGTTTCTGGGCTGAACGGGATATAGTTCATTTGCTTTCACCAAATAGTACCGAAACTCATCGGTCAACTGTGGGGTTAACTCGGTAGAACCAGTACTAGGATCATACTTTCCCGATGCGTCCCTTATCTTTAAATGCCGTTCGCGAAGGAGAAACACCTCACCTGACACAAGCACCTCACACATAGAAAGAAAGCTGGAGTTTGACACTCCATATTTGGATGGATTGATGTAGTATGTATCAGGAGCACCATCTTCGCCTTTGACATAGAAAGCTTTAACGTACTCCTGTGAAAGCGTTCTTTCTTCTCCCTCATATATAAAGGTGAGTTCTCGATACAAACCATCAAACCTGGCCTCAGGCAAGCGAACAGTCTCCGATTCAAAGGTGAATACCGCCAGATAGGTTTCCCAATCCTCGTTAAGATACGTCTTGCCTTCAAAGAGTCTACCCTCGTCGGATACATCAGAAATATTTGTAAACAACTGCTGAGTATTCCCGAATTGTGTCCGGTAATTTTTTGCACCAGAATAGTCCGTGAATTGTGCGAATGAGATTTGTACCATCCCCACGGCGAGAATTAGTGATAGCTTCAACTCGTTCATGCCTTACTTTGTATAAAAAGATATCTCTAAGGAATAACGACCTCGCTAACCATTAGTTTTGCTGATTGAATGCGTTTATGATGGCCGGCCAATCAGCCACTTTATTTACTTTAAGGCCAGTTTTTTTTGCGAATCCTTTTACATCGAATTCATCATCGGTAAGCGTGGCCAAAATTCTAGCGAATCTAGAGCGGGGTTGGATAGGGAAAAGTGTACTACTTTTGGCCAGGAAGTACCTCTCTTCTGTAACCAAGCGGTTTTGTTGTTCTGTACCACCAGAGGTTGGATCATACCTGCCTGTTGCTCCTTGTACGTGGTGCTGAACCTCTTTGTAAAGGGATATTTCTCCGTCTGCCAAAACCTCAAATAATGACAGAGACTCAGAATTAATAAGGTTATTATACCTGGGATTGATAAAAGTCCGTTCTTGATTTGCAGACGTGTTTCTAATCACGAAGCCTTTCACATATGCTTGTGAGAGATATTTGGTCTCCTCTTCCCACTGAAATACGATCTCTTTTGCAAAGCTGTCATACTTTGCTTTCTCAATAGAGATAGGATCCTTTTCGAAAGTAACTACCAGTACGTATTCCTTCCAATCCTCGTGCAAAAAGGTCTGCCCTTCAAAAGGACGCGTTGCCGTTCCTTCCTTCCTCTCGTAGTACTCATTCAGATATTGATTTAGGTCTTGACTGGTCCCTGCGGACATCGGGGTTACCGTACCTTGCTCAACCAGTTGGCTCGCCGCTGGGTAGGCCAGCCCTATCAATAGCATAATGAAAAGGCCTGTCCGATGCATAGTTACATAGGTTTGTGTTTATCCTAATATACACATCCGACAAAGAGAAACCTGCTAGGTTCCACTCAAATCACGTATTAGTCATTCAGCTTTCATTTGAAGCAGCCACTAATTTAGGCCAATCGCCAGGCCTATTCAGGCGTAGTCCATTCTCCCTTGCGTATTTACGTTCATCAAATTCCTCATCACAAAGTGAGTCCAGTAACTTTGCAAATCTACTTTTTGAAGCCACAGGGTACAGGTAGCCTCCACGCTCCAAATAATACATTACATTCTTTACTACACGCTCAGTACTCTCAGTATCACCGGTGGAAGGGTCATACCTACCAGAACTGGTAACTACATTGGCTTTAACCTCTCTAAATAAGGAGACTGTACCGGTTGTGAGGACTTCGAGTAGAGGAATCCCTTCTTTAGGGGAGAAATCTTGGTACCGCGGATTGATGAATTGGCGAACATCAATGTTATCCTCACTCTCAATCCTAAACTCTTTGATATACTCTGATTTCAAGTACCGTTGTTCTCCGTCCATTAAAAGGACAATTTCGTCGGTATAGGTATCATATCTGGCTTGCTTGACCTCGATAGGGTCCTTATCGAAAGTAACCGAAACCACGTAGGCTTTCCACTCATCATGTAAGTAAGTCTTGCCTTCAAACTCGCGCTCGGTTATCCCAGCCTTTCGCTGTCCGTAGTATTCTCGCAAATACTGATTCAAATCTTGGGTAGAATTCAAGGCACTACCGCTATTAGAAGAACCTATAACGGCACCTCCAGATTGTGCAAGGGCCACAACTGAAAAACAGAGAAAGGAAAAGATCAGGCAGGATGTCTTAGCTAGCATAACCAAAAAAATTGTTTCTTATAATATAATGGAAATGTTCCTTTTCGGAACATCATCTTATCCCATACGGGTTAAAAAAAGCAAAAAAATAGCACGAATGAGTCACCCCATCCGTGCCATTCATATAGCTATTCAATAACCAGCCTACGCACTAAATTACCCTCAGGTACAGATATCCTAAGTAGATAAAGACCCTGAGGCAATTGCGTCACTTCAAGTTCAGCTTTTCCAGCAATGAAATCATCTTTCATCACTAGCTGTCCTTGCAGCGTCAATAAGGTTACCTGAGCGTCAGTAGTACCCACTGGCAACTGCAGAGTTACATATTGCTGAGCAGGATTGGGGTACACTTCCAGGCCTTTTAGCGCCTCAGGAATAGAGGCAACCTCCACTGGAAAGATCGCCGAAATCGCCGAGCAAGTATCGTTGGAAATCATCACTTGGTAGTCACCAACAACTCCCTGGTGATTGTAGCTTCGCTCGTTTGCTCCCGCAATACTATCTCCATTAAAGAACCACTGGTAAGTTGCCGCATTCACTAAGGATGCTAAACTTGAGGCACCACTAGCTACCACCCCGGGCACTTCCACTCCGTTCGCTTCAATATCCAGGTTGTTTACGAAGGTTACTTCTTCATCTCCATTCACTACGGTGAGAGTAACATCATAACTACCCACAGTAGCGTAAGTGTGCTTGGGACTTGCATCAGCACTAGTATTGCCATCGCCAAAATCCCAAAGGTAGGATTCTGGTGAGCCCGAGCTATTGTCCCGAAATACTGTAATGCCTTGCTCACAAGGAAAGAGTACTTCATATGCAGGGAAAAGAACATCTTCACAAGCCTTTAGCTGCCATCCCGTTTCTCCACCGGCTTGGGTTCCTGCCTCACCCAAGGAAATAATGGCTTCGCCAGAATTATTCACATTGGATAGGGCTACATTTTCAAGGCACACCTTTGTAAAGGAGTTAATCTCAAAACTAGCAGAGGTTTCGCTATTAGAGGTCAAAAGAAATGGCTCCTCGGCTGTGGCTTCCAGTACAAAATCAGGAGTAAATGTAACCTGTCCTCCTCCTTCCAATTGAAGTTCAGCACCACGGCCTCCAGCAAAGCTTTCAACTGAAGCTCCATCCGGCAACAATAATTGTCCTGATGAGAGGTTCACAACAGGCAACACAACATTTTGACCAACAACCTCTACATTTCCACCTTCAACATTAAAAGTAGCACCTTCTAAACTGCTGACTCCGATTTCCAACGAAGCATCTCCTTGAGGGAAGGTTATATTAGCTGACTCAAATTGCAAATCCGCATTAGGATCATACAGCCCTAATAATTCATTTATTCGGATCGTTCCCCCTTGTACCGACAGACCTTTGGCTAGTCCATTATCTAAGTATTCTAGGCCATCAATGGTTAGTGTGTTACTTCCCACGTCAAAGTTGCCAGCCGAAACAGTCACCATTCCAAGCGTCGTTCCTTGGGCTAACCGCCATGTTTTCTGATCGGCATCAAATACCACATCGGCATCATCCAGGGCTCCGCTTTCGACGAATAAACTTTCTTGGCCCTCCCCAATGAACCGTAAAGTACCATTGGTAATTGAAAATCTGGGATTCTGAATATAGGCGGTACCAGATACTGTTAACGTGTTCCCATTCAGATCTAACGCATGGGCTTGGTTACCATAAACGAAGAGGTTTTTTACGGTAAGATCAGATCCCAACGGTATTGATACGTTATCGGTAGTACTATTTTCATCCAGAATAATAGTAGTATTTTCCCCCGGAGTCATCTCAGCGGACTCTCCTCCGGAGGTAAGAGACCAAGATGAACTACTTGAAAAAGGCAAACCACGCCAGTATAGTACCGACTCAGGCGTGGATCTACCAGTTGTAGTAATCACTAAGCTATATACTTGATAGTCTCCCTCTAGATTAACCCCCTTATGCGACACTTGCACTTGGTAGTTTCTAGGGTCAGGGTTCTCTAACTTGATCAGTTCAATATTATCCCGAAAGTTATCCCCCGTGGTAGCTTCTGTAAATGGACTTGATGGGTCTAAAATATAAGGTTCCTGTACTACATCCGTATTCTCTTGTACAATTCTCAAGTCCAAGTCATTTACTAACATCAGATTATCTGCATCAATTTCGGTGCCCCCAAAAGCGGGCCCTGGAGGGTCAATCCAAGCTATGGTTGAAACTAAATCAGATTCGCCAGTCGGGAAAACATCGTACGTATGTACCTCTCCAGGAAACAGTGTATCCTGAATCATGAGCGTATCTACACCGTTTTGACGTGCAATAACATGAGCAGCATCTTCCACATTCATCAACCCAAACCCGTAAGAATAATCAGGCCCCTCTTCACCTGCTTCCAATGCAGTATGGGCCAATAATGCCCGTACCATAGCAGAGGTCATAAAAACGCTATCGTATAGCTTGGCATGCTGCTGTTGAAGCAGCAGAACACCACCTGCCACGGCAGGGGCTGACATTGAGGTTCCATTTCTTGTGCCGTACGCACGTTCACCAGTAGCTTCAGTAGACCGTACCCCTACCCCCATGGCAACTATCTCCGGTTTTACCCGACCGTCATCTACGGGCCCCCAACTGCTAAAGTTGCTCATAACAACGCTGCTAGGGCCACGGTAGTTTAGTACCTGATTCACAGCTCCAACCACAATGTTATTTTTCGCTGTTCCGTAAGGGCCTATACAATCATATTGGCCATCAGGCGGATGACTGCCGTCTCCACTTTGGTTTCGGTCATTACCTGCAGACCATACAATACTGTAATAGGGGTTATTGTAGGCTATTTCGTCTACTACCTGGCTAGCCCCTTCTGTATATTTTCCAAACCGATAGTCTTCCGTAGCATTGGGTGGGCCAAACCATTCTCCAAAATTCCCCCAACCCAGAACAAAACCATAGGAATGATTGGAAACCAACAACTCACCGTCGGCGGCAAGTTCGGCCATTCTGGTTAGCGCGTTATCATTGAAACTATACGCCTTACCGAAGGCTTCATAGGCAATTCCACGAGCAGTTGAGTCCACTACTCCCCCACCCACAATGGTGCCCATTACGTGAGCAGCATGGCCCTCCGTATCAGTTCCTGTTTCATTGCTAACACGCCCTTCATAGTCCAAGTGTTCTTCTAGAAGTTGGCCTCCATCCCATATATGAACAGTATACCCCTTACCAGTAAGGTTGTAGCCAGCAACTCCATCAGGATATAAGGCATCTGCACCAATGGTAATAGCAGAATTATAGTTGTCAAATAATTCCAGGTAAACGGGAAGTAGATCTTCCGAAATATCCGTCAACACATATACCTTACCACTAGGGTCGGTATAATATGACGGCAAGCCTAATTTCTCTTGTAGGTCAGATATTCGATGAGTACGTTCCGAAAAGCGCACCTCTTCCCGAAACTGAATATCTCGTAATTGATGTATTTGATTGGGGGTGGGCAAATTGATTTGGGCCCAAGTAGGTGATGCCAGACTAGCTACAAGTCCTATTACTAGCATCTTCAACCCTGCTTTCCAACGCATCTTTCTTTTCATTTTTACTTCTAAGCCACGGGGTAATAACACCTTAAAATAGGGAGTTAGGTTGGATTTTGACTAAAAAAAGCCGTCATGAAGATGACGGCTTTATATTATAAAGGACTGATTCCTTAGTTTTTGATAAGCAACTCTGTTGAGGACCCAAAGGTACCAGCAGCTACTGTAAACTCCATGGTAAGCTCTAGCTCTCCACAGGTATTTACACCACCACCACCTTCTACGCTCAAGTCACCATACTCAGCTCCAAAAGGAGGAGAGGTTGCATAGAAAGCCTTTTGCTTAGCAACAGTATTGGAGAAGTCCAAAGGACCATCTTGGTTGATAGTAACAATGATATCAGAGTCACCATCTGCCAAGCCCAATGCATCGTACATATCAACAATGCGAAGCTGATTCGCAGCCGCATCAGCAACCTCTACCGTTACAGGGAATGCCAACGGCACACCATCACCATCTGCCCAGAAGCCACTAAGTACAGTGTAATCACCTGCCAAGTCGTTGATGTTATACTCACAGAATTGGCTCAAAACAATGGTGATTGTTTGATTAACATCACCAGCACCCTCTGAAGGGTTCGCAATCTCCAAAGTCAAAACCCGGTCTCCATCCGCACCCAACTGGTCAAAGTTTCCAGTCACTGTGAAACTAGCCACATAAGAACCATTGGGAACGCTCACAGAAGTAGCAGAAAGCGTGTAGTGTACATCTGCAATTGCAGTGGTGTTGTCATCGTCTACCGAAATAGAAATTGACTGATCGCTACCTGTTTGGTTGGTAACACCTACTTCAATAGTGAAAGCAGGCTCTTCAGCAGATACCAAATACAATTGCTCAGCAGAAGCAGTGAAGTGAGGAACAGAAGTTCCTGTGTAGGTTAACGGATCTTCGGGAGTACAAGCGAAAGCCAACATCGCTACGGCTCCTGAGAATACCGCCGACTTTAAATATTTATGGAATTTCATAATATCTCTCTTAAGTCAGATAAAAATGGTTTTTAGGGCAAGCCCTGGATTAATATCCAGGGTTTTGCACCATATTCTCGTTAGCATTTAACTCAGCCTGAGGAATAGGCAACTCAAGACGAGTATCACCCGCAGGCAAATTCAATGCGTCAGCAGGCAATGCAATACCCGAACCATCAGAATAGTCTCCGAAAGTTGAGCGAGAGATGCCAGCATTCAAGCGCTTAAGATCGAAGAAGCGGTGACCTTCAAAAGCCAACTCTTTACGACGCTCCAAGCGAATAGCAGCCAACAATGCAGCTCCAGTTTCTCCAGTAGCGTGAGCGGTGTAACGCTCATCACGGATTACATTCAGGTCAGCCAAGGCGCCTGCATCATCACCAGTAGCAGCACGAGCTTCAGCACGGGTTAAGTACATCTCTTCTGTACGCAGTACTTGGATATCAGAAACGTTTGCGTTTGAACCAGTACGACCGAACCATTTTGCGATGTGGTTGAACTCAGAACCAGCAAACTCTGAAGTAGAGAAATAAACATCCAAACGGACATCATCCGTATCGTCGGAGTTATCCTCATACAGTTGATACAATCCGTAATCAACTACATACTCTGAACGTACACCTGTAGGACCAGTCTGGCTATATTGCACACCCACACCTACATTGTCTTGATCAGTGTTAGCAATCTTGAACAACACACCAGCATCGTTCTCATCCTTCCACATGCCATCCACATCGTCATAAGCTGCGATGCCTGGCTGCGCAGTAATAGCTGCTGTAGCATGAGTAATGGCACTAGCGTTGTCCCCCATATAGAAGTGTACACGCGCCAATAAAGCATTTACCGCATAACCATTCATTTGGTTAATACCGTTACCATCACCAATCAGAGTCAACGCCTCGTCCAAATCATTCAAAATCATAGTGAATGTTTCAGATACTGAAGGGCGACCAGGCTTTTGAGAAGCATCGCTAGAGGTCATGTAAGGGATACCCAAATCAGAACCAGAGGCTTGCTGAGGAGGCTTACAATAAATACGAGCCATATCAAAGTGGGCCATTGCACGAAGAGCCAAAGCCTGACCTTGGAAGTTATTACGAACAGCACCTTCGTCTAGGTTTCCGATGTTCTCCAACACCAAGTTAGCCCGCATGATGGCACGGTAGCCATCGTCCCACAAGGCCCAAGTATTGTTACCTGCCAATACCCAGTAATGACGAGTCTGTTGAGACAAACGTCCCTCTGAGGCAATAATCAGGTTGTCAGACATGATATCTGGCACGGCTATGTAGTTACCGCCGTACAACTCACCATCCAACATAGTCGAATAAATACCGCGAACAGCATTTGCGAAGTCTGTATTGGATTCAAAAGCAGCATTAACACCTACCGCATCAAATGGATCAAGGTCCAGGCGATCCGCGCAAGAGCCTAGCAGTACAACTGCCACACCCAGCATCGGGATATATGATTTCAATTTCATTGTTCTTCTACTTTTTAGGTGGGATTAAAAAGAAACGTTTACACCAAACGTAATACCACGGGCATTAGGGAAAGTAAACAGGTTAGTTTCACCCAATGCAGTCAAGTTTGATTCTTCAGAACCACGACCTACTTCAGGATCACCGTTGTAGTATGGGTTGAATGTCCAAAGGTTGGTACCTTGAACATACACCTGAGCCTGCTGCATCTTGATGGGTTCAATCCAGGTTCTAGGCAGAGAATAGCCCAACTGGAGGTTACGTAAGCGAATGAAGTCACCTCTCTGGATAAAGCGATCAGAAGCATCATTGTTGCTAGTGATGTCTGGAGCAGGTAATACACCAGTATCACCAGGTTCTTGCCAGTAATTGAAGGCATCAACCATTTGGTTCTGACGAGCATTGGCACCATCGCTCAACAACACTTGTTCCATGATGTTGAAGATATAGTTACCACCTTGATAGTAGAAGTTAGTAGCCAAGGTCAGGCCTTTGTAATCGAGGTTGAATCCGAAGTTACCAAAGTAAGTTGGTAGTGGCGATTTACCTTCTAGTGCTACAGCAAAGTCAGAAGAGTAAACGTTAGTTACTTGTCCAGCACTGTCCAAGTACAACTTCTCACCGTTAGCAGGGTTAGTACCCGCATAACGTACTTGGAAGTAGTTATTGATAGGCAGTCCTTCACGCAGTACGGTGAATGAGCTAATGATGTCCTCACCACCATTATCCAAGCTCAACACTTCGTTGGCGTTGGTGGAGATGCTACCGAACAATTGCAAGCTCAAGTCATTACGACGAATTACATCACCGCGCAATTCTAACTCGATACCTTGGTTACGGAAAGAACCAACATTCTCAAGACGAGAAGTAAATCCTACAGTTTGTGACAATGGACGGCTAAACAGCAGGTTTGTAGTAGTCCGGTTATAGTAATCAAATGCACCAGAAATACGGCTATTCAAGAAGGCAAAGTCCAAACCAATGCTGTAGTTGAAGTTCTCTTCCCACTGCAGGTCAGGGTTGGCCAACTGTGTAGGTACGGCAGCTGACTGGTTGTTGTAAGCGCCAAATCCATACAAGCCACGTGCTACATAGAATCCTAGGTTATCACCAGGAACGTTACCTGAAGTACCAATCGCGAAGCGAGGCTTCAACTGATTGATGGCTGAGATACCGCTCATGAATGATTCTTCGTGTAAGTTCCATCCAGCAGATGCAGCCCAGAACAAACCATACTTTGCGTTGTCACCAAAACGAGAAGAACCGTCACGACGTAAGCTGAAATCCGCGAAGTATTTTTCTCCTAAGTTGTAGCTCACACGGCCGAACTGAGACCAAATGTTGTATTGATCACGTGAAGTATTACCACCAGTGATTTCCGAAGCGTTGTCTTGTGTAGAGAAGTCGCTAGAAGGGAAACCTTTACCACTGATGCTATACCGCTGAATATCGAAGCCCAAAAACTCAGTACCTGCCAAAATGCTTACGTTGTGCTGTCCACCAAACGTACGGTTGTAGGTACCAATGTTGGTCCAAGTGTTGATAAAACGGTCAAAACCGTTGTCAGTTTTGATGCCAGGAGCCAATGGGTCACCTACATAACCATCAAGTACAGAACCAGGATAGATATAGTACTCACGACGATAGATTTGGTAGTTAGAACCAATGGTAGACTTCAAAGTCAAGCCTTCTATAGGGCTAGCTTCTGCAAATAAAGTACCGATGATGTGAGTCCGCTGAGAAGTCTCAGGGTTGTTCAAGATGGCTTCTGAGATCGAGAAACCTTGGCGAGTTAAGTTATAAATAGGGTCGCCATTTTCATCAGTGATTTGGTTACCCTCATCGTCCAATTCAAACTCTGGCTCGAACGGGTTATAGGTATACATAGCCCGGAAAGGGTTCTGTACGTTGTTACGGTCACGAAGCTCTTGCTCGTTGGTACGTGAAATGTTCAACGTGTTACCAAACTTCAACCAGTCTGTAGATTGGAATTCAAAGTTCAAACGACCATTCAGACGGTCAAACTGTGAACCTACAGAGATACCTTGCTCAGAGTAGTTACCGATAGATACGTAGTACTTAGATACATCATTACCACCAGAAATGGATGCATCGTGAGACTGAACGATACCCTGACGAGTTAGAATATCAACCCAGTCGGTTTCTGGAGCTGAAGGATCGTCCATTAGCTCGTCAGCAGAATCTTGAGAACGCAGACCCAATGCCACTTCGTACTCTAGCTTTTGTGCTTTGTTCATTACCTCAAAAGGTAGTGGCACCAAGCTCTTCTGACCGTACTGGAAAGAGTAGCTGATACGAGGACGACCGGCTTGACCACGTTTGGTAGTAATCAAAATTACACCGTTAGAGGCGCGAGCACCGTAGATAGAAGTAGAGGCAGCATCTTTCAAAATGGAGATGTTCTCTACGTCATTGGGATCCAGTGCATTGTAATCACTTTGAGTCATCTGTACTCCATCAATGATGAACAGAGGCTCGTTAGAAGCGTTCACAGAACCGATACCACGAATACGGATGTAAGCCTGACCACCAGGACGTCCGTTTTGGCTGGTTACCAACATACCGGTAGACTTACCTTGTAGCAGGTTGTCAATAGAACCGATGGGCTGGGCCTTGATATCATCTCCGCTGATGGTAGATACTGAAGAAGTAAGGTCACCACGTTTCACGGTGTTATACCCCACAATTACCACCTCATCGATGATTTGAGTATCCTCTTCCAGGGTGACGTCAATCACAGAACGGCTGCCCACGTTAAGTTCCTGGGTAGCGTAACCAATGAAAGAAAAGCGAAGCACAGCGTCATCGCCAGATACCTCAATGCGGTAATTACCGTCCAGATCGGTAATTACACCCGATCCCGAACCTACTACTACCACATTCACTCCGGGTACGGTCGCACCAGTGGCGTCCTTTACCGAACCGGATA
>DMST01000255.1:45948-56566 GCA_003454975.1 Cytophagales bacterium | reverse complement strand
GCCTTCATCGGTTTGGCAGTGCCCCACGTGGCCCGCTTGCTCATGGGTACTACCCGGCACGCCATCATTGTGCCCACCACGCTGCTGCTGGGTACTGGCCTACTCCTGCTGTGCGACCTGATCGCGCAACTGCCTGGGAAAGATACTACCTTACCCATCAACGCTATTACTGCCCTGTTTGGTGCTCCGGTGGTTATCTGGTTGATTATCCGCAAGCCATACCTCAACCGTGTATTCTGATGAGCGAAGCTGTACTTACCGGCAAGGCATTGGATATTGGTTATGAAGCCAAGCCGAATCCCAAGGTGATTTTGAGGAATCTGAACCTGGAATTGTACGCAGGAGAACTCGTGGCATTATTAGGCCCCAATGGGGTAGGCAAGTCCACCTTACTGCGCACCTTGGCAGGCCTTCAGGCTCCCTTGGGGGGGGCAGTACAACTCAAGGGGGATGCCATACAAAATTACTCTCCAGTGGAGCGGGCAAGGGAATTAAGTTTGGTTCTTACCGAATCCGTACAAGCAGGCAACTTGCGGGTGCGCGAGCTGGTGGCCCTAGGGCGGTTTCCACATACAGGCTGGTCCGGGAAGCTGGGGGATGCAGATCTTAAGAAAGTAGAGGAAGCTATTGCCGCCTGCAGGATTGAGTACCTAGCCAATTCCCGGGTCTTTGAGATCAGCGACGGGCAGCGTCAGAAAGCCATGATTGCCCGCGCCTTGGCACAGGACGGACCCGTTATGCTACTGGACGAACCTACGGCCCACCTGGATCTGCCCAATAAGGGTGAAATTATGCATTTGTTGCACGGCTTGGCCCGTGACCTGGGTAAGGCCATTCTGGTAAGTACGCATGACTTGCAGCTGGCACTGCAAATGGCAGACCGGTTGATGCTTGCCGACTGTGTAGAACCGCTAGAAACTGGTGCACCGGAGGACCTCATGCTAACTGGGCGGGTTGCTCGTCTGTTCGACCATCCACAGTTTATGCTCGATGCCCGAACCGGACAGTATCGGATCAGACGGGAGGAAGGGGAGCCCATTGCCGTAGAGGGGCCGGAAACTGCCCTTCATTGGCTTACGGTGGCCCTGGAAAAGCATGGATACCTTGTGCAAGCCGAGGCCAATAGGAGGATAGTAGTTCGGGAAGCAGCTGGCTTCTCTTTCCTGTTAGGTGATAGAGAATTCAGTACCATTGCGGCTTTGCTTAGCTATTTGGAGGCTACCCAATAAAAAAGGGAGCCGAAGCTCCCTTGCGAAAAAACATACATAAAAGGTGTTAGATAGGGATTTGGAAACTTAAAGGATCACTCCCAAACTAAAGGTCCTCAGCCGGGGTCCGCGATCCCGATAAAATATCTCTGTCATGTCGTAGTTCATAAACAGCTGGGCCTGGCGAATGCCCAATTGCGCACGCAAGCCGTAGCGGTAGGGCAGCGTGTTGTAGTTTTCTGTTTGGCGGTCAAAATCCAGATCATCGCTATCATTGATCCACAGGCGAGTGTTGGCGGCAGTAAGCCGGTAGCCTACATAGCCACCTATGCCAAACTGAACGCCCAGGTCTATCATAGGTACTACATACAAGTTGAGGTGAGAAACACCCAACTGGCTGTGAAAAGGACGGCCGTCTACGGGATTATTACCGATAAATTCCAGCTCCGTACCACTTTCGTCTATGGTAGTACTAGGATCGTTGAAGGCGAAACCCTGGGCCGAAATGCTCATGCCATACTCAGCGGCAAATGGACCGGGGAAGTAGGTGGTGAAATTGCGGCTTAGTGCAAAGTGGAGGCTCTGCAGGTTATTCAGCGCGTAGGGCTCATTGTTTTGGCCTACAATGTCGAAAGCCCCGCGAAACCAGTTGGTGAAACCTAGCTCCACGTCCCAGTCAGAACAGGTGCGGATGCGTTGTTTTTTCCGACGACGGTCATCATCATCGTCGTCATCTTCCTCTACGATGCGTACTTCTACCACTTGCTGTACCTCCTCTACATCTTCCGCCAACTCGGATTCTTCTGCTGCCTCAATTTCTTGAGGGGCCTCAGGGCGAGACTCGGGTTCAGGAGCCGGTTCAGGTTCTTGGGCCGTGGCATAGGCCAGAGACCCTACAAGCAGGGTCAGGGTGAGTAATGTTGATTTCATGTTGTTGCAATGTGTTTTGGACCATCGATGGAAATCTTCCACCGTAGAACGAAAATAAGAAAATTTGAACAAAGAATGGTGATTTGGGGTGGGGGCTGGCCTACTCAGAAATGAAATGTTAGTAATGACATTCTATTTAGAGTCTTTCTGACGACTACATTCGGGGCTCAAGGTTATAATTGGGCCCCCATCCCCGGCCCAATTTTGAGCCCCGGCATCGTGTGAGTTTATTTGAATAGAAATACATCCACTAAATACCCTATTCCTTCTATTTTTGGGCCATGCCGCAGCATCATTGGATCGATCAGAATCCCTTTCCGCTGGAACAAGGAGGTGTTCTTGACCACCTGGAAATTACCTACCACACGTACGGTAAGTGGAGACCCGGGGTGCGGGTGGTATGGGTATGTCATGCCCTTACGGCCAACTCTGACTGTGCCGACTGGTGGAGCGGCTTGGTGGGCGATGGTCAATATTTTGATCCGCTAAGAGACTTTATTGTTTGTGCCAACATAATTGGTAGTTGCTACGGTAGCAGTGGGCCCCTGACCGAACATCCTCAGGTGGGTAAACCTTACTTTAGTAATTTTCCTAAGGTGACCATTCGGGATATGGTACGTGCCCACGATTTGCTACGAGAACATTTAGGCATTACACGTATCGATGTGGCTTTGGGGGGGAGTATGGGAGGCTATCAAGTGATGGAGTGGGCGGTGATGTACCCAGAGCGGATCAAGCGCATGGTGCTGCTGGTGACCGGAGCTTCGGAGTCGGCATGGGGGCAGGCCATCCACGCTACTCAGCGGATGGCAATAGAGAACGACCCTACGTGGTGCGATCCCGCGCCTGAAGCAGGCCGGGCGGGCCTAATGACGGCCCGGGCCCTGGGTATGCTGACCTACCGTAACTACGAAACCTTTGTCGCCACCCAGTCTAATCCAGAGCCGGTGCTGGAAGGCCACCGCGCTGAAAGCTATGTGGCGTACCAAGGGCAGAAACTAGCCGATCGCTTTCATGCATACAGCTATTGGATTCTTTCACTAGCCATGGATGGCCACCATGTAGGGCGAGAACGAGGTACCGTTAAGCAGGTGCTAAGTCAAGTGCAGGTTCCCGCCTTGGTGATTGGCATCAGTTCGGATATCCTGTGCCCACCCCCAGAGCAGCGGGCCCTGGCCTTTATGCTTCCTCAGGGGCAGTTTATTAAGATTGACTCTCCTTACGGTCATGATGGATTCCTGCTGGAATACGCCCAGATCAGTAAAGAAATCGACCGATTTCTGAAAGGTTAATTTTCCGGGAGAGGCGGTAGCTTATCCTTGGTTACTTCCTTTGGAGCCTCTGCGGGGTGGTTGGGAGATGGTGGTTGTTCTTCCATATACTCCAAAATCACCTGGCGTAGCTTGTTCCAGTATTCTTCCTGTTCAATCTCACCCATGCCTAGAATAGGCTCATCCGGTGAGTTGAGTGCCTGGAATTCGGATAGGTCCTCATCGTCGGCAAATCCACACGGCTTGATGATCACCGGTACAATGAGAACTCCATTTTTCTTAGCGTTTTTCAGGAGTTTGGGTAGCTCACTGTTGGTGATGTAGTCAGATGCCAGGAAGTCAGCACTTATGAGTAGGATGGCCGCGTCGGCATCGTTCAAGGCATTCTGGATAGAGGTATTCCAGTCTTCACCTACTTTGATTTTTGAATCATCCCAGAGGTCTAGTCCATCTTTGGCTAGTGGAGCCAAATGGACACGCACGCGTTCCAGGCAAGCGGAGTCCATGGGCCGGTGTGAATAGCTCACAAAGATTTTAACAGAATTCTTCTGCACAAAGGGTAATGTTAACTCACGGCCTCCAGCAAGGTCTTTCAACTCCTTGACAAAGTCTTCCAGCTCTTCGTACCCTGCTTCATGCGCCAAATTCTGTAAGTGGTAAGGGGTGATCCGATCTCCGTCACTATCCATGAGTTTTTCCAGAGAGGTCTGCGAAATATTCAGCTTCCCGGCGAGCTCCTTTTTTTTATCGTCACTCAGAGTGTCACTTTCTTCCATGCCCATGATGGTCTTGGCATGGCTCTCAATTACAGGACCCAAAGGGTTGTTCATGATTATTTCAGGGTTAGTCTATAGTCATAGGAATATACGGAATGAACTAGGCACAGAAAACCTTCCTCAAGTCAAAAAGCCTTGTAACTCCTACACTAACCTCGCTTTGAGGAGAAGGGGCTTATCCCTTGGATCGGACAAAAGTTGTACGCTTTTGTGTTCGGTTATGTACACTTCCGTACACTTTTATAAGCTTTTTGATAGCTTAAAAAATTTAAGATGTTGATAATGAAGGTGTTATATTTTTTGGCACGCGTGTGGTATAAAGGAAGGCAAGGTCAAAAACTCAAAATAACAACACAATGAAAAAGGTATTCATCATGCTGGGCTTAGTAGGATTCGCCACCCTTGCTCAAGCAGCTACTACCACGGGAGGAGAAGAGAAGAAAGAGGTAACCGCAGTGGCGGCTCGCCTGTCGGTAGAAGAAGTAGCTGAAATGATGGGTCAAGAAGAAGTGGAGTTGCAAGCTTTCTTCGGTACGGAAACCCAAACCGTGAAAGTCTTCAACGCACAAGATGAACTCGTAGCCGAGGGCACATTGAATGCCTTCGGACAACCAGAAGAACCTGAACTGGTAGAAGCGCTGCGCAAAGCGGACATTCTGATGACGCTAGGCAATACGCAATACTACCGCTTGGACTAAAAGAGAATACAATTCCGCAACAACCAAATACCCTGTAATTCCGCAACAGAAAATCCATCCGTCATTGGCGGATGGTTTTCTACCCTCAGGGCTTGGTACTGCGAATTCGCTGTAGCTTGTACATTACAAGCTATTATTTTTCACTAAGTACTTGGTATTGCAAAGTACCTTGGTGTAACTTTAACTTGGCAAACGGATGGTGACGCAAACAATATATTCTATGAATGTGGAAAATACGCAGGTACAGATGCGCAAGGGGATCCTGGAGTTCTGTATCCTGAGCATCATTGCGCGTGGAGAGGTGTACGCTTCTGATATGTTGGAAGAACTCACCTCGGTGCGCATCATGGTGGTGGAGGGCACCTTGTACCCCTTGCTCACTCGCCTGCGTAAAGCAGGCTTGGTGGAGTATAAGTGGGTGGAGAGTACCAGTGGTCCACCACGCAAGTACTACACCCTCACCGAGGACGGCAGGGAGTTTCTGGGGGTACTTACGGGTACTTGGAAAGAACTGGTAGTGTCTACCGAGCAAATTATCAACGCAAACCGCAACGATGACCCGGCATGAAAAAGAACATTAGCATCAACATAAGTGGAATCATATTCCACATAGAAGAAGATGGATATGAACGGCTGGACGGCTATCTGAAATCTATCAAGCAATATTTTTCGGCATTTGATGAGAGCGAGGAGATCATCCTGGACATTGAGAACCGCGTGGCCGAGATTTTCCTGGCCAAGCTTAATGATGGCAAGCAGGTAATCACCGCCGAAGACGTGGACTCTCTCATCCGTACCATGGGTAATGTGTCCGATTTTCAGGCGGTAGAAGACGGGGATCAGCAAGAGCCACTTGAGGAAGAGCCCGTGGGTGCCGAAACTGGAACTGATGGGGGGCGTGAGGATAAGAAGCTGTATCGCGACCGCAGTCGCCAAATTATTGGTGGGGTTGCGGCGGGTATTGCCCATTACCTACGGGTAGACCCGCTGTGGATCCGTCTCGTATTCCTTATCATGATGGCCGACCTGGCCGTCACCCGTGCCTTTGCGCCGGTAGTGTTCATCGCATATCTGGTATTGTGGGCGATCCTACCCGGCCGCTTCGATTTGCAAGAGGACAAGCGCGTGAAGAAAATCTACCGCGACCCGGACGGGCAAGTGCTGGGGGGCGTGGCTGCCGGTATTGCTAACTACTTTGGCGTCAGTGTGGTATCTATCCGTATTCTGTTCGTGCTCTTTATTCTGCTGGGCGGTGCTGGCTTCTTTGTCTACATCGTACTCTGGATCATTGTGCCGCCGGCCAAAACGGTGACGGAGAAACTGGAGATGAAGGGTGAGCCGGTTACGCTGGAGAACATCGAGAACAACATCAAGGGTGGTCTTCGTATGAATCCCGAAGAGGACGAATCTATCTTCACCAAGATATTGCTGTTTCCCTTCCGCCTGATGGCCGAGGTTATCGGTATTCTGGGGCGTATAGCTAGCCCCTTCTTCCGCTTCTTGCTTGAGGTGATTCGTGTAGCCGCCGGGGTATTCATCATCCTGATGTCATTAGGTTTCTTGTACGCACTAGTGGTAGCTATCGCGCTATGGGCAGGCGCCGAAGGATGGTGGATGTTGCCCTTCTGGTGGGAAGATGCACGCATCACACTTTCCAATGATCTCAACTGGATGGTGATCCGTGATACCCTTACGTTCTGGATTGCTATTCCCGCCTTTGTAGCGGGGCTTATTCCCGTGCTGTTCTACATGCTTTTGGGAGTTGCCGCCCTGGCCAAACGTTGGGTAGCTCGCCCCTTGGTAGGCTGGAGCCTGTTTGGCATCTGGGTGCTGAGCCTCATCACCTTGGCTATTTCGGTGCCTAGGTTCTGGTACGAGTTCCGTGAGGAAGGCGACGATATTACGACCACTACCTTGCCTGCGCTGCAAGATCGCACCATGACTATTATGGCCGACGGATTCCAAACCAACGGCGAAATTGATCTGGTAGATTTGTATATCTATCCTACAGACGATCCCGAGTTACGCTTGGAGCGTAAGGTGCATACCCGTGGCCGAGACAATGATAATATCAAAGAGAATGCAGCCATGGTGCTGTATGATGTTTCGGTAAATGATTCCGTGCTTACGATTCCGCGTGAGATCGCTTTCGCTGAAGGTGCGGTGTTCCGTGGGCAGGAGGTAGACATTTCCCTATACATACCCAAGGGGCAAGCGTTCTATTTGGACAAAAACCTGCGCGGATTGCTTAGCTATCGCCGCCGTTTTGACTCGGGGCTAGGCCACACCTACCTCTTCGATGAGGACGGCCGCCGGCTTTGTGTGGACTGTGAGCAGCCTTATCCTGAGTCTGCAAGCGAGCGCAGGCAAGGAATAGAGTACCGCATTGGGTCTGAAGGCCGTGCCTTAAATATGGAGCTGGAAGAGTTTGACGAACTGATCTTGCGAGGAAATATTTCGGTGGTCCTGGAGCAGGGAGAGGAAAACCGATTGGAGGTAGCCGCCGGGTCCGATCCGCGCAGTCTCAACGTACGCCTAGTTGAGGATCGCTTGTACGTAGAGCAGGAAGAAGAAACCTACGGCCGTGGCCTAGAGGTAATACTCAATGCTACGGATTTCACCGGGCTAGTGCTCGAAGAGCAGGTGGAGGCTGACTTGGTCTCCTTTGTAGGTGAGGATTTGGAGGTGGTGGTTGCAAACAGTTCGGTTCTCAACGGCGCCCTGGAAGTAGGAGCTCTGGAGGTGCGGGTAGAGGACGAGGCGCGCATCCGGTTGACAGGTTCAGCCAAAGCGTTGAATCTCACCGCTCGTGATCGCTCTAGCTTTCGCAGCTACGAGCTCTATGCCGAGGATGCCGACGTGGATGCTACCCACCGGGCTGAGGTGCGCCTACGGGCTACTCAGGCTCTCACTGTCAATAGCTCAAGCGACATCACTGTTCGCTACCGGGGCAACCCCGAGTCGGTCAACGTACGGGGCAAGGTACGAGAAGTAGAAGAAGAGTAGGTGGGGTAGAAAACAGACAGAAACGATAGATAATGAAGGGGACTCCGAATAAGAGTCCCTTTTTATATATTAGGGCTCGCCCAGCACATTGAGTGCGCGCTGTAGGGCATCCATTCGGCGGTCTAGCTCGGGCCAGTGGGTGGCGTTGGCTTCGGCTTGCTTGCGGTGCCTTACCGTAATTCGGTATTGGCGTATCCATACTAAGATGCCAACAATTACTACCAGCCCAATGAGCATAAGCCACCGTTGGCGTTCCTTCTTTAATCCGGCTTTATCCTCTAGATCATTTAACCGTGAAAGCGCTAAGGTAACTTCGGCATCCTTTCTTGCCATAAGGGCTTGAGATTCTGAAATGGAACGAGCAACACTACCTTCCCGATGGTGACGTTCGGTGGCAAGAGCCTGCGAAAACTGGCCTAGTTGCTCATAGGTGTTGGCTAAAATGGAAAGCACCCTTAGGGAATATTTGCCTGGAGAACTATCAATTTGCTGTGCTCGATGCTCAAGAATCGAGATGGCCTCTGCGAATCGCTCTTGCCCAATTAGTAGTTTGGCATACTCACAGGCACGAAAGTTTATATCCTCAATATTTGGGTCGTGGGCCAAGCTCATCTCATATGCCTTTTGATAGAATGTCTCAGCCTTTTCAAGATTTCCCACCTTTCTCCAGTAGAACCCTAGGTTAAAATAGGTTCGTAATTGGTGTATCTCTGATCCTAGGGCTAAGGCATGTGCCTCCGCTTTATCTAAGTACACTTTTGCCTCTTCTAACAAACCATCGTAGATAAGATTATTCGCTAATGTGTAGGCGGTTTTGGCCTGCATCGAGAGGTTTTCTGCTTTGGAGGCAAACGAGTAAGCCAAAGCAAATTCTTGGTTGGCATCTTCGTAAGCCCTGGTGCTAATTTGAAGATATCCCATGTTTTCATGGAGGTAGGCAAGTAGATCTTCTCGCCCTTCATTCACCAACAATGCTGCCGCAGATTTGAATTTGGCGGCCGCTTCTACCGTACGGTTAGTCTCTGTGAGGTATTTGCCCAAAGCAATTTGAGACTTCCCTAGTAAAGTGAAATCGTCAGTATCTAAGCTGATTTTTTCAGCCAAAGCAAAATTGAAATAAGCATCATTAAAGTTTCTCTGCTGGTCATAGTATCGGCCCTTTTGAAAATACAACTGGCCAAGCCATTGGTATAGTTGATGGGTATTGGCGATAGAAATACCCTGGCTCAAAAGGGAATCAATCCCTTCTAGGTCCTGCTCCATCATCGCCTGCGATAAATAGAAAATGGTTTGTGTCTGTTCTTCTGGAAGCTTTTGGTATTGCAGTGCTACCTTCAGGCTGTCTAAGCTGGAGCCAAAGGCTGTAAGGCTGATTGTCCAAACCAAAACAGTAAAACCAAAGACTTTCATAGCTATCGAATTTTAGGTTGGGCACTTGGCCCAACCTTAAGTTCCTAAATCAATAATTAGGAGATGGATGGCGGGATCGTTCCTCCACCAGTGCCTGCCCCACGATCATCATCGTCGTCACCCCCTCCTGCTTTTACATACTGTAGTTCACTTTTAGACAAAGTGTTCCATTTTTTTCCAGATTCGTTTTTTACATGTGTCATTTCGATAAATGTTTGATTTATCGAAAGTTACCTAACATTTCTGTCGAGAAACTTATCAGAATGCCCTTCCAGACAAATGCTATGGCACACTCTTAATGTAAAAATTGAATTTGGCGATTAGCGCCTGGTCCGATTAGTCAGACCTGCTCTTCGGTCTTGAAGGTAAGAATTTGTCGGCTTTTATGGTCTGTGAAAATGCGATTATGGAATAATCTATGCCTAAAGGGTGCAATTATTGAATTAGGAGTTTTGCTTAAATACCATCAAAGTACGGGAGAGACCTAATAGCTATTTCTGGGAAGTCAAAAAATAAACGACTACCCGTTTCTGATTAGCCCATAATCCCAGGTACATCCACCCCGTGGTTTTTCGCAAAGCATAAATCTGAATTTCCTTTTGCCTGATGACCACAAACTCTTGGCTTTGAAGGGTCTGCGCTGCCCGTAAGACTTCCTTTTCAACCCCTTCCCTCTGATCAGCATAGGGTAGGGCAGCTTGCAGGTCTTTAAATTCCCTGAGAGCCTTGGGATGAAACCGTACCTGATACCCCATAGGGTCCAATGTGGTGGAGGTAGGACGGAGTTCCTCCAAAGTGGTATTGCTTACTTCCTGAAGGCGCTGCTCCAAGATTTTCTTATGTGCTGCTGAAATAGGAAAGGATGATTTGCTCTTGGTAATACCCAGCCACTCCAGTGCTATTTCTATAAAGCCGATCACCGTATCTGCCGAAATCAGGACAGGGAAGAATTTCATAGAAATGAAAGTGAAATGGTAAGTTGTATGAGGTTAAGCCCTGTGAAATGGCTACCGCACGATCTGGTAATTTTTATGCTTCCACAAAACTACTCCGGTTCGCTTTTCCACCCAGCGGCGAAAACGGTCCTTCGGTTTGAGTGAGTTATGCGACAGATCATGGTCAAATTGCCAGTTCATCCGGTCAATACGGGGCTGCATCACCGAGGGGTGTGAGCCGTGGTAGCGTTCCAGACTGTCGATGCCCGAGTAGTCGTATTCCTCTGCTTTTACAACGTGTTTTTCCATCCAGGCATCGTCGTGCCACAGCTTGTTAAAATTCTCCTGCTTGCCTTGCATGGCGGCCGGCTCACGCACCCAGCC
>DMST01000255.1:40626-45909 GCA_003454975.1 Cytophagales bacterium | reverse complement strand
GCCGTAGTGGTGGATGAATGCCTTGAGTGGTTTCACGGCCAATTTTTTGTGGTCCCCGCGCCGAAAACCGATGGCATCCTGGAAGGAATATACATCTGAAAGGGGCTTGATAATCCGGATCTCTTTGCGGTACCACTGGTAGGAGTCGCCTACGTAGTCGTAGGAGCCATAGAAGTGGCGGTAGTTAAACAGCAGCCCCTCCACTCGCTTGTCGTCCTTCCAGCGTTCCATGGCCGCACGTACCTCCGCATGACCTCCCTCATGCATCACCTCATCGCCTTGGATGTATATGGCCCAGTCCGCCTTCGGCGAAATAGCCGCTAATGCTTTATCCGTCTCCACGGCCAGTACTCGCCCCCCTTCGCGTAGCGAGTCGTCCCATACCGTATGTATCACCCTCACCTTGGGATCATCCAGCTGAGCGATCAACTCCTCAGTACCGTCTTCCGAATTGCCGATAGCCACTACCACTTCATCGCAGAGCGGCAAAATAGAGCGGATGGCTTCCAAGATGGGGTAGTCAAACTTGACCGCATTGCGGATAAAGGTAAAGCCGGAAACGAACATGGCAGCAAGTTACAGCACCTCGGTAAACCAATGTTGCATGCTGAATTTTTAATTTTGTATGCGTAGTATCAAAGATTAAGGCATTCACTTATCATCAATGAGCCGTCACGGGTGTCAATGGTGGAGTGATTTTCGTACTGACTAAGGGAAGCCTTCACTTACCCGATGCCACTGCCTGCGAGGTAAGCTACTTTTTAACAGGGTATTCGTCGATCGAATCAATCGTCAAATGAACTTACCACATCCAGCTATTAGAGAAGGGGTTGTATACGTTGAAGCCTACCTTTATAGAAGTGTCTAGTACCGAGGTGTTGTTGTCACTCAAGGCACCGTATACCCCCAGCTTGAAGAGCTGGTTTTTGATTTTAATGGGGCGCTCCAGGCCAGCGAATAGCTCCGCATGAAAGAAATTACTTTCCTGGATGTAGAGAGCACCGGTGCCTCCGGCAATTTGCAAGCCCAGCTTATTGATGAGAGGGATTTTGTTCATCAGGAAGCCGTTGAAATGGTGAACCAAGTGGGCTTGCACGAACGTCTCTTTGGTATTGATGGAGGGGCCTAGCAGCTGGAAAGAGAGCAAAGGTTGCGATAGGAAATACCGGTCGGAACCTCGAAACCATTTGTGCTCGATGAAGCGGACGCTGTTGTCATTGAGAAAACGGCCGGCAAATACATTGTAGCGCATCACTCCCAGCTGCTTCAGTTTGAGTTCTTGCGTGGCGCTTAGCTCCAAAAAGTCAAAGTCGATATTGCTACCGAAGATCTGGGGTATCCCCTTGCGGTAATGCAGTTTGAAGGTGGGATACTTGCTACCCAAAATTACCTTGCGGTAGGGTTCCAGGTAGTACTGTTGTCCTGGGGTGTAGGTAATCTGAGCCTCGAAGAGCAGCTGCCGGTATGGGTCGAAGTCCTCCGGTAGATTTTGCTCCCCAAATAGCTCCTGCGACCACGGAGCTAGCTCCAGCCCAACGATGGGCTTTTGTAACTCATAAAACAGCTTGAAGTCGGTATAAAACCCATTGAAAAACTCCATGCGGTGGCCTACTCCGCCAAACGTTTGGGCGATGTAGTTGCTACGACTAAGGATGTTTTCCAAGGCATCGTAGCTGTTGATCATGGTATAGTTGTCTCCCCCCTCTACGTACAGCTCGCCAAACTTTTTGGGCAGGTAGCGGTAGCTCACCTCTAGCTGGCCCCGTACGTCTTGGTTGCGGAAACCGTAGTTGACCTCTCCAGAAACGGACAAGCGATTGGCCCTACTCCATTCTTTGCTAAAGCGGCCGCTGATGGCTTGGTGGTAGCCCCCTACCATTAAGGGACGCGCCTGAAACAATAGCCCTCCCATTTGCCACTCCCAACCGGTGAATGAGTTTTTTCTGCCAAAACCAGAGAAAAGAATGTCTAACCAACCGGTGTGGTTGTAGGCGGAGTCCTGCTGCCGTTTATACTCATCACTTTCCATCCACTGGCGTGCGCTGTCCTGCGCACTTACGTAGGTTTGCTCTTCCACCTTCAGGGTGATCGGACGGGCCAGGGCCCAGTACGATGAATCCTTGCCTACGGCATCTTCGTCAATGCGCCGTAGCTCATTGTTGAAAAAGCGCGGTGGAAAATCCGGGTTGATCTGGTATTCGCTATGCAGTGCCAGGGTGGTGCTCATGACAAGCGTGCGGCCATCCAAGGCATGGTAGAAAAACTCTTCCCGTACGGGTACGTACACGCTGTCCTGTACCGGATTGTATTGTTGCAGCACCCGGAAATAGCGGTAAAACCGCAAAGTACTGGGGTTGATCTCCAGATCGATGGCGCTGATCGCCCACGTCTTGTCCTCTATGAAGATATGCCCGGAGAAGGCAGCCCCCTCCTTATTGCGAGGGATGACCCGGATCTTATGAATCACGCGGCCTTCCTCGGTAAAGGTGGCCTCCAACTCATATTTGTATACCAGCAGTGCTCCAACCCCGATGGGGGAGGGGTAGGGCAGGTCTCCCAGGCTGGTGATGGTGAGGGAGTTCTGGTAAAAGTTGAAGTTGGCGTCGGCAGCCGTGAGATAAAAGAGGTAGGGATTGATGGAGCCTACCCGGCGAGGGCCGCTACTCCCTCCAAAGTCAAAACTGACGTTGGTAGTCACCTGCGACTTCTCCGAAAGGTCTCGGTAAGCGGTTTTGATTTCCTTGTAGCGATCTGGCCGCTGGTAGTGGGTAGTACTGAATGACTCCACGAAGTTCATCCGGCGGATGCCCTCTTCGCTCAGCACGGTATCTGACCGGATGCCTTTTACAGGGGCGACCTCGGAGGTAGCTTTGGTGTAGGTAGTACGGGTATAAGCTTCGAATTGCTGTAGGTACTGTTTTCGTGCTTCCTGTGCTTGCTCTATGATGGCATAGGCCGGGTCGCGTCCGCTACTGTAGATGGTTACTTCTGCCAACTCCAATTGCTGCAGTTCTAGAACCACATTGATTCTTTGCAGGCTGGTGCCCATTTCCACGGTAAGGGTTTGGGTAGCAAAGCCCAACATCTGAAATACTACCCGGTGGGTACCAGGCTCTAGCTCCAGATAGTACTCGCCTTTGGCATTGGCAGCAACACCGTAGGTAGTGTTTTCTACATATACACTAACGAAGGGGATGGGTTCGCCAGTAGGGTCAGTGATAACGCCCCGGAGCGGGGCAGACCATCCGAGGGTGGGTAAACCTACTAGGAGGTAAAGGAAGATACGAAAACGCACGAGCATAGGGGGTATGTTGGCAAGACGAACCAGCCCCCAAAAGGTTACTTCCCCTGCTTAAATGGTTTGCAGGCACCATCACCGGTGGTAATGAGGTGGCCTTGCAGGCATGGAGGGTACTACTATTTACCGAACCTATAGGCTAAACCTACGCTGAGCCCGTAGCTGACAGGTTTGAGTGAGAAATATCCGGAAGGCACTTCTGAAGATTGTAAGGCATACCGAAGGGATGGTTGAAAACGGGCACTGAAGTTTCGGCTAAGCGAATAATCCATCCGATACCCGACTGTCACCAAATGCTGCTGGATCAAGTCCAGATCACGGATTTGGCTCACTCCAGGGCCACTCCCAAAGGGATTCTGATTGGTAAACACAGCGGCCTCATACCCAGCCGTCAGCCGGTGGTCAGCCCAAACACCACTAATCAGGTAGTTGAGTCCTACTTGTACACCTGCTGCGTGGGTCCGGTATTCGTAAGACCCCTCCCGGTTCGAGAACAAGGGTTTCAATACCGTCGTGTTATCATCTTGCTGCTCTACTATGATTTCATCAGGGGTAGACAGTTGGTACTGATAGTTGAAAGCGCCTTGCCGTAAAGTATAGGCCACCTCGGCGTTTATTTGCCAGCGGGTTCTGGCAATCGGTATCTCTGCGCCTACAGCAGCGCGGTAACCTAACCGTTCTAATGCCAGCATGCTGGGACCGGAGATTCCTAACATGAAAATTTCGTCTTCTTTATTCGGTTGTATTTGGCTGTAGTTGAGCAAGGGCAATACCGAAACATAACCTTCCCACGGGCGTGGTTTGGGCTTAGGGTCAATGACCTTTTTGGGTGCCTCAGGAGCTTGGACCTGAATAGCAAATTGCCCCGGACCGAATGGGGCCCACCAAGGGCCCAAGTGGGGCAATGTTGATAAAGAAGATAAGGAAAGAATGCCGCCCCCGGGCGGTGTTTCTAGGATCACCGGGGGGGATTCTTCTTCAGCGTTGGGAATTAGTATGGTTTCTTGAGCGGGATCAGGTTGGGATGGTGTGCGTTCCCACCTGCGATCGGTGGGGCGGGTAGATTCCACCGCCTGTGTACTGGTGGTAGCGTTTGTTATGGTGTTAGACTGTGGAATAGCGGCCGCTATCGTCCGGTCTTGTATCGTCACCTTCTCGCCCTTTTTTATGGAGACTTGGCGTCCCTCTCTCACCCCTTCCGCACCCCCATGCGAAAAGAACAAGAAATGCCAGGTTCCGTACCCGGCTGGTATGAGCAACAGCAAGATGGCCAGGGCCATCAAGCGAGTGCGCTTGAGTAGTGTCCCCAGTCGCTGCTGGACCAGTGGTCCTTGCAAGCGATCCCAGCCGCGGGGTGGGGGTGATGCTTCCCAGTTAGAGAAGCGGTCCCGCAGCCGATTGTCCATTTCAGAGCGATCGTTCATACCGTGTTATTCCTAATGCTTGCAATTTGGCCTGTAGCTGCTGGCGAGCACGGGCCAATTGACTTTTTGATGTGTTTTCTGCTATATCTAGCATTTCCCCTATCTCCCAGTGTTTGTAACCGTCTATTACATAGAGGTTGAACACCATGCGGTAAGGTTCTGCTAATTGATTGATAAGGTTTACTATCTCTTCGTTACTCAGTAAGTCCAGAGCACTTAGTTCAGGCGTAGGATCATTGTCCGCAGCCTCTACATCTAAATGCGACCTGTGCTTTACATCTTTCCGGTAGCCATTGATGGCCGTCCGGATAGCCGTTTGTTTGATCCAGGCGGGCAATGCCTGATGATCTTTTAGGGTAGAAAGCTTATCGAAAATGCGAATGAAGCTTTCCTGAAACATGTCTTCGGCCTCCATGCGAGAACTACAATAGCGCAAGCATATACCCATGACCAACCCCTCGAATTCCTCGAAGAGTTGTCGTTGGGCCTTGCTCTTATGCCGTAGGCACCCCTTTATTACTTGGCTATAGTCTTGCATAAGGATAAAATCCAGTCGAGGGC
>DMST01000255.1:38970-40574 GCA_003454975.1 Cytophagales bacterium | reverse complement strand
ATCGAATTGGGTCATCCTAAAACTTACTTACATTTCTTATTCAATGGCAATGGTAACGGTGGCCTCATAGCAGTCATCTCCTGAACATAACCTATATGTGAAAGTATCAGTAGAGGTGTCTCCATTTTTTGGCCTAATGTATTCAATCCCAAATCCCAATGAGTTAACCGTGCCAAAGGTCGGCCCTTCAGAAATCACGAAGGCCGTAGTACCCAATTCAGCGCAGTATCGGTCATTATCCAAAATATCTAGCCGGATACGGGTTTCTCCGAATCCTCCACCGGGAGTAACAACATTTGCTGGAAGCTTGTACTGGTCATCTCCTGCAAATACAGAACAATCAGTCCCCTGCCCCCTTTCACCAGAGGAGAGTTTGCCTTCCACACTGATACTACCGGTAATAGATTCTTCCCATTCTGGGGCGTCCAGTATGTAGTCAATGGGTTCGATTCCGATAAAATTTGCGCTATCTGCGGTTACTATGATGGAATTATTTTGGGAGACTACCTGGATGGAATATGTAAAATTTCTTTGCAATAGGGTGAGCGATACACCTGATGGATCAGGAATAATGCAGTACTGGTCATTGGCCATCAAGCTGGAAACGTTAAAGGTTCGGGTGGCCGGGAAATCACCTTCATCTATTTCCGAAAGGCGAAAAATATCGGCGTTGATGTCGTTTTCGCAGGGGTCCCCTTGACCAATGAAAATTTCCAAGGCTCCATAGTAGAGCTCAGAATCTCCTGGAATGCGCGCTATATAAAGGACCTGGGTAGAAAAAGCGCCGACATTCTGCGGAGGAAAATATCTAAATGCCTGGTTGGAGAAGAGGACTGTGCCGGCAATATCATCCTCGTTCAAGATCTCAACCTCAAAATTGGGTGCATTGAGCCACGGGTAGCAGTTACTAGGTTCAGAAGGGATAGGTAAGGAGATGCTAAGTTGGTCATCTTCTGTGGTGCCTTCTGCATTGCTGTAAAATAGGGCGTCTGAACAGTCCTCGGCCTCAGCCGTGGCATCAATAGATATAGTGTCGGCATCCCAAGTGGTATTGCCATTAGCTACTTGGAGTACAAAAAAATCACTGAGTGGTTGCTGAGAAGTAGATCGGTAGTGAATGTATCGGCCTTGTGAAATGGTGGCCTCTCCTGCGCCTGGAGGAATAGTAATGCTCAGAGAGACTTCCTCTGAGGTTCTAATACCCTCCAGCAGGTCAATAAGGACCTGGCCTCCCGGAGTCATCCGGTAAGTATCCTGTGGGAGCTGGATGATGCTTTCTTGTACCCCAGAGTAGGTATGAAGGTCATCACCCAGCCGGTCACAGGCAGCAAGCAAGCAACCCAATACACCCAAGACTATAGGCCAAGGGGGTAAGTGTCGGTACTTGTTCATTGTTTGTGAATCAGTTATGGGCATTCTAAAGGGCAGGACATGTTGATAACCAAAACCGTTGCGTGTAGATCAATTTTTTTATAATTTTTTTCTGAGTGTCTCGTTACAACTCGTTTTATAACCGCAACATCCAAGGGAAGGAATTTTGCTGGCATATGAGTGAGAAGGATTTTTTCCAGAAGCACATTCACTCAGAGGTGTAAATAAAAAAG
>DMST01000255.1:26777-38922 GCA_003454975.1 Cytophagales bacterium | reverse complement strand
AGTGAAGCGGCCTTAGTTTTAGTCGATTAAGGAATTATTTCTTTTTGTATTGAGGCCATTTCTCATGGAAATCAGCCCAGTATTCTTTTACCGTACGCTTCATCTCACCGCTCAGCAGCGTGATGCCTAGTAGGTTAGGGAGTGTCATAACTGCAATGGCGATGGCAGACAAACTCCATACAATGGTAGTGTCCGTGAAACTGGCCAAAATGAACCCTGCCACATAAACTACGCGGTAATATACTACCGATTTGCTGCCTAGCAAGAAGGTCATCGCACGATCGCCATAATAACTCCACGAGATGGCGGTAGAGAAGGCGAACAACAGAAGGCCGATGGAAACGATGTACTGACCCCAGTCTCCAAACCAGCCGCGGGTAAAGCCAATGGTGGTAAGTTTCGCACTATGCACAAGGGATTTCCCTTCTAGTGAAATGCCGTCAGGATTGTCCGAACCTAATGACCCACCATCTATTTGTAAGGACCCGGTATACAGCGCTTCCTCCTGCTTCACTACTACATCTTCCGCAAAAGAACGCGCATGGATGATGGTGATACCACTACTGGCTATGTTGCCGTTGGCAACCTCTACCGTGCCACTATAGGGAGAAAGGCTCTCTACATTATTGAGATGTTTGGCTACGGCTTCTTTATCCGTTTCATCGCTTTCTGAATAACTACCATCCAGTACTAAGAGGTCAGAATTTTCGAAGACGTTCTGATGTTTCTCGTTCCATACGCCCGAAGACAATAGTACCAAACCGGTAATGGTACAGATGATGATAGTATCGATGAAGGGTTCAAGCAAGGCTACCATGCCTTCTGAAACGGGCTCTTGCGCCTTCGCTGAGGCGTGGGCAATGGGTGCCGAACCCTGCCCCGCTTCATTGGAGAACAGGCCGCGACCTACTCCTTTGATGAAGGCGAAGTTGAGTGTAGCGCCCAGGAAGCCACCCATGGCGGCAGAGCCGGTAAATACATCGGCAAAGATGCTTACGAAGGAGGAACCGATGTTTCCGAAGTTGGCGAAAATTACGGCCAAGGCACCTATCAGGTAGATGGCTGCCATGGTAGGCACCAAGCGTTCGGTTACTTTGGCAATCCGCTTGATCCCACCTACAATTACCATAAACAGGAATACACCAAGCACGGCGCCTACTATCCACTGCTCAATGCCAAAAGTGGCCTTGATGGCCGTAGCGATGGAGTTACTTTGAGGCAGGTTACCTGTGCCAAAAGATGAGATTACGGTAGCGATGGCGAAGAAGATTGCGAGGGCTTTACCCGTTTTGATCGTAGAGCCATCCGCTTTCTTGATGTTGAGCCGCTTGGTCATGTAGTACATCGGGCCCCCGGCCATGGTTCCGTCCTCAGCCTTATCGCGGTATTTGTGGGAGAGTGTTACTTCCACAAATTTGGTGGTCATACCAAAGAAGGCAGTAACCAGCATCCAGAAGAGTGCTGCGGGCCCACCGATGTAAACGGCGAGTGCCACCCCGGCAATGTTACCGGTACCTACTGTACCCGATAGTGCGGTGGTAAGTGCCTGGAAGTGGGTAGTATCGCCCTCGTCGCCTTCTTTGTCAAACTTACCGCGCACAATGCGAATGGCTTGACGAAAGTAGCGGATTTGTGGGAAGCCCAGATATAGTGTAAAACCGAGGCCTACCCCTAGTAGTGCGTAGGCGAACCAGTTGGCACTCCCGATGTACCCATCGAGGGTGACAAGAAAATTATTGAATTCCTGCATGGAAAGTCAGCAATTATGGATGATGATTGGTCTTAGGTGTTCGTGTGCCTTGTGTCACAATCCACAAAACTATAAAAAATGAGCTACCGTGCCGGATTATATGAGGCACCATCCTAATTTCACTGACCAACGGGGTGCCGATCCTCCTTAGTCGCTTTTATCAGGCGTACTTTTTGGAAGTTGGGGTGGAAAATACCGCAGCGGTTTGATACTGGAGGCTAGCCAAATTTGCTATCTATTGACCTTACAATCTTTAATTGGCCCAACGTAAAAAGGGGAAGCCACACTGCATATACCATGTCATGGTTGCATTATCCCATCCACTTATCCTAATGGCCACCGTCAAACCAATCCTTGAAAACGGACACTTTTTCCCGGCTCACAATGATTTCCTTGTCTAGCTCTTGGGTTAAGGTAAGCTTTAATCGGCTGTTGGAGTATACCAATACATCCTTGATGGCATTGATGTGCACAATGAAAGAACGGTTGACGCGGAAAAATTGCTGAGGGTCGAGCAACTCCGTTAGGTCCTCCAATTTGTAGTCCACAATGAACTTGCCTTTGGGGGTTACCAAATAGCAGATGCGCCCTTCGGCAAAAAAGCAGGTGATTTGTTCTGTGGTAACCGAACGGATGTGTTCTCCTACCTTTACCATAAACCGCGACTTAAAAGTGCGTTCCTGATACGTGCGCAACGCCTCCGCCAGTGCTTCCAAAGGTGGCGCTGGTACTGGTGCTGAACCTAGGCTGTTTTTTAACCGATCTAGCTTTTGCATACTGTCTGCCAAGGCCTCTCCGGTGAGGGGTTTGAGCAAGTAATCGATGCCATTGGCCTTAAAAGCCTCCATGGCGTATTGATTGAAAGCGGTGGTGAAAATGATAGGACAGGGCGCCTGCACTGAGTCAAATACACGGAAACTGAGTCCATCCGTAAGTTGGATGTCCATAAAAATTAAATCCGGTTGTAATCCACTTTGTAGAATATCCACCGTCTTGCGAATGCTATCGGCTACACCCAGAATACTAATGGAAGGGTCATAGGTAGTCAGTAAGCTCTGCAGCTTCTCGGCCGCAGGCTTCTCGTCTTCAACTATAAATACTTTCAAACTTCTAGTGGTTGTAATTCCAGGATGGGTACTTTGAAAAATTGGTCTTCGCCTACTTTTACCTCTACTACTGGGCGGGTAGTAAAATAAGAATAAGCCTCCTGTAGTCGCTCCAGCCGCTCATCTTCCCCTTGGGGTTGCAGTCGCTGGCACAGCCTGTTTTCTATCACCAGGTAATCCTCCTCAAGGCTTAGATGAATTGTAAGTGGAAGAATAGCGCTGATAATATTGGTGCGCACAATGTACTCTACCAGAATAGGCAAAGTACCTGGCACCAATTGCTGTTCCAGGACATCGGTGGGCAGGTGGTTTTTCAAGGTGATGTGCCCCTGATACGTGGGATTGAGCAGGTCCACCAGATTGCTGGCGGCGGCGGTCTCTTCCATAATGGTTACCAGATCTTCGCGCCTACGGTCTAGAATGTAGCGGTATACCGAGGAGAGCCGCTGCAGGTAAGTATCGGCTTGGCGGTTATCTTGATGGATGAGGCTAATGAGCGATTCCAGGCTCATATAAAGTAGCTCAGGGTTGATCTCCTGATTGAATGCCTGCACCCGGTAGTCCAACAGTTCTCGCTCGTGCATCTCCTGTGCCAGCTTGCTTTCGTTCCTACGGGCGTGCATCAGTGCGCTGAAGTACATTAGGATGTAGAGCAGCGTTAGCACCGTCCAGATCTGCAAGAAGCCCATTAGCTCCGTATCGTATACGGTGGTTTGCAGGTAAATCTCGAAATAATAGTAGGAGGTGGCATACACTACACCGACCGTGAGCGCCAGCGATAGTACGGACTGCAATAGCATGCGCCAGCCTACCCGGAACTGATTGGGCAGGATCACATTCACCAGCCGGATAAGCCAATGCTGCCCTTCGGTAATGAGATAGCCTACCGTTACAAAAAAGAGCAGCTCTTGGCTGAGGAAGATCTCCTCCAGGCTTTCGAAGTTGCCCCAAAGCATCAAGGTGAGCAAGTAGGCCACTGCCCCAAATAACGGCGGTACAAACAGCCGAATGGCCCAGTGGTGTACAATCATCCGTTTCATACCAGGGTAGGATTGATGTTTTGTAGCAAGGGCAGGATCACTTCAAATCGCTCGTTTTCCATCACCTTTACATTGCGTTCAGTGAAGTAAGCGTATCGGCGTTTGATGTTGTCTAGTCCTACTTTAAACGATGTGGTTTCCTCAGGTGTCTGGGTCACGTTGTTGCTCACATGAAGGTTGTTATCCCGGTCTAGGTGAATACGGATGAGCAACGGCTCCTCGTCTGAGATTACATTGTGTTTCACGGCGTTCTCCACCAACATCTGTAGGGAAAGTGGTGGCAGCTGTCTACCTAGAACATATTCTGGTAAATCAATGTCAATTCTAAGGGCCTCATCAAACCGTACACGCAGTAAATAATTGTAAGCCTTTACAAACTCCACTTCCTCCTCCAGGGTGGCTAGCTGCCGGTTGCGCGTAGCCAATATATATTGATAGGTCTGCACCAGCCGCCGGATGAAGGTCTCAGCATCAGTGGTTTGGGTGCTGATGAGCGAAGAAATTGTATTGAGACTATTGAACAGGTAGTGTGGGCTCAACTGATTTTTGAGTGCCTCAAACTGCAATTCCAATTGCCTCCGCTGCGAGGCTACGCGTTCTATTTGGCCGTGGGTGTATTCCTGGTAAGTAGAAAAAGCCATATCTACAAAAGTGAATATCACCGAGGAAATAACACCCACAATACCCAGTTTGACCATTACGTTCATATCCTCCTGCAGGGTGGATATGGCAAAGTTTTGCGGAGACTGCACAAAGGCAATGCCAGTCATAAGGCCCACAATGAGTCCAAAGGCAATTACGAAGCCCAGAATCATTTGCAAGAACAACCGGCTAATGAGGTACTTACGCCAAGGGAGCAAGGCTTCCAGTCCTTGGCTGAGTAGGTCTAGTAATAGTCCGAACAGATTCACTACTCCCAAACAAATCAGCCATCCGGCTATCTGAATAGTTGCAGAGTCTGAGTTGTAATTCCAGCCGTACAGATACAGATAAACTAGCACTCCAAGCCCGGAGAATGCTATGATTTGGATAAAACGATTTCTCATCGGTTAACAGAAGCTAGGGAGTAGGTACTTTAACGATGGAGCGCCTGGCCAAAAAGTTGCACTCCATCGTAAAAAGTATACGCAAGTAAGCTATTACCGGGTTATACCAAATTTAATTCTCTAGCATTCGCATCACCTGACCGTATTCGTGGTCACTGAGCGCCTTCGCATTCTGGCGGATCGCTTTTTTTACCTCGGCGTTATCTCCGGCCACTTTTAGTACTTCAATCATTACATTCTTATGCTCCCAATCTCCCAGTTCGCTAGCTGCATCCAGGATAGCCAAATAGTCAGCCGTTTTCAGGTCGTCTCTACGGGCCGCCGCTCGCAACAGTTTGGCCTGTTCGAATTCCGAATCTACATTGTCAATTGCATCGATAACCTTGTCCAGGGCTTTAGCATCCAGCTCGTTACTGAGTACCATCTCAAACAGGCGGCTTCGTTCGAAATCACTGTCAATCTCATCAATTCGGTCCAGCATCTCCAAATATGCAGCGTCCGAGAAGTTTTCATCCTTGAGCAGGTTTTGCAGAATCCTTGCCTTTTCAAAATCTGAATCGATGGTACTCAAAGCATCCAGCGTCAGATCCATGGCGTCCTCTTCTAAATCATACATCCCGATGAGCTCATTTAGAATGCGGCTGCGCTCAAAGTCCGAATCAATATCGTCTAGTCGGTCTAGAATTAGTTTTGTGCCTTCCAGGCCCTGTATCTTCTTTTGCACTACCGTGCGCATCACACGTACCTTCTCAAAATCCGAGTCTACATGATCCAGCAAGTCCAGCACCGTAATTAACTCCGCACGTGTGATGTCTCTTTTTTCTACAGCTTCGCGTAGAATGCGGGTTTTCTCAAAGTCAGAATCCATGTCTTCCAGGATAGCCACCATACGCTCATCTGTGAGGTCATAATCTTTGACCAACTCTCTTAAAATACGGGCCGTCTCAAAGTCCGAGTCTATTTCTGCCACGGCACCCAGGAAGGCATCCTCAGTCAAGTCCTTCTCTAGCATGTCCGGCCCTACCGCCTGCAGTAACTTTGATAACTCATAGTCGGAGTCAACTTCCTCGCCGGCTACTTCTAAAAAAGCTACCTCGTCCCGAGTAGAAATGCCCTCCAGCTGAAAAGCAAGATCCAGATAGTAGGCCTTAATATAATCGGAGTCGATATCCTCGATTTCCTCCACTACACCTCGGGCACCATTTTTCTCGTATAGGCGAGCTACTCGGTCCGGGGCGCCAATACGGGTGCTGCGCAATACATCGGGAAGTATTTCCTCGAGAAATTTGCGACCGTCTGGCTCATAGGGTTTCTCTCGACCTCCATCCCAGAACTCGCGCTTGATCTCACCGCCGGATTTGCCCTTTAGCTCCAGCCGACGCTTGTTGCCAAAGGAGGTTTTTTTGATGACCACATAGCCACCAGGCGAGATATAGTCAAAGTCTGTAAAGTCTTCGTTGAACCGGATCTCTCCGTCATAGTTGAGGTCGAAAGACTGGTTGATTTCACGAATACGAATTTTGGTGCCGCCACCATCGGTATCAATCTGGTAGGATATATTGGTGCCTTCAAAATCTTCGTCATCTTGGGCGTAGCTTCCATGAGGGACAGCAAGAACTGCTAGCAAGAGCAGTAGGGGGAGGTAGAATGGCTTTTTCATCTCTGTAGTATGTTTCTGAGTTTTTGACGTTACAAGAATGCCGCTTTTCTCCACCACCGCCAACCCACTTGCACCCAACCGTAGCAAAACGGTACTGAACCGTATGAGCCATGGATTGGGTAGAACCTTTATCCCGATCAGGTTGGCTAGTGGGTGGTTTTTTACGATTTTTCGGAAAAAACATACCCAATTTTCCCATGCGTCGATTTATATCTTGGGCTTTTCTGCTAGGCATGATTCCATTCTTAACTCAATGCCTCAACATTCCCGAATTATCTTCCAATTCCCTTTCCTTCACTTCTACACAAAGCAGTGCGCCTGAGGGCACAGATGTTACCGTGCAAGTTACCTTGGACAGGGCTACCCGATTAGACCTGGAAGTGGAGTTTGAGGTATTCTTTACAGGATCATATTTCTACGATGCTGAACTTACTACGCCTTCACCGTTGCTCATTGAGGCCGGTCAGCGAGTAGGTAACATTACTTTCACTACCCAGGATGATGGTGTGATGGAGCTAAACGGTGATACCCTCACCTTGGTGATCACGGGGACGAACGATCCTGATTTGATTTTGGTGGAAGACGCCTTGGAGTTTCAACATATCATTACGGACAATGATGTGCCTGAACTGCCCAGTACGGGAGTACGGGTATACTTGACCTGGGATGCGGCCACTCAATCTTTTAATGATGCGGACCTGGATCTGATTCTGAGCTATGACAACGGCACTAGTATTGATCCCATCCTGATTTCTGAGAGTAGCCAGGGGTTTGAAGACGTAGGGTTGGCCGGTACGGCTGCCGATGGGGATTATTACCTCAGTGTCAGATACCTACAAACCCGGAACAATTTGCAAAACGACGTAGAGTTCTCCATGGTGTTTGCTCAGGAAGATGGCACGCTCTCTTTTGCTGAAAGCGCTTTGACCGTAAACCAGGTAGGTCAAACCATTCCATTCATTAAGATGAATAAGGTGGGAACCGATTTCACTTATTCTTTTGCCGAGTAGGGGAGATGCGTTGGGTGACCGTTTTTTCTTCAGTAACTGCTGCTGAGAAGGCACTTGCCGAAAACTCCTTGCGCCGGTTACGCATTGGTACCCGGGTCATTTGTCTGGCGCGCACTCCTAGCGGTTACTATGCCGTGGAGGATAGTTGCCCCCACCGGGGTGTAGCCTTAAGTGATGGGCATATCAACTATTTGGAAGAAGTAGTATGTCCCCTTCATAGCTACCGCTATAGCCTCAAAAACGGCCGCGAGTGCGACCAGGCCACTATGGATGTAGAGACCTATCCTTTGCGCTGGCAAGAGGGGGCACTGCAAATTGGACTAAGTTAAATGGAGCTATGTACACTATTGAGGAATTGAAACAACGGCTGAGTCTACAACCGCACCCCGAGGGTGGCTATTACGCAGAGACTTACCGATCCAGTGAAAGGATCTCCCAATTGGCCCTGGATACTCGCTTTTCAGGAGACCGTAATTGCAGTACGGCCATTTATTTTTTGGTGCCTGCGGGCACCTTTAGCGCCTTTCACCGCATTCAGGCCGATGAAGGTTGGCATTTCTACTACGGATCGCCGCTACGAGTACATATGCTAGAAGAGGGTAAGGGATATTCATATCAGGACATTGGCACGGACTTCGGTGAGCATCAACTCCCTCAGTTCGTAGTGCCCCACGGTACTTGGTTTGCTTCCGAGCCGTTGGCTAAGGAGGGTTTTAGCCTGGTAGGCTGTACTGTGGCCCCTGGGTTTGACTTTGATGATTTTGAGATGGGCAAAGCGGAGGACTTGAGTCTTTTATTTCCTAAACATGCCAAGCTAGTTGACCGTCTTACCCGGATGTAGAGGAAGTACCTCCTCATTTTTTACCTACCCCACATTTTTTCGTATCTCTAACAGATGGATTCGCAGTTTCATACCTCTACACAGTTGTCGAAGGAGACCCTGCATGGTCTGATGGCCCGAAGCCACTACCCAGCTGTAGGTAAGTTTGTCCTTCTGACTTTGGTAATGCTCGCGTCGGGAACCGTTCTGGTTCTTACTTGGTCCGGTCCCGTTTGGGCTTGGGTACTGGCACTGCTGGTGTTTGGCGCCTGCAGCTGTAGTGCGTTTGCCGCTTTGCACGAGACCGCTCACGGCACTGCTTTTGGCTCACGAAGTGCTAACCGTGTGGCGGCATTCTTAGGGGGGATAGCTCATCTGTATCCATCCAGTCTGTTTCGCGAGTTGCACTTCACGCACCATCGGCACACCCATGAGCCTGGTAAAGATCCCGAGATTTCCTTGGGGCACAAGCCTATGCCTTCCATGCTTACGCATCCGCCGTTGTACCTGAGTTGGCTTACGGGTTTGCCCCTCCTGCTCTTCAAGGTCATGATGATCATCATGGGTGCTTTGGGCATGCCCGGTCCCATCCGCAAACAGCTATACCCCTTTGTGCGGCCTAGCCAGCGTATGGCTGTCGCTTTGGAAAGCTGGGGGGTGATGGCCGTTTATGTTGGCGTCGGGATTTTGGCCGTAGGAGTAAATCCGGGCTTTTGGAGCCTATTCATAGGGCAGACCGTGGGGCATATGATGCTGGCTAGCTATTTGGTGATGGAACACAATGGTCTGCCACACGAGGGTAGCATCTTGGAGAAAACGCGCACCATTCGGGTGCCAAAGTGGGTGCGGCTGCTCATGTGGAACATGCCCTACCATGCTGAGCACCATGCCTACCCAGCCGTGCCTTTCCACGCCCTCCCACAGCTGCATGAGGCTATGAAGCCTGAACTGATCAACGACAAGCTCAGCCCTGCCCAATTCCATCGACAGACCTTTCGGGGTTGGGTCAAATAAAAAAGGCCAAGGCGTCTTGGCCTCATTCCATGATTAACTCAGCGGACCGCCGCTATCTCCGTTGCTATTCCCAATCACGGTGGTAATTCGCGTGCATTTATATCCCCGGTTTTCTAGCGCCTTCACCTGAAATCCGGCCGCCGGGGTGCTCCAATCGAACAAAGTACAAGTATGCGTGGCCTCGCCGCCTCCACGAATAGTTTCCAAACCCGTGATTTTGTAAGGGCGTAGTGCTGTGAGTGTCTTTTTCATTTCTGTTCTCCTTTAGTATCCTCAAATTTCAATCACCTGCTTCACAATGGGTAGTCCCCTAATTTGGTATTTAATGGAGTAAGAGTCCACCTGCTGATGGTTTCCTGGTGAGGTTTGGAACGCTCAAGAGCGAACACAGCTTTCTGGTTCAAGGACTCACCTCCATGGAAACTTAAGGAAGGTAGTCGCCCTAATCAAAAACGATCAATTACCCATACTCCAGTACCGCTAAATTCATTCATGCGAGGCAGAGCCAAGGCGCTTTCTTCCAGCGTAATTCGTTTTTCTATGAGCTTTTCGGGCTGTAGCAAGCCTTTCTCCATCATATCCAGCATTTCAGGATAGCGGTGGGCCTGCATCCCATGGCTACCCAGAATTTCTAGCTCATCTGCCAGCACGCGATCCATCGGTACCGGCGCATGCGCATGACCTTCGGTCATCAAGCCTACCTGAATGTGCTTGCCCCTTTTGCGTAGGCAGGCTACGGAGTTGAAGCAGGTTTGGGCACTGCCCAAAGCATCGAGCGATATGTGCGCTCCACCTTGGGTAAGCTCGCGTATGGCCTCTGGCACCTGGGGAGTGTCTCGGGCGTTGATGGTGGCTATAGCTCCTAGCTGCCTGGCTAGTGCCAAGGTGTCGGGGTCAATGTCGATAGCAATGGGTAACGCTCCCAGGGCACGAGCAATCATAACGGCCGAAAGGCCTACGCCGCCACAGCCGTGTACGGCCACGTATTGTCCGCCAGATACCTTGCCTTGTTCTTTTACTGCGCGAAAGGCAGTCACGAAACGGCAACCCAGCAAGGCCGCCGTTACATAGTCTATGTGCCCAGGTAAGTGGACTAGGTTGATGTCTGCTTGATGAATGGTGACATATTCGGCAAAGGAACCCCAGTGAGTAAACCCTGGCTGGGTCTGGTGGTCACACACCTGGTGATTGCCGCTCACGCACTGGTGGCAATGCCCGCAACCACAAACAAAGGGCACGGTGACCCGGTCACCCACGGCGAAGTTTTTCACCCCTCGGCCTACTGCCGCAATACTGCCGGCTAGTTCATGGCCGGGTACATGAGGCAGTACAATGTCCGGGTCGTGCCCCATCCATCCGTGCCAGTCGCTTCGGCAAAGCCCCGTAGCTTCCACCTGTATCACTACCCCGTGGGGTTGGGGAGTGGGATCAGGTACCTTCTGAATTTGAATGTTTCCTTGGAAGGATTCGAATACGGCAGCTTTCATGTTGGATGTTTTTCGATTTAAGGGAAACTACAAAATCCTATTTTGGAGAAGTTCAGTTGTAGGAAAACCTATTCAAGAAATAGGGTCATTTGTATCACTTCAGGTAAAGGTCCAAATACCCACTTTTTATACATTTTTTGAAGGAATTTTCGCCCAGGCTTGATTCTTACCGTACTTCTCCCTTTCTTTGAATCATTAGCTGGTTGAGAATTAGTTTATGGGAAAGAGCGATCGCAAGTGTGATCGCTTTTTTTATGCCCTCTTTTTTCTATTACTCCCAAAGTTTTACCCTCACTTCATCTTTTTAGTTTTTACTCACCTTACACAGTCGCTTTTACCTGCGCGTGTCGCTAAGTACTTTTCTTGAGGGTAACATCAATGGGTCGTTCATACCTATATAATTTCATGTGTCCCTGAGGTTGTTTGCATGTCCCCAAGAGGCTTACTCGTGTCTGTTTTCTCGATGCTGTAGTATAATTTTCCGACACAGTAATCAATTCAACTAAATCTCAAGTACCATGAATTTTAAAACAGTTAAACTCACTGTGCTGGCCTTACTACTGGCTGCCGGGACTTCATTTGCTTATTCCTATTATCAGTATGGAAATTTCTTCTGGTCTATTACCATCCAGCCCCAGAACCCTAACCCTAACATTATAAGGGCAGATCTGAACCTTACCTTGGAAATGCCCGATCTATGTTATGTTTATCAGTGGGATACTCCTGCGGGGATGAATGTACAGTATCAGTACGATGTGTACTACAACCCATACGGAGATCCGCACAATGGTAAGCCTAGGTTATATTATGACTGGCATCCCTGGTCAGAAGGCACCACCCAAGTTCTCTCCGTAGATTGTATGTGTGAAGACCAACGGGGCAATATGGAGACCGTAACGGTGAGTAAAACCTTTGTGATTGAAGGTAGGTAATTGAATTCTGGCCCAGAAAGCACTACCCAGTCTTCCTTTTCGGTAAGAAGAATGCTTTCGGAAGTGATTGGGCACAAAAAAGCCCCGGCTCCATATTTGGGAGCGGGGCTTCGCTATTTTATTTCCAGGTGACCTTAGATCTTCTGAATCCAGCCGAATTTATCAGCTAGCTCTCCGGTCTTTATCTTATCCAGGGCGTCCAGCACACGGGTAGAAAACGTGCGATCTGCTACCGAAGGCAAGGTATAATCAGTACCCTCGTGGCTGATCACCGAGATGA
>DMST01000255.1:24047-26713 GCA_003454975.1 Cytophagales bacterium | reverse complement strand
TGTGCGCGATAGTAGCGGCAGTACCGGCACCGAAAGCTTCTTTCAGTGTGCCCGCCTGTGCAGCGGCCACTACTTCGGCTACCCGTACGGGGCGCTCTTCTACGTTCATGCCCCAGTCGCGGGCCAGAGTCAGTACACTATCGCGGGTTACCCCGTTCAGAATGGTATCGCTAGCCGGAGCCGTAATCAAGGTGTCACCGATCAAGAACATTACGTTCATTGTGCCCGACTCCTCAATAAATTCATGGGTCTTACCGTCAGTCCAAACCAGTTGGTGGTAGCCCTCTTTCTGAGCCAGGCTAGCCGGATACAAGGATGCGGCATAGTTGCCGGCCGTTTTCGCAAAGCCCGTTCCACCGGTTGCTGCCCGGGTAAAGTGCGTTTCTATTTTCACCTTTACCGGCTCGCTGTAGTACGAACCTACCGGTGTGGTGAAAATCATAAAGCGATAGCTATCGGAAGGCTTCACTCCAATGTAAGGGTCCATCGCAAACATAAACGGACGGATATAGAGCGAATCAGGGAGCTTGGGTACCCAAGCCTCGTCAAGCTGCAACAGCTGGCGCAACCCATCCATGAAGAGCTCTTCGGGCAGTTGGGCCATCATCATCCGCTCTGCAGATTTGTTCAAGCGGGCCGCATTGCGGTCGGGACGGAAGAGAACTACCTCGTTATCTACATTGCGATAAGCCTTCATGCCTTCAAATATGGATTGTCCATAGTGCAGGGCGGAGTTAGCAGGGCTTAGGGTGATTTCACCAAAGGGAACAATCCGTAGATCTGTCCAGGCGCCATCCTTGTAGTCGGCCACAAACATGTGGTCTGAGTAGGTTTTGCCAAACCCAATGTCGTTGAAGTCCACTTCGCTCAATCGCGAATTCTCCGTTTTATGTACCGGTATCTGCGTTGCCGAATCAATCATATTTGGAAAAGGTTTAAGTGGGCAAAATTTTATTTGTTTTCAGTCGGAAAACAGGAAAGGAATATACAAAAAATTTGGCAATGTACCGAGATTAGACCCTCGGTTTCCATGGTGTTTCTTCTGCTCCTGCGGCATGAGTCCATGCACGGGCCAGGGTAAATAGATAATCCGAGAGGCGATTCAAATATTGTATAACCAAGGCAGGCACAAACTCCTCGTCGTCCAAGGCAATGACTGCTCGTTCGGCCCGGCGGCATACGGTTCGTGCCACGTGGGCCTGGCTAGCTGAAACCTGCCCCCCGGGCAATACGAAACTACGCAAGGGAGGGATATCCTCATTCATGGTATCCATAGCTGCCTCAAGCCGCACAATATCTTCCTGGTGGAGGTCCGGTAGCTGCTTCTTGGATTCCTCCATCTCCATAGCCAAGTTAGAACCGATGGTGAACAGTCGGTCCTGAATTTCCTTCAATAGTTCACCGCCTACCTGCTCACTCAAGGGTTGATCACGCAGTAAGCCTAACCAGGAGTTAAGCTCATCTACGGTGCCATAGGCTTCAATACGAAGGTGATGTTTTGCTACGCGGGTGCCTCCAAGTAACGAGGTGGTACCTTTATCGCCGGTGCGCGTGTAAATTTTCATGCTTCTACTGATGATTCCATTCGAGTCACGTTCTCATTCGGATTGTCATGCTCAATGAGGCCATCACGCAACCACACAATTCGGTGGGCATAGTGTGCAATGTCGTCCTCGTGCGTTACCATGATGATGGTGTTGCCTTCGTCATGCAACCGCTGGAACAACTCCATGATCTCATAAGAAGTTTTCGTATCCAGGTTACCCGTGGGTTCATCCGCCAAAATAATGGAAGGGGAGTTCACCAATGCCCGGGCAATGGCTACCCGCTGGCGCTGACCGCCTGACAGCTCGTTGGGTTTGTGTTTCGACCGGTCGCCAAGTCCTACACTTTCCAAAATTTCTTGTGCCCGATCTAGCCGGTCAGATTTGCTAAGCCCGGCATATACCAAGGGTAGCGCTACATTTTCTAAGGCCGAGGAGCGTGGCAGCAGGTTGAACGTCTGGAATACGAAACCAATCTCATGATTCCGGATCTCAGCAAGTTCGTTCTCTGTGAGGTCACTCACATCGTTACCGTTCAGGATGTATTGCCCGCCTGAGGGAGTATCCAAACAACCAATAATGTTCATTAGAGTGGATTTACCTGACCCGGACGGTCCCATAAATGCCACATATTCGCCACGGTTGATGTTGATTGAGATGGATTTGAGGGCACGCACGGTTTCTGCACCCATTACGTACTCCTTACTTATTTCAGTTGTTTGAATTACAGAACTCATAAATGCTTGTTATGGGGTGATCTACTCCCTTTCAACGGAATCTGAGCACGAAGGTAGGTCGGAACCGGGCCCGTTTGTAAAAATTTACGTGGGCGGGAGGGGTAAAGCAGAAATTTAGTGACTAAATACCTCTCCTAGCCAATCCATAAGGCTTGCCACTGAGTCAAAAGCAGCAATCGCCGGCCCTTTCCGGCTGTCCAGGGGTTTGCCTCCATATTGATCTGCCACACCTCCGTAGCCCGTGAGGGCAGCTATGGGCTTATCGTAAAGCCAGGCAAAACTGAGTTCGGATAGGGTGCCGGCCTTCCCACCAATGACTACCACTGCGTCGCCTGCCAGCACATTGGTGTGGTTGCGCCCGTGACCCTGCCCCGTGGGTAGCACT
>DMST01000255.1:23374-24027 GCA_003454975.1 Cytophagales bacterium | reverse complement strand
CTACTGTACAATAAGCATTACTCATTTCCAGGTCGGTGCCTGGCAGAATGCCTACCACGTCGCCCCCGGCTTCGTAGGCACCTTTGCTTGCAGCCTGCATAATACCGCCTCGGCCACCAGTTACTACGGTATATCCGGCTTCGGCCAAGGCTTTTCCAAGTTGTTCGGCTATGGTAGCGGCCCTCGGCAAAGCCTCGGCATCACCAATCACCACTACCTGCCGGGCACGGGCACTCACCCGCGCATGGCCTTGTAGGCATTAATCAAGCCGTTGGTGCTCGCATCGTGCGTATTCACGGCATCTGCCCCGTCCAGCTCAGGCAAAATCTTCTTAGCCAGTACCTTGCCCAGCTCTACGCCCCACTGGTCGAAGCTGAAGATGTTCCAGATCACCCCTTGCACAAAGATTTTGTGCTCGTACATCGCTAATAGGCTACCTAGGGTGCGGGCATCCAGGGTTTTGAACAGAATGGAGTTAGTGGGACGGTTGCCTTCAAATACTTTGAAGGGAGTGAGGGTGTCAATCTCTTCCTGTGGTTTACCTGCCAGTTCTCCCCGTACCTCAGCCTCAGTTTTGCCGTTCATGAGGGCCTCGGTTTGGGCAAAGAAGTTTGCCAGCAGCTTCGGATGATGATCGCCCACGGCATCGTGAG
>DMST01000255.1:17926-23306 GCA_003454975.1 Cytophagales bacterium | reverse complement strand
GCATCGTGAGGCACGGCAGCGGCCATAAAGTCGCAAGGAATCAGCTTGGTGCCCTGGTGGATCAGCTGATAGAACGCATGCTGGCCGTTGGTACCAGGCTCACCCCAGATGATGGGGCCCGTTTGGTAGTCTACCGCCGCTCCGCTCCGGTCTATGTACTTACCGTTGCTCTCCATATTGCCTTGTTGGAAGTAGGCCGCGAAACGGTGCATGTACTGGCTGTAGGGTAGGATGGACTCCGACTCAGCTTCATAGAAGTTGTTGTACCACAGGCCAATGAGGGCCAACAACACAGGCATGTTTTGATCAAACGAGGTTGTGCGAAAGTGCTCGTCCATGGCGTGGGCGCCTGCCAGCAGCTCCTCAAAACCCTCGAACCCTACTGTGCAGGCAATGGAGAGCCCGATAGATGACCACAAAGAGTAACGTCCGCCTACCCAGTCCCAGAAGGGAAACATGTTGACGGTGTCGATGCCGAATTCAGCTACTCCTTCAGCATTGGTACTGATGGCTACGAAGTGCTTTTTCACATGGTCGGCATCACCGGCGCGCTCTACAAACCACGCCTTGGCGGTACCTGCGTTGGTCATGGTCTCCTGCGTAGTAAAAGTCTTGGAGGCAATCATGAAGAGCGTGGTTTCTGGGTCCAGGCGCTTTAGCGTCTCGTGGATGTGCGCTCCGTCTACGTTGCTTACATAGTGGGGCGTAATGTTTTTCCAGTAAGGCTTCAGGCACTCGGTCACCATCACGGGACCCAGGTCCGAGCCGCCGATACCAATGTTAACAATGTCGGTGATGGTCTTGCCGGTATAGCCTTTCCATTCGCCGGAAAGTAGCTTGTCCGAGAAGCCTTTCATCTGTGCCAGCACCTCGTTTACTCCAGGCATCACGTCAGCGCCGTCTACCTCAATGGGGCGGTTGCTGCGGTTGCGCAAGGCTACGTGCAGCACGGCCCGGCCTTCTAGCTTATTGATTTTGGCACCGCCAAACATCTGGTCGATGGCCCCTTTTAGGTTCACCTCATCCGCTAGCTGGGTCAGCAGTTGCAGCGTTTCCTCGGTGATCCGGTTCTTCGAATAGTCGAGCAGGATGTCCTCAAACTGGAGGCTCAACTTTTCAAAGCGCTTGGGGTCGGAGGCAAACCACTCCTTCATGTGGATGTCCTTGGTGGCGGCGTAGTGTCCGTTGAGGGCCTTCCAGGCCTGAGTATGCGTAGGATTGGTACTTTGCAACATGCGATGGTGTTCTTCGTAGGAAATGCCTAAAATTAACCGAAAAAGGGATGGGCGATCAACAAAAAACCGGGAATCAAGGTGAAGTGCTGGCGCAAACGTTTTTGGAGCGCAAGGGCTATACCTTGGAGGCCAAAAACTATCGCTACGGAAAAGGGGAGATCGACCTGGTTATGCGCGCTGCCGACGGATGGCTGGTGTTTGTGGAGGTAAAGGCCCGAAAGAATGATTTCTATGGCAATCCGGAGCAGTTTGTGAGTCGCAATCAGATTCGTCAGATCCAAAAAGCAGCAGAAGGTTACTTGGAGAATAATGGCTGGACGCCCAAGATTCGCTTTGACATAGTAGCTATTCTGCTAACCAACCCTCCTCAGCTAGAGCATCTTGAGGATGCGTTCTAGTAAGCTTCTTTTCCCCTGCCTGAATACAATATAATCATTGTGTTCTTTTAATGCATTTAGGCTTCTGCTTAATACAGTTTTAGTGGAATTCTTATGACCGGCGTTAAGGCGCATTGCTGTTAAATGAAGATTATTTTTAGGTTAATAATACTCAAGTGTGATTTTTAATTTAGCAATCATACGTTTAAGATAGTCCACACTATTTATGCGCTCAATGACAGAAAATTCAACAAACGGAAGTTTTTTTCGTGGGATGGAAATCACAAACACCCATTTTGATTTTGAATCCCTATGGCGAACAGTTAAGGACTTATACCAGGCGAGTATAATCCAAATGCAAAACTTATTTGAAGAGTTTCTCAGAGATTATAGCCAGGCGAAAGAAAAAGGAGTCTTGACCTTTTTTGAGCAAAAACGAAAAGAAGAAAGCCTAAAAATTACATATCCTTACATAGCTATTCAGCCTGCAATGGATATTCATGGAGCAGGAAATATATGGTCTGAGGTGGTTCTCCTAGCCAACAATGATTATTGGTTGACGGTCACTCAACCACATGTTCAGGAGGATTACTTTCGGGAAGAGTTAAATAAGGTTATTGAAGCTACAGAGAATAGTGATAATCCTAAGTTAGGATACATAGTTGGGCCCAGTCAAACTCCTATACCTCTAACATTTGCAGTCAATATACAAGATCCTAGATTTAAACAGGCTTGGGAAAAGTTATGGAGTATTCAGGGAAAAAATTACAAACCTAAATTCTCTAAATCATTCTATCTTCCTAATCTTTCCGATATAGATGATAAATATGTCGATGCTAAAGTCAGAAGGCATGAACTTCTCTATAATAGACCGATCCTATCAATTTCGAGTGAAGACCTGCATAATCCAGCCCGAACCATTTGGTTTGATGATATGACAAGTCCAGCCTCTCTACAGGAGGAGCAGACTATTAACCCGAACAGGCAGCATAGGGCACTCCAACAATTGTCTTTTTTTGATGCACTGAGGACGGATTATTCTTTGCACCGCCTCCAACATTATACATTAACCGAGCCTAAATATTTTCAACCTAATGTGCTTTTCACAAACTATCAGAAGTATGTGGAAAAGTTCATTGAATGGGCTTTGCGTAGCCCTAGTGGAGACTTAGAGCATGAAGAGGATCAGTTAATTTTGCCGAGTAACGGAGGGCCTATCATTAAACATCGAGGACAAGAGTTAACAAACGAAGAGAAAGCTAATCAGGGGGCTCAAATGCCTGCTTATCATTTCAAACCTAAAAATTCAGATGCTCCAGGGATTACCTTAATTAATATCGGTGTTGGCCCAAGTAATGCCAAAAACATAACGGATCATTTGGCTGTGCTTCGACCAAACTGTTGGATTATGGTAGGTCATTGTGGAGGGATTAGATTTCGTCAACAATTAGGGCAATATATATTGGCCCAGGCATATGTTCGTGACGATCATGTGCTGGATCATGTTTTGCCAACGTGGGTTCCAATACCAAACATAGAGGAGCTACAACACCACTTTAAGGAGTCTATTAAGCACTACTATAATACAGATAAGCCACAATCTGAAAATCCAGCCAAAAGTGAGTTGTTAAGGAGGCAGACAGAATTAAGAATTGGAACTGTGTTTTCTACAGATGATAGGAACTGGGAACTGGATGATTATAACAAGATGCTGGAACGGTTCGAATTAAGTCGAGCAGTGGCTATTGATATGGAGTCAGCTACCATCGCAGCCAACGGATATCGTTACCGGATACCCTATGCCGCTTTTTTATGCGTTTCTGATCGGCCATTGCATGGAGAAATTAAGATGCGTGATATGGCCCAGAGCTTTTATCAGGAGGCAACAAAAAAGCACTTGGATATAGCAATTCTAGCTATCCAAAGGCTTTACGGAAAGAGGTACGATAAAGATAGGGAAGGAGAAGAGCATCCTTTTTCTTATAAAAGCAAGGGTAAGAAGGATTTACTTCAACTGAAGGCATCAAGGAAACTTCGGGGGTTAGATGACCCGCTATTTAGGTAGAATTAAAGAGGCTGTCCACTTTTGAGACAGCCTCTTCCTATTCTTAAGCGTTTGTTCGCTTATCCGTTCATGGAGAGCAAGAACTCTGAATTGTCGCGGGTGCCTTTCATTCTTGATAGTAAGAACTCCATGGCCTCCTGCGAGTTCATGTCGGACATGAACTTGCGCAAAATCCAAACGCGTGCCAACTCCTCTTTGTCCATCAACAGGTCTTCGCGACGCGTACCCGATGCTGGTACGTCGATGGCAGGGTATACCCGCTTGTTGGATAGTTTGCGATCCAGCTGCAACTCCATGTTGCCCGTTCCCTTGAATTCCTCAAAGATCACTTCATCCATCTTAGAGCCGGTCTCAATCAGAGCCGTTGCCAGGATGGTAAGCGAACCGCCGTTTTCTACGTTCCGGGCTGCTCCGAAGAACCGCTTAGGCTTGTGTAGGGCGTTGGCGTCCACACCGCCAGAGAGGATCTTACCGGATGAAGGTACTACGGTGTTATAGGCACGTGCCAAACGCGTGATGGAATCAAGTAAGATCACCACATCGTGGCCACACTCTACCATCCGCTTGGCTTTCTCTAGCACAATGCTGGAAACCTTCACGTGGCGGTCAGCCTGCTCATCAAAGGTAGAACTGATCACTTCCGCTTTCACGCTGCGGGCCATGTCGGTTACCTCTTCAGGGCGTTCATCGATCAGCAAGATGATGAGATAGCACTCCGGGTGGTTTTCGGCAATGGCGTTGGCTACTTGCTTCAGCAGTACCGTTTTACCCGTTTTAGGCTGGGCCACAATCATACCCCGCTGCCCTTTTCCTATGGGGGAGAACAAGTCTAGAATCCTTGTAGAGTAGTGGTCGGGGCGGTTAGAAAGTTTGATTTGCTCGTCTGGGAACAGAGGCGTTAGGTACTCGAAAGCTACCCGATCGCGAATCTCGTCGGTAGTTTTGCCGTTTACCGTATCCACTTTCAGAAGGGCAAAGTATTTCTCACCTTCTTTAGGAGGACGAATAGTACCGCGTACCGTATCACCCACTTTCAAGCCGAACAGCTTAATCTGTGATGGCGATACATAAATGTCATCGGGGCTGGCCAAGTAATTATAGTCTGAAGAACGCAGGAAGCCGTAGCCGTCTTGCATTACTTCCAACACACCCTCGGTGGTTACCAGGCCGTCAAACTCTTTGATGTTTCGCGAGTAATTAGAGCCCTGTCCTTGGTTCTGATCGCGATAGTTTTGGCGTCTTCCGCCGCCGTCGCGGTCGCGCTGATCGCGAGGCCCTTGGTCTCGGCCACCGTTATCCCCTTGAGATCTGGAGCCACGGTCCCGGTCCCCCCGATCTTGCTGACCTTCTCTCTTGCGAGGTTCTGCAGGTTTAGCAGGGGCAGGTTTGTTTTCAGGAGTATCAGCCGGTGTACTAGCTCCACCTTCACCCGTAAAGTCGATGGTAGAAAGAAAAGCCTCGGCTGCCTTCATTCCACCCTTTTCGGCGGGCTCTTTTTCTTCAGGTTTGGTTTCTTCGGCCTTAGGTTCAGGAGCAGATTCGGCTGCTACCGGTTCCTCTTTGGCTTCTTTTGGCTCCTTGGCGGTTTTTGTTTCTTTGGCCTCCTTAGCCTCTTTGGGTTCGGCAGCCTTCTTGGTACGGGCTGGTTTCTTGCGGGCGGGCTTTTCCTTTTCTTCTGCCGCGGCTTCTTCTTTAGGAGCTTC
>DMST01000255.1:10039-17823 GCA_003454975.1 Cytophagales bacterium | reverse complement strand
GCGCCTCCTCGGAGGCCTTTTCCTTTTCTTTAGCCGCAGGTCCGTCGTTAGACATCACACCGCGTTTCTTAGGTAGTTCGTTTTCAGGCAATATGGCCTGCTGATCTAGGATCTTGTAGATCAAATCTTTTTTAGATAGCCGCTTGTAATTCTTTACGCCTAACTCCTCCGCAATATCCTTTAGTTCGGATAAGAGCCGGAGGTTTAACTCTTCAATTGTATACATATAAATGACCTAATGGAAATTACCCGGACGGGCAATAGAGATGATTTTTGACTTGGAAAGGGTTGTAATAAAAAGTCTGTACTAATCTGAGGGAGCGAAACGGGAGGATTCCCTTCGCTTGTTAGATGTTGCAATATTATGAGAAGACAATCCAAATAACAAGAGTGGCTAAAAATTAATTCCCAACAGATGGCATTCCCCGGATAGCATGTAACTTTGGCGGCCAGAAAACGGCCCGGTTTGGGTCGAATTTTTCGCCTACCGCAAACCTTCGGTTGTATGTTACAAGTAGCTCATATCCAGGAAGAAAAACAGGCCATTTTAGAGTCCCTGGAAAAGCGTGGTTTTCCCAACCCCGCCGAAACGCTGGATCGTGTACTCGCCCTTGACAAAGAGCGGCGAGAAACCCAGTTTCAACTAGACAGCATAAAAGCAGAGAGCAACAAACTCTCCAAAGAAATTGGCATGCTTTTCAAGTCAGGCAAAAAAGACGAAGCCAATGCTGCAAAAGCCAAAACAGGCGAACTTAAGGAGCAGTCCAAGGAGCTAGGGGAGAAGTTTAGCTCGGTAGAGCATGAGTTGCAAGATCTGCTGTACACTATACCCAATAAACTACACCCCAGTGTGCCAGCGGGTTTCACGGCAGATGACAACGAAGAGGTGCGTGCGCACGGCACACCTCCCACCTTGCACGAAGGTGCCAAGCCTCACTGGGATTTAATTAAGGAATACGACATCATCGATTTCGAACTGGGGGTGAAAATCACCGGTGCGGGATTCCCTGTTTATAAAGGTAAGGGCGCGCGGATGCAACGGGCTTTGGTCAATTTTTTTCTTGACCAGGCCACTGAAGCAGGCTACGCCGAAGTGCAGCCGCCACACGTAGTGAATGAGGCCTCGGGGTACGGTACTGGACAGCTGCCTGATAAGGAAGGTCAGATGTACGAACTGGTAGATGAGAAGTTATTTCTAATACCCACGGCAGAGGTGCCTATTACTAACCTGTATCGGGACGTAATAGTGGACGGTACTGCTTTGCCCATAAAAAACGTAGGCTTTACCCCTTGTTTCCGTCGGGAGGCAGGCTCATGGGGTGCACACGTACGTGGGCTCAACCGTCTGCATCAATTTGATAAGGTGGAGATTGTGCAGGTGCGCAAACCCGAGGAATCTTACCAGGCCTTGGAGGAAATGTGCGCCCATGTGGAAGGTCTACTTCAAAAACTAGAATTACCCTACCGCGTGTTACGTCTTTGTGGCGGTGACATTGGTTTTACCTCTGCGCTTACGTACGATATGGAAGTGTATTCTACGGCGCAAGAGCGCTGGTTGGAGGTAAGTTCGGTTTCCAACTTTGAGACCTATCAGTCAAACCGTCTCAAGTTACGCCATCGGGTAGGTGATAAGAAAACAGAGTTACTGCATACTTTGAACGGTAGCGCACTCGCCTTGCCGCGTATTTTGGCTTCCATCTTGGAAAACAACCAAACTCCTGAGGGAATCCGAGTGCCCGAAGTGCTGGTGCCTTATACCGGCTTCTCCATGATCAATTAATCTATGGCAGTAGGATTTACTATTCGAGAGGGCCGCAAGGAAGATTTACCGGCGGCTCTTTCGCTTATTCAGGAGTTGGCCGACTATGAGAAGGCTCCGGATGAGGTAGATAACACGGTAGCGTTGATGGAGGAGGAAGGTTTCGGCGACCAGCCGCGCTTTGCCTTTTTCGTGGCCGAAAATGCCGAACAAGGTATCGTAGGTCTCGCTCTATACTTCTATAGCTATTCCACCTGGAAAGGGACGTGCTTATATCTGGAAGACTTGGTAGTGCAGGAGTCCATGCGTGGCAAAGGGCTAGGCAAGGCTCTATTTGATGCTGTAGCCATGCACGCGAAACGAATCAATGCCAAGCGGCTCCAATGGCAAGTGCTGGACTGGAACGAACCGGCCATTGGCTTTTACCGCGATGTATTAGGTGCAGAGCTGGACTCTACCTGGATCAACTGCAGGTTGACCTACGAGCAGTTACAGGCCTATCCCGGCTAAACTTCTTCCATCAGGGTGCGGAAGGCTACAAATTTGTCACGGTAGCGTTCGGTTACCTCAGCTTGTAGTGCCTTGGCATAGTCGCGTTGGTAAATCTCGATTTTTTCCAGGCTATCCGTAAAGTACTGCACTGCATAGGTCGCGCCCTCGTCCTGAACATTCAAAAGCTTATACACCTTGGCCGTTTGAAACATGCCGGTATTGATCACGTCCAGGATGTGGTTAGACCTCATCCAGGCAAGCCATTCTTGTTCAATATCGCGATCAACACTCACAGTTACGTTGTACAGAATCATCAGGGTGGTTTTTAAAAATCGATGCCGATAGTAAGTTTGCGGCCAAAAATAACATTTTTAAGCGGGTTGGGTTGTAGCGGAAACAGGATTGATCTGATGACAACTTATTCTAAGACGATCACCATCGGGAACCGAACCATTTCGTTGGTAACTTTTATCAAACAGCTTACTTGGGCGATGTACATCGCAGGTTCGCTAGGCCTGTCTTTTTCTGCTAGCCGTGATTTGTTCCAGTTTCTTACCCCTTTCAATCTACTCTTCACGGCCTTTCTATTGATATATTTTCAGCCGGAGCGTAGCCAAAGCTTTTGGGTATTCGCAGCACTGGCGGCTGGTCTTGGGTACGCCATGGAGGTGCTCGGTGTTGCCACAGGATTTCCCTTCGGTGATTATGTGTACGGTAAAACCTTGGGAATAAAACTCTTTGCGGTGCCTCTCACCATTGCTCTCAACTGGCTCTTGCTGGCATACGTGTGTGGTTTCCTGGCTAACCGGCTCAAGGTGCCCAATATAATTAAGGTCACGTTGGCTGCCCTGCTCATGGTAGGGTTGGATGTGCTGATTGAGCCCGTAGCCATTCGCTACGACTTTTGGTCTTGGGCCGAGGGGACTCCGCCCTTGTCCAATTATTTAGGCTGGTTCGGTACCGCTTGGGTAATCCAGTGGGGGTTCTTTCTGCTTCCGTTTAAAAAAGATCACCCCATCGCAGCACATTTTTTCATTATTCAGGCGACTTTCTTTACCTTATGTCTATTATTAGCAAAGGTTATATAAACAATTATTCTATCAACGGGTTAGCCCTGTAGTTATGCAAATTCTAATACTACTTAGTGGAATCGTATTTATGGAGGTCTTCTCATGGGCGTTTCACAAATACATCATGCACGGAGTGTTGTGGTCGATTCACAAGACGCATCACGTGCACACCAAAGGGTATTTTGAATGGAATGATGTATTCACTCTGATTTTTGGAGGATCAGCTACGGTCCTCATCATATTGGGAGCCGCATCTGGGTTCGACGGTAGATTTTGGTTTGGAGCAGGTATTGCCACCTACGGCTTGGCCTACTTCGTGTTGCACGATGTGCTCATCCACCGGCGGATCAAATGGCTGAAGCGATCCAAAAATCGGTATCTGAAAGGGATAACAAAGGCCCATGCTGATCATCACAAAAGCCGATTCAAAGACGGATCGGTTTGTTTTGGTTTACTGATGGTGCCAAAAAAATATTTTAAGAACGATAATGCGTAAAGGGAAGGAATCGTGAGTACTTATTCAATCAAGGATTTAGAGCATTTATCGGGAATTAAAGCCCATACCCTGCGCATCTGGGAGCAAAGGTACAACTTCATTGAGCCTAAACGGACCGAGACCAATATTCGCTACTATGACGATGAGGACTTGAAGTTGGTGCTAAATGTAAGTTTGCTCAAGGAGAACGGGTACAAAATCTCGAAGATCGCCCAGCTGTCATTGGAAGAGATGCACGAAGAGGTGTTGCGTCTTACCGAGAAGAATTTGAGGTATCAGGACCAGATTCATGCTATGGTATTGGCCATGGTAGATCTTGACGAAGATAGATTTGAGAAGATTGTGGCCACCAATATTCTTCAACTTGGTTTCGAGAAAACGATGATCAATGTGATCTATCCTTTCTTGAGTAAGATTGGCATCTTGTGGCAAACCGGGGCTATTAATCCAGCCCAGGAACACTTTATCTCCAATCTGGTACGGCAGAAGTTAGTGGTTGCTATCGATGGCCAGTTTGTGGCTACTAGCGAAAACTCCAAGAAGTATTTGTTGTACCTTCCGGCCGGAGAGTTGCACGAATTAAGTTTGCTGTTCTCCAATTATGTAATCCGCTCCCGCGGTGGTAAAGTGATCTATTTAGGTCAGAACTTACCCTTCGAGGATTTGGAACATGTCTATAATTACCACAAACCAGACTATATTCTAACTATCATTACTACTTCCCCTGGTCAAGATCAGGTGCAACAGTATGTAGATAGGTTGGGAAGCTCTTTTCCTGATAGCCAGATACTGCTCTCAGGGTATCAAGTGATTGGTCAGGACCTAGCGGTAGCCGAAAACACTTCCATTTTCAATAAACTTGAAGACTTAATTGAGTTTGTGGAAGATCAAAAGTCAGAGTTAGCTTAATAATAACAATAATATACTTTTTTGTTTAAAACAGTCCAATGTTGGACTGTTTTTTTTGATTTTAGGCGGTTCTACTTTTTGAGATAGTGGACTTGCCTTGCCCTTTCTAGAATAAAAAACGGGGTGTGGCTTCCCGTTAGCCTTTACTCCATAGGTCCTCAGTTGCCTCCCAATGGTATATCGGTACAACTTTAGCGAGTGGGTAAAGCATCTGACTAAAGGTCTGTATTAGCTGGTGGTCTAGAGGAGTGATGGGCTCTAAAGCCCGGATGACCTGTGAGCTTAGGTCACGAAGCTAAGGCTGCTTTTCCAACTCGAAGGGCTTATTTGAATTCCGAGCTGTTTATAGGCTTATGAAACAGCCTAGACTTCATTGGGTGATGCTGATTTTTGTGCCTTAGATACCCACAGGCCAGCAGGAATTGCCCGTTCCTTATTAGCGAGTCTTGTTGAACTTTAGATAAACCGGAAAGCTGCTTGCCGATAATTAATTCATATTCGGCTACAATAGACTCCTCTAGCTGAAGTCTTATCACTGGCATAGGGAATGCCTGACAACCTGATGATATGCCTTCAAGGCTTCTTCCTACTTGGAATGGTAAGAGTTTATTGCTGAATTCTCTAGTGTACTAAATGGGCTGTCCCTTGCCCTCTTCGTCAACAGGTATTCTGTATATGCATGATTGATGCTTTCCTTTGGAGTCAACGGAGGTATCTCGGCCAAGGAGGAATGATTTGATGCCGTAATCAGTCTATTTGTTCCAAAATCAGAATTTTCATCTTTAAATCAGTCCAAAATTGGGCTTGTTTGTTTTGTTTAAGGGCTGTTTACTTTTGTTAGATTCGTTCTCAACGGTGCCGATTCTTAGGAAATAGTTTTGTTTAACAAAAAAAATATCCGCAGTGGCTTATTACGTTTGAACAGTAGGTGTATATACATCTAAATAAGGTAAAAAGCGCCTTTTTTGAACGTATGGGGCTATTTATCAGGTTGGGAAGATTAGTTGCCGTAGCTACCGCTCCTAAAAAATGTTTAACTGGATAGATATTTTATTAAACAGACCATTGACATTCTGTTTAAGGCTATATACATTTGATTAAACAAAGCTCCTAAACGGTTACTCCTATGACTGCACTCGAATTTAGTTATACGCTTGATGAGATGTCTAAGTCGCTCAAGCCTTTCGCACTGAAACTGACCAAGGATTTGGAGGAAGCAAATGACTTGCTCCAGGAAACCATGTTGAAGGCCTTCACCAATCGTGACAAGTTTGCAGAGGGTACTAACCTGAAGGCATGGCTTTATACCATCATGAAGAATACCTTCATTACGAATTATCAGCGCATGGTTCGCCGGAATACGTTCATCGACAATACTGAGAACCTGCACTACATTAATTCTTCGGAGAATGCTACCGAAAACAACGCATATGAATCATTTGCGCTGAAGGATATTCACGCGGCCATCGACAAATTGGATGATGCCTACAAGACTCCGTTCATGATGCATTTCCGGGGATTCAAATACCACGAGATAGCTGACAAATTGCAAATCCCCATTGGAACTGTTAAAAACCGCATCCATATTGCTCGCAAGGAGTTGAAGCGCGTACTGAAGACGTATGCACACAAATTCTAAAGGCTAGCATGGATAATTCACTTCGGGTAGTAGTAATTGGGTCAGGTTTTGCGGGGCTTTCGGCCGCTACAAGCCTGGCCCAATTGGGTTATAACGTAACCCTGGTAGAGAAAAATAGCGTGCCGGGTGGTCGCGCGCGACGGTTTCATACGGACAGTGGCTTTGTGTTCGATATGGGGCCTAGTTGGTATTGGATGCCCGACGTGTTCGAGCAGTATTTTCAGCGTTTTGGGAAGTCTGTAAGCGATTACTTCAACCTCATTCGTCTAGATCCTTCTTACAGGGTGGTATTTGGGGAGAATGATAACATGGACATCCCGGCTTCTATGGACGAGCTGCGTGAGTTGTTTGAATCTTACGAAGCGGGTAGTGGCAAACAGCTGGATGCTTTTTTGGAGCAGTCTGCTTACAAATATGAGGTAGGTATCAACAACCTTGTGTACAAGCCTAGTCGGTCTGTACTTGAGTTTACCAATCCTAAGCTGCTGTTTGATATGGTGCGGATGGACGTGTTCCAGTCCTTCTACAAGCACGTGAGAAAATATTTCTCCAATGAGAAGTTGCTGCAGCTCGTAGAGTTTCCCATTCTCTTTTTAGGAGCTATTCCGCAGAATACGCCTGCACTATACAGCTTAATGAACTATGCCGATATGAGTTTGGGTACTTGGTATCCGGAAGGGGGGATGTTCAAGATAGTGGAGGCCATGGTAGACTTAGCAAAGGAACAAGGAGTGGAGCTGGTGCTGGATGCTGAGGTTAATCATATCGAAGTAGATGGGGGAGTAGCAAAACGTGTGCACACCGCCAAAGGTACTTTTGAAGCGGATATTGTGGTGGCTGGAGCGGATTATCATCATGTAGATGCGCAGCTACTAGATCCTAAGTACCGGAACTACAGCGAGAAGTATTGGGATAACCGTACTATGGCGCCAGGTTCGTTGCTCTTTTACTTGGGTGTGAACAAGAAGCTGGACAATCTGCTGCATCACAACCTGTTCTTTGATAAGGACTTTGGGCCTCACGCCCATGAGATATACACCGATCCTAAGTGGCCTACCGAGCCATTGTTCTACGTATCGGTGACTTCTAAGACAGATCCTACGGCGGCGCCTGAAGGACATGAGAATGTGTTTCTGCTCATGCCAGTAGCCCCAGGATTGGAGGATACTGAGGAAATTCGTGAGCAATACTATAACGTGATTATGGATCGGCTTGAGCATTTGACCGGGCAGTCTATCCGTGAGCATGTAGTATACAAAAGGAGCTATGCTCATCGCGATTTCATTGGAGATTATCATGCCTTTAAAGGCAATGCGTATGGCTTGGCAAATACATTGCGCCAGACTGCGATTTTGAAGCCTGGGCTTAAGAATAAAAAAGTTAGTAACTTGTATTATACAGGGCAGCTAACCGTTCCTG
>DMST01000255.1:252-10011 GCA_003454975.1 Cytophagales bacterium | reverse complement strand
CTGGCCCCGGGGTACCCCCGTCGTTGATTTCCGGTCAGGTAATTGCCGATGAGGTAGCCAAGGAACACAAACTTTTTGCCCCTGTGGCAGTTAATTAAGACAGCACTTTTTTTCTATATGGAGGCCCTTTATCACCAAACCACGTTTGAGTGTGCAAAGCTGATAACGCAACGTTATAGTACGTCGTTTACGCTTGGCATTAAAACGCTTGCCAAAAAGTATCACTACCCCATATATGCCATTTATGGGTTTGTGCGCTATGCAGACGAAATTGTGGACACCTTCCACGGGTTCGATAAGGCAAGATTGCTAGAGGAATTCACCAAAGATACATACAAGTCTATTGAGGAAGGGATTAGCTTCAATCCGGTATTGCATGCCTTTCAGCGGGTAGTGAACGAATACAAGATTGAGCGAGAGCTCATTGATGCTTTCTTGCGCTCAATGGAGATGGATCTCACTGAAACCGTGTATAACCAACATGGCTATGAAGAGTACATCTACGGCTCTGCTGAGGTAGTTGGTCTCATGTGCTTGCGGGTATTTTGTGAAGGAGATGAGGCTGAATATCAGCGGCTACGTGAACCTGCTCGGCGGTTGGGTTCGGCATTTCAAAAGGTGAATTTCCTTAGGGATGTAAAGAGTGACTATCAGGATAGGGGTCGAGTGTATTTCCCTGGAGTGGATTTCTCGCAGTTTACTAGTTCGGATAAGCGAGCCATTGAGCAAGATATTCAAGAGGATTTTGATGCGGCTCTGGAAGGGATTAAGAATCTGCCTCTTGGGGCAAGACAAGGTGTTTATTTAGCCTATATCTACTACCTGAAGTTGTTTCAGAAGATCAAAGGGTTGCCCGTGAAGATGATTCAGGATCATCGGATCCGGATACCTGACGGTAGAAAAATGTGGTTATTGTTGAAATCAGTGGCGCGCCACCGATTGAATGCCATTTAAGTTAAAGTAGACCTTAACGAAGTTAGTCCAAACACGAAACAATTGCTGCCATTATGGATTATAATGTCACAAACGCAAATGAGCTTGCCATGATGAACAGCACGGATACTCTTCCGGTAGCGCCTTTCGCTACTGTAGTGCCCAAGGGGATGCGGCTTTCCGTAGAAATCGACTCAAATTCAGGTTTCTGTTTTGGTGTGGTATATGCCATCGAGATGGCTGAAGAAATCCTGGAAGAAGATGGCTCCCTGTATTGTCTGGGTGATATTGTTCATAACGATGAGGAGGTAAAGCGCTTGGAAGCTAAGGGGTTGAAAATTATCAATCACGAGGATCTGAAGGCTATCCGGGATAGTAAGGTGCTGATCCGTGCTCATGGAGAACCGCCCTCTACTTACGAACTAGCCGTCAAAAACAATCTCATACTGATTGATGCTTCCTGTCCGGTGGTGTTAAAGCTGCAAAATCGTATTAAGAACAGTTTCGATAAGAATGAGAAGATATACATCTACGGGAAGCATGGACATGCCGAGGTGATTGGCTTGTTGGGCCAGACCAATAATGAGGCGGTGGTTTTCCAAGATTTGAATGAACTCGATATTGATACCTTGCCCCGCAGTCTGACTTTGTACAGCCAGACGACTAAAAGTACTGACAAGTTTTATCAGATCAAGGCTACTTTGGAGGATGCGGGCATTCAAGTAAATAGCAACGATACCATTTGTAGGCAGGTCTCCAATCGGGATATTGAGTTGCGCGATTTCGCCGGCAAATTCGATGTGATCATTTTTGTGTCAGGTACCAAGAGTAGCAATGGCCGGGTGCTGTATAATGTATGCAAGGAGCGCAACCCCAATACTCACTTTATTAGCAGTCCTGAACAGCTAGATCAAAACTGGCTTCGTCCTGGGATGAGCGTGGGTATTTGCGGAGCTACTTCTACGCCCATGTGGCTTATGGAGAGTGTGCGCGACCGGCTACTCGCCCTGTAATTTTCCTCTACCTTTGTAGGTATGCAAATGCTTCGGAAGAATCTGGGAGTGCTCGTTGCGCTCGTGATTATTGCCTTGTGGTTTGTGGTCCTCGTCTTTCAGTTTGGTTGGGAGATCAATTATCGCCATCCGTGGACTTACTTGGCTGTGTTTGTGATGGCCCACCTCTATACAGGGTTATTCATTACGGCACATGATGCTATGCACGGCGTGGTGGCTCCCAAGCAGAAGCAACTGAATAAGGCATTGGGTTTTTTTTCTGCCATCCTATTCGCTTTCAATTGGTACCCAAAACTATTTCCTAAGCACCACGAGCATCACCGTTTTGTGGCTACTGAGGAAGATCCTGACTTTCACCGTGGCAATCCTACGTTCTTTGCGTGGTATTTCAGCTTCGCTAAGCAATACGTTTCGCTTTGGCAGATAGTGGCTATGGGTGTGACTTACGAATTGCTCAAGCGGGTAGGAGGAGTAGATCGTATGAATCTGATTTTCTACTGGATCGTTCCTTCGCTTATCGCCACCTTTCAGTTGTTTTATTTTGGCACCTTCCTGCCACATCGTGGTGAGCACGAAGCGGGAAACAAGCATAAAAGCCGATCGCAGGGTAAAAATCACCTGTGGGCGTTTATCTCCTGTTACTTCTTTGGGTACCACTATGAGCATCATAATTCGCCGGGGACCCCTTGGTGGCAGCTGTATAAGGAGAAAGAAAAGATGCTGTCAAAGTAGCATTCCAAGAAATTCCAAAGGTAGGGCCTGCATTCAGTCTTCATTACCCTGCCAATCCTCAGTAAGTTTTAATAAGTGTACTCTGAACGGGTAGGATGCCACGCGTGGCCCCAATGAGATAGTTCATCCTTGGGTATCATCCCATAGTAAGAGCTATATTAAAAACGCAAAAACCCCCAAAACCGAAGGTTAAGGGGGTTAAGTGCGCATGAGAGGAGTCGAACCTCCACGCCCGAAGGCACTGCCGCCTGAAGACAGCGCGTCTACCAATTCCGCCACATGCGCAGGATGTCAAAATATTTTTTCAATATGAGGCACGCAACGATTTTGCGTGATTGAGGAGTGCGCATGAGAGGATTCGAACCTCCACGCTCGTAAGAGCACCACCCCCTCAAGATGGCGTGTCTACCGGTTTCACCACATGCGCAGGTGCCTCCGAAAAGGATGACAAAAGTAGTGCTCTATTTTTCGATTCCCAAATAGAGTCTCCTTATTTTTTATGATTTTCAGATCCTAAATCGGGTTTACCGATGAATGCCGGTTGAATTGGCTATTTTGCATACCTAAAAATACGTGTTATATGAACAATTCTTTACCAACAGTTTTCTTAGGTGGCACCGTTGCGGGTTCTGAATGGCGCAATCAATTAATTCCCTTGTTGCAGATCAATTACTTCAACCCTGTAGTAGAAGACTGGAACGAGGAAGCCATGCACCTGGAATTGGAACATCGGCACAAGGATGAATACCTCCTTTATGTGCTTACGCCAAAAATGGAGGGCTTTTATTCTGTTGCGGAACTAGTAGATGATGCCCATAAAAACCCTCAACGAACCATATTTACTTTTTTGGAACAGGATGGTGATGCCGTTTTTACCGCTCACCAAATGAAATCTTTACGGCAAGTGGCAAAACTCGTCTCCAAGCTAGGGGTTTACTCCTTTGATACTTTGGACGAGGTTGCCAACTTTCTTAATCATGATTGGAAAAAGGCTCTAGTTTAAAGCCTCTCCCAAACGGAATCCACAAAATCTCCGGCGGGGTCTGTTAAGTGTTCGAGCACTTTAAAACCGCAGACCTTCGCTAGCTGTTCCATTTGGCGCCGGTTGAATTTGCGTGACATCTCCATGTAGATGGGTTCCCAGGCATCGAAGTGGAAAGTACGGTCTACGGCTTCCAGGTAAACTACTTGAGCTTTTTTACTAAGTAGGTAGCTTTTGCACTCTCCGGTTTGAGGATCATAGGTAGGCCAATGGGTGAACTGTTCCCGATCAAAATTGCCACCCAGCTCTTCATTAATCCTGTCCAGTAAGTTTAGATTAAACTCACGGGTAACTCCTTCCCGGTCATTGTAAGCGGCTAGAATACGCTTAGGATCTTTCTGCTGGTCAAACCCGATCAAAACCCGGTCTCCGGAGTGCAAATGACTATGCAACTGCCGGAGGAAATCCTGAGCTTGCTCATCGTAGAAGTTACCAATATTGCTACCCAAAAAGAAGACCATTTTCCGGGTGGTATCCCGGGCGCTAATCTCCGCAATGGCTTCGAAATAGTCGGCACAAACAGAGTCTACACTGCACCCGGGCAGTTCGGTGTCCAAGGCAGTTTCCAGTTCTTCTAACACGTGGCTGGAGATGTCAATAGGCTGGTAGGTGAAATTCGCTTTCTGTTCCACTAGATGCCGCAGCAAAACCTTGGTTTTGTATCCATCACCGGCCCCAAATTCTACCAGGCGGAAGGCCTCCCCGTTGGGCGAGGCCAGTTGGTGTAAATGCTCTTTGTGCCGTTCGAAAATGGCGTACTCTGCGCGGGTGAGGTAGTACTCCTCCAGCTCCATGATTTTTTGGAATAGCTGGTCTCCCCGCTCGTTATAAAAGTACTTAGAGGATAAAAACTTGGGTTTGTTTTCAAGACCATTGCTCACATCACGAGCAAACACTTCATTGGCCGTCAGAATCTGGTCCATTTTTATAGGTTTTCTGCCAGCCGAATTGCGGTAAACTGCCAGCTAAGGTGTGGGTGAAAAAAATTGCGATAAGTAGGACGAATATGGCTCTCTGGGGTAGCGCAGGACCCCCCGCGAAGTACCATCTGATTTACCATAAACTTGCCGTTGTACTCGCCCAGGGCCCCGGGTGCCTTTTGGAATCCCGGGTAGGGTAGATAGGCGCTTTGGGTCCACTCCCAACCATCGCCAAAAAATTGGTAGTCCTGACCCTGCCTAACTCGTGTATGGTAATATTCGGCTGGGCATAGGTTAGCCGAAGCAGGGATTTCTGGGCTGTATTTTCGGGCAGCAGCTTCCCATTCTTGCTCAGTGGGGAGGCGTTTGTCCTTCCAGGCGGCAAATGCATCTGCCTCATAATAGCTAATGTGGGTTACAGGAGCATCAGGCTCCACTGGCCGAAACCCGCTCAGGGTATACTGATGCCAAACACCGTCTACCTGATGCCAATATAGAGGAGCATCTCTCTCCTCGCGCTGTACCCAGTCCCAGCCCTCACTCAACCAGTGGGCAAATTGTCCATACCCTCCGTCTTCAATGAACTCCATATATTCCCGGTTGGTCACCAGCCTATCCAGGATCTGGTAGGGCTCCAGAAACACCCGGTGGTGTCCTTTCTCGTTGTCGAAGTGAAAGCCTTCACCCTGAAACCCGATCTCGTAAAGTCCTTCCTCCATTCTGAGATAGTTCTCCGATGCCACGGCTGCCGGGCCTGACTGAGGTTTCGCCGGACGGTATTCAGGGAATAAGGGGTTGTGCCCCAGAATGTACTTCAAGTCTGTGACCAACAGTTCCTGGTGCTGCTGTTCATGATGCAGCCCCAGCACAATCACCTGTGCCAGGTCTTGAGATACCCGGGACTCATCTTCCAGGAAACGAGCCACGTGTTGGTCTACATATGCCCGGTACTCCATGATTTCCTGGGTAGTGGGGCGCGATAGATTTCCGCGTTGCGGTCGTTGCCAGCGCTCGCCTACGTGTTGGTAGTAGGAGTTGAACAAGAAGTTGTATTGCGGATGAAAACGCTGGTACCCCTCAATGTTGGGGGCAGCAATGAAGTTCTCAAAAAACCAAGTGGTGTGGGCCAGGTGCCATTTGGGAGGGCTCACATCTACCACTGGCTGCACTACAAAATCCTCTGGGGCCAGGGGTTCACAAAGGTATTCGGATTGGCGGCGTACTCTCAGGTATTGCTCACGTAAAGACAGTTGGGTAAGGACTGTAGCTTCGATGGGTCTAGGGGTTTATTTCTGCAAAAAATAGGGGCATATGCTCAATAGCAGGGATACAACGAAGCTAACCAAACTTTGAGGTAGCTGCAAACGCCTATTGTTTTATTGAAGATTTGGTAACTGGTATGACTAAAACCGGGCATTTTTCCGGGGAGTTCCCGTTTAGAAAACTGTCAGCTTTGCATATGCCGCCGTGGGGAAGGATACATTCCCATTGGCTTTACGCCTTCCCATGGCTATTCTCTAGAAAAGGTGAGCTCGGCAAAGGGTGTGGTATGGCTTACCACAGCTTGCTGCTTTTTGTTATAGATTTCCATCGTTAGCGTTTTTCCTTCCCAGTCAATGGTGAGGAGGCCCACGTTGTTCTTCCGCATGACTTCCCCTACACGGTATTGGTTGGGCTCTACAGAGGGCCAGCTTTGGGTAATACCGCTACTGGTTACATCATAGAGTGGATAGCCGTTGGGTACAGGGCGTTTGCTGATTTCTCCCCAGTGCACATCACCGCTCAGGAAGATTACCCCTTCGGCTTTGGTAAGCTGGATAAGTTCTACCATGCGCTGTTGTTCGTGAGGAACGTTAGTCCAGCTCTCCCAGCCGTTGTATTGGTGGCTAAACTGATTGCTGGAGGCAATAATGCGCAGGTCGGCAGGCTGGCGCAACTCATCGCGCAACCACTCCCATTGCTCTTCGCCCAAGAAGGTACTATCTCGCTGATCAGTAGGGTAGGGGCGGTAGTCATTTTTGTGGTCTCCCAATTTGTCGTTAGGTAGTAGGTCGTCCCGAAAAGTGCGAGTGTCTAGCAGGATAAATTGCACTCGCTGCCCTGCGGGGCCAAAATAAACGCTATGGTAGATGCCTTCGTGTTGGCGCCGCTCACTGCTAGCAGGTTCCTCCCAAAAGTCCAGAAAAATTTCCCGGCTCTCTTTTTTCTTAGGATAATGCCGACCGCTGTCATTCCAGCCGAAATCGTGGTCGTCCCATACAGCTAGCAGGGTAGCCTGCTGTTTCAGAGCCTGAAATTCCAGTTTAGCTGCCAGCTTATCGTACTTCGCTTGCAGCTCGGCCATATCGTAAGTATCACCGTATATGTTGTCACCCAGGTACACAAAGACCTCGGGCTCCAAGGCGGTAGCCACTTCTAACAGGGGCTGAGATTTGTCTTCGTCGGCACAAGAGCCAAAGGCAATCCGGGTGAGCACTCGGTCGGGCGAAGAGACTGGCTGGGCGAGCAGCGCACCGCCCAACAAAGACAGGAACAATGTGAGTTTCCAGGTGTTCATCGGGGCAAGCTAAGGGCAAGCCTTTCTGTAATCAAGCCACTGGTCCATTCCTTACGAAAGGGTAATATGAGGGTAGCCTGGGCTACACAACCCAGACTTAGGGTGTAGATACTGGCTGGACCATGGGGGCCTTTTTCTTGTTCTTGCCCCGGTACTTGTTTTTATAGTAGGTAATAAGGGGAGAAAACACCACCGTAGGAGCTAGCCAAGCAATCCACGCGGGGTCGGACTGGATGTTCGTAACGATGAAGGCGGTGGTAGTGGCAATGTAGGCTCCCATCATGCGGGTGATGTGTCGTAGTAGCCAAAAGTTCTTAGGTACATTGGACCGGAGGTTGGCATAATAGGAGGCGTCTCCTATCAACATGGCTATGAGGAAGCCGCCGAAGGTAATAATGACGGGCATCATGCCGTGACTAAGCGGTACCCGGGTCAATAGAACGGATAGAAATACAATTGCACCCAAGGCAGTAGCACCCAAGAATACCCAATCAAAAGGAGCATGGGTTTGCTGAGGCTTTTTAAATTTCAAAGCACGGCGCCCCGTTACGGTCATGTATAAAGTGAACAAACCCACCATAAAAAGAAAGGAATTGCTCTTGATAGCCGAGAGCACAAAGGCGCTGAAGGCCACCATGACCATGGCCCAAAACTAGACCAAGCCGCTTCGGTTGTGCGGGCGGCTACCCTTACGAACTATAATGGCCGACAAGCCTGTGCCCAAGGCCGTGAATCCGGCCGCAATGTGTAAGATCAGAAAGAGGGTAGTCGTGAGTTCCATAGAGATTTCGAGTTTGGATTCGATACCCTAATCACGCAGTTTGATATTCCTGTGCCGAAGAAAAACCTTGCCTTGGGTTCAATCGGCGGTGATTTGGGGTGTACAGCAAGCCATGGGAGGAATGGCAAAGGGTGTGGGCCGAATGGTAAAGGGGAAAAATAGTCGTTGATGGGGGCAGATTTTTCACTACCAAGCACGCTTTGCACTACACAGCCCTATACAGTCTGACCATACAACGATGAAGTATTTCTTTAGGCTAAATCAAACAAGTATGATGATGAAATCGCAAAACAACTCTTTACCCAACTGGGAACTTTTGCAAAACCTGAAGGCTATCAAGGGCGGCTTCTATCCCTGGATTGATCGGGAAGACCAGGAGCCCAAACCTTAAGCCTTCGAACATTCAGAATAAAAAATGCTGCCACTGCTTTGGTCTACTTGCCATCTAGCGGTGGCTTCTTTGGTTACAACCGGCATGGCCATCGGCAAATGATTTCAGGCGTTGTGCACCGAAATCTCCAGAGGGGTAGAGGGGGATGGTATCATTGTCCTCACTCTCCTGGCCTTTTCTAATGATGGTATAACCAGTCCTGAGAAGGTTTTACGTAGAATAGGAATATCCTAGAACAGCATTCGGTTCCAATACCCTACCTTGTTCCCTTATTGTGGAATCCTATGGCTGACTATACTCCCGAAGAGGAACGTTGGAATATCCTAACCCACGGTGTGGGAGCCGGACTAAGCATCCTGGCCCTCGGCCTATTGATATATAGAGGGACTACCCTCGGCGATACCCCAACGATAGTGGGTTTTGTGGTCTTTGGCATGAGTCTCATCATTCTCTACACCGCTTCAACACTCTACCACAGCGCCACCGACCCTCAACGTAGGCGGAGATTGAAGGTCTTCGACCACGTGGCGATTTATGTACTCATTGCCGGTACCTACACGCCTTTCTCGCTGGTTACCCTAGCCGGTTCGTTAGGGACTACTGTGCTTTGGGTAGTGTGGGGATGTGCCCTGGGAGGCACGGTGCTCAAGCTGTTTTTTACTGGTCGGTTTCGAGGGCTGAGCACCATATTATATGTAGGGATGGGATGGATTATCATTTTTGCCGGCCGCTCCCTGGGCAAAGCTTTGGCCCCCGAGGGACTCAATTGGTTGATTGCTGGCGGGGTGGCTTATACCATTGGAGCCTTGTTTTATAGCTGGCGCAAGCTTCCCTTCAACCACGCCATCTTTCATGGCTGGGTGCTGCTGGGCAGTGCCTGCCATGTAGTGGCGGTGTATGGGTATGTGGGCGGCGATTATTAGTGGTTAGCTATCCGTGGTTAATTGGATGTTGGCTAGGTCTTTCGCGGCGCTCTCTGCTAGAGACTAGACTACTTGGGAAGCCCCAGATATCTGTAGTAAGCAAGGCTGGGGTGGTACTTTGCGCCAGGGATGGAGGCATTGTTTCGAGCTCCTTCATACGGGTGGCTTCGAGTCCATTCCCCGGTGACTGAGGCGGTTCACGGAACCGGGACTCGAAGTCCGGGGAATCTTAGCCATCAGGCAAAAGGAGCTCAAACAACGGCTCTATCCCTCACGCGGGTTTTGATTTTATTCATAATCCCTTATCAAGGCGTGCGAAGCATGCTTCGCACCTACATTGAACCATCCCGTTCCAATCGAATCAATCGTAAATCGAACCAATCGAATAAATCGAATCATCCTTTCTAGGTCAATGCAGCCATTAACAAATCGAGCTGTCCTCGGTAACAATTAACAACTAACAATTA
>DMST01000255.1:0-215 GCA_003454975.1 Cytophagales bacterium | reverse complement strand
ACAATTAATAACTAACAACTAAACCAAGCAGTCCCTCATCGCTCGCCATATACCGCTCCACCTGCTCCTTAGCCCGAATACAAGCCTTCTGCCAGCCTACGTCCGGATTACGCGCTACCCAGCCCGCAATCGCGGCCGAGAGCACACAACCCGTGCCGTGCTTGTCGTAGAGAGTACCCCGTCCGCCGAGCGGTGGCAGGTCGAAGACCTGGCCG
>DMST01000005.1 GCA_003454975.1 Cytophagales bacterium | reverse complement strand
TAGCCATCCCAGGCTAGCAGCCCCCGGTAGGTACCCGCCCACAGGATTTGGCGGCTGTCCTGGTATAGGCACAGCACATAATCGTGAGCCAGGCCTACGCTGCCGTCATAGTGGTCAAATTGCCACTGCGGAGCGGACTGCCCGCACAGGAAGTAAGGGAACAAAAGGGCTATGGCCCCCAAGAGTAGTAGTGGCTTATTTAGGTTTCGATTCGGCACCTTGTAAGATACCGGATTTGAAGAAAAGAGAGGAAGTCTTGCAACAAAGCACAGTTTTGAATCTTAGCTTCGCAATTCCCCGGGCTGTAGACTATAGCGCAGTCTTCCGCCGGGTTTATTAATTTTATGCTTCCATATTGACTCCCCATCTACATTTTACCGAGAGGAATTGCACTGGAATGAATAGCTAAAATGTTGATTTGGGTTTCGGTGGTGAGTTCGTGAATAATTCGGTAGCGGCCGATGATAAACTCCCGACATCGAGGGTTTTCAAATTCGGGAACCATTCTACCTGAGCGGGGGTAAATAAGCAGCTGATCCAGTTTTTCAAAGATTTGGTCGGTGATTCGTTCTTTATAGCTGGGAGCGGCTTCTCCATAATATTCTCGAAGGGCATGTAAATCGTCAACGGCACGGTTCGTCCAATGCAATTTGATCATCTACCCAACTGTTTCTTCACTTCTTCATGGGAAACTACTTCTCCATTGGCTACTTGCTTGCGTCCTTCTTCTACTTTTTGAATGAGCAACAATTGATCAATAACTTGGTCAATGGTAACCTCGTCGGGCAGGCTTTCAAGACTCGCAATCACTTGAGCTTTTGTCATCATCCTTCTTCTGTTTCCTTAAAGGTAACGAATTCGAAGAGGAAAGGGGGTTGAGTCAAGCCTAGCAAAGGATGAATTGTGCTACTTTCTAGGGTGGTTCCTTATCTTCGACTGGGTTGGTAGATGAAAAAAGTTCCTCTCCAAGGAATGATCGTCTGGAAATCAACTACAGGCTGTTTGACAATCTCCACACTGCTTTTGATAAGGCCTAAATACCTAAGTGCAGTGGCATTGCTAAAAAAAACCTCCCAGAAAATCTGGGAGGGGATATGATTCATCAATTCGTATTAATGACCGGAGTGGTATTGACCTCTGAGCTGAGCACTACCAACAGGTTGCCTACCAGGGTCGCCTTTTGGTCTTGGGAGATTTCCACCTTCTCTTCCAAGGCCTGAAGGGCCATTTCTACGATGCCCACGGAGCCCTCAACAATCTTCTTGCGGGCGGTAATGATGGCCTGGGCCTGCTGCCGCTGCAGCATCACGGCAGCAATCTCCGGTGCGTAGCTCAGGTTGGAGATCCGGGCCTCCTGCACCTCAATGCCCGCAATGGACACCCGGTTGCGGATTTCCTCCTCCAAGTCCTCGTTGATCTTCTCAACGCCCGAGCGCAGCGTGATGTGGTCGGCACCTTCCTCTACGTCATCGTAGGGATACTTCTGGGCGATGTTCCGCAGGGCGGCCTCGGACTGTATTTTCACGAACCGTTGGTAGGAGTCTTCCCAGTTCTCCTTCTTCACGCCTGAGCTAGGATCGCGTATCACTGAGGCTTCGATGTCGAATACGGCCTTGTAAGTATCTACAATCTTCCATACCACCACCGAACTGATGAGAACCGGGTTGCCCTGCTCGTCGTTCACCTTGATGATCTCCGTCTCTAGGTTACGCCCCCGCAGCGAGACCCGCTTCTTGGTGTAGAAGGGGTTGAGCCAATAGAACCCATCCGTTTTCACGGTGCCCTTGTACTTACCAAAGAAGATCAACACGCGGGTTTGGTTGAGGGTAATGATGAACAGGCCCATGAGCCAAATTAGCCCCGCAAGGCACAATACCAGGGTGATCACTCCGAAAGGCCACTTCGGCAGAACGATCAATGATAGCGGTGAGAATGTCAGGATAAGCCCCAGAAACAGGTGGGGAAAACCGTTGTTTTTCAGCTTAATTTCTTTTTCCATACTTGGGTGTTTTGAGGTTTGTAAGAGTAATCGATTAGCAACCCAATGGCAGATATTTTGGCATCTGCACATTTTGATCAACTTACAATATATCAAAACTCTGGGATATGTAGGAAGACCTGTTGCTGTTTATGAACCCTTCCCCCCTTGCAGGCACCTATAGTTTGCGTAATGGATGTTCAGCAGGCAACAACAAGGCTCGCTCTTTGATGGCCGCTAAGCGATGACCATGACCGTGTGCCTGAAGCAGTTCCTTAGCAATAAAGAGGGAGGTAAGTATGGGGTGGGCTTCCTCAGCTGCTGCCAGCAGAAAACGAACTAGCTGTTCGGCCTCCTCTGGGGCCACAGAGTCCAACGACAGTGCTTGCAAGGCATTAAGCACCACCGAAGCTCTATCAGTTCCTTGATCAGCGGTAGCAGCTAAAGCTCTGAAAAGGCCAGCCACCAGCACGGACCGATCCAGATATGTTTCGGTTCCGGGCACATACCGAATCATTTCCAGTACAGTGGCTATGCACAAGCGGCTGGTCTCACTAAGTGGAGACTTGTCAATCAAGGGCAATAACACAGGTAGAGATACCCTGGGGTACCGTGCCGCATACAGCATAAAGGACTGGAACATCTGGACCCGAGCCTCTTGGCCTAACCGAGTCATGGTTTCCAAAGCCAAAATGATATCATCAGGATTCAGGTCTTCCTCTTGGCGCGCATCCAATAGTTGGGACATGGCCGGCACTGCTTGGCCGACATCCCCGGATTGTAGCTCTGCTCTTAATTGCTCTTTGTTCATTGGTCAAATGCCCTTAGTTGGGAAAAACATGCCAACCACCGTACACGTCGGCTTTGAATATTGTGTAATTCCTGGTAGCGAGACCGCTATGTATGTTTACCCCCACATCGTACCCTGCTGTATGTCTATATTCAGAATCAGACTGGCGGGCGCCATTTTCTATTGCATCCTTTACTAATGCCCCATAGTTATCTGTCGCATTCTTTCCTAGCTGACTACCATAGTCTGCATTATGCAGTTTTGGACCCACAGCGCCCTGAATATCCCCCACTGTATATAATCCTAATCGGGTATGTTTATTCCGATTATCACCGTATTTCTGTTCTACTCCGTCTAGCGGGCCGCCTGACGGCGTAATTTTCCCACTCGGGCTGTCTCGCATATTGAGTGTTCCCCTTACTGCCACCTGCGCTGCGTTTCCAGCTACGCCCACGGAAGCCTCTACCAAACCTGTTGTAGTGCCATCCTTACTTGTTTGGCCTACCATCCGTTCTAGTTCTTCCTTAGATCCCGTTAGATTTTCCAAACTGACGAGAAGTGCGGGCTTGGGGACCTTTTTGAGGAAGCTCACTACATTGGCTTTGGCATTGACCTTGGTTAGCAGTGTTTTAGTATCCGCTACACTCAATCCATCCGTGATGAATAGCTGGATCAATTCATCATCAGTGCCTTGCTTGTTCAAACTTTTAACATCTTCAAGGCCAAAATCCGTGATTAGGGTCTTCAGGTGAGGAAGATTGACCGATTTCCACTGCTTTGCTATGGTTTCCAGCTGCCCTACTTGGTCTGCCAGTACTAAGCCTAGTAGATCCTTGGTAAGGATAAATTTGCTTCCGGTATCGTCGAAAATGCTCCTAAATTTAGGGAAGGTGGCCTTTTGAAAAAGCGAAGGCAGCTCGGATACTTGCTCCTCGGTTACTTCTCCCAGTACGTCCCAAAGCCAAAGCTCTTCACTACCCAATAGCCCTATGAATGCATCAAAAGCAATCCCATGGCTGATGGAAGCCCTAATTAATGTGGTGACAGTCTTTAACCTTTCCGGATTTTCCTGGCTCTGTCCCAGGCACCAATCAATGGCATCGTTGCCCGCTTTTGCTAGCACCAGCGGCTCAACCAGTACTCGGAAAGCCTCCTCTTTCTTATCCCAATCTTCAATCTTAGCTTCCCTTTGCTTATTTGCAAGTTCCGCATTTCCCTGCTTGGTGTGATTGGAGGTGCCGGGTTTGTAATTGATAGTACCCAAGGAAGCGTATTTTTCGCGCTTGAATCCAGTATCTACATCTCCCTTTACCAGGGTTTTAGTCAGATCCTTCCCTGTAGCTTCTTTGTAGTCTTTTTCAAATTTCTCTCTACCGCTGCCCTTGTTGATTTTTTGGTTGAGTTGGTCCAAATCTAGTTGGGCTGCTACAGGGTCATTCCCATGCTCGCTTAGTACCGTCTTTGCTAGCTGCAAAGAAGCATCCCCCTTGGCTTGGTGAGGCAACAAATAATCGATGATGGGCCTGGCCTGATCCGGAGTATAATTTGTATTAATTAGAGCATACTTGGCCACCGCCAATCGTCCAGGCTCTCCACTATAGGGAAATAGCAAATCACATTGTCCGTTGGCGTGCTGGATGGGCAAGGGCTGGTTCTTGAAGAAACTATACAGAGGATTCAGTTCATCGTCGGTAGCAGTTCTAAGCCGATCAAATGCCTCTTTTCCTATTTTAGCACGCAGCCCTGCCCGGTTTTCCACGTCATCAAAGCCAAACTGGGTCTTCATTTCCTCCGCCGCCACACGCTGTACAGTAGGCTGTACCCTCCCCTGCTTTTGCTGTACTACGTGCCATGCCTCATGCGGTAAATGCTGCTCCTGACCAGGAGCCAGGTGGATGTCCGTGCCCTGGGCGTAGGCGTGAGCTTGTAGCTGGGCGGGCTTGTCAGAATTGTGGTGCACACTCACGTCGTCCATAGCTAGGCCAGAGAGCGATTCTATTCCAGACTTAAGCGACCCTGGAAGCCCAGTAGAAGAACTTGATCCACCAACGGAGTTACCCACGGCATCCGGAACGGATTGCGACTGTTTCTGGGCTACGCTGGCCGTGCCCGAGACCTCTGAAGGAGGGGCTTCCGCAGATCTTGCTAAGCTAGTACCAGCAGACAATGCCTTGGCACCCATGGTATCGGCCTCCTTTTCCAGCCCAGGATCATCATTGATAGCTACTCGCTGTACGGTATCAGTGGCCGTTCTCCCCAGCATATGTGCATCCGCCTTGCGCTGCATGGTTTTGAGCTGCTGTACGCGCGTGCTATTGTTGGCAAGTGTGTGAATACGACGCTGCTGTACCGCTCCCGCTCCGGGAGGCATCTTTTGGGTAAGCCCCTCGCCTACACGCTTCGGTGTCTCAGGGGTTGCCTTACTTTGAGTGGATTTAGGGTCGGTCGGGTGTTGCTTCATGCCAGATCGCTGGGATTCTTATATACCCGAAAAGCAGAAATGTTACCCCAAAACAAGTATTATAACTTATTACAATTATCAGATTTAGTTTGTTTGACTCAGATGTCTCCCTAATCTGCCACCCCTACCAAACACCCCTGATTTCACTACCCAAAACTACTGAATGTGCCCCCTTACACTTGGAAAGGGCCTTTTTCACCGTGCAAATTCATGTCATCACTTAACCCCTAATGACATGAAAAAACAATACACCCTGCTGAGCATTCTATTGCTCCTGACTGGATTCGCACACGCCCAAATCCAGTTTCCGTTTCATGAGACCTTTGATGCTCCCATCTCCTATCCTCCCTTCGTGATGAATGGCACGGGGTACCAAGGAACTTCCTGGGACATCGTAACCCCTCCCGTGACAAACACCCCCAACCAGAGTGCTCTGCAACTAACGGTATATCCGAATAGCCACTACGAAGAGGCCTATGCACCGCGCTCACGGTCAGAGATCAGCTTCAACGTGAACAACGATAACGGAACTACCTACTATTATTCCTGGCAGGTGTTCATACCCGACAATAGCTATTTCCAGGAGCACAACATTGGAAACTCGTTTCACATCCTTCAACAATTTGCCAGTAGCCGCATTTTGGCTGAAGACAACTCCATTGAGGTGGACAATCGGAAGATCATGACTCTGGATTACCAGCACGACATATACCGAGAGACCTGTGATGATCCTGATTTACAATGGACCTTGTACGACGCTCTGAATTCTGGTCAGAAGTTTGGCCGGGTTTTCCTGGATCAGGGTTTTAAAAAAGGCGCATGGAATGAGTTCGTCATCAAAGTGCGCTGGTCAGACAATACAGATGCTACTTCCAACAACTACGGGTACTACCAAATTTGGCTCAACCGTCAGCCTCTGGTAGCTTACGATACCGTGAATTGGACCGAACCCGCCCCTCATAGCAATCCATCTACCAACTACTACTGCGATCTGGGCCATGCCCATGAAACGCCCACCGAGTTTATTGCTCCTACCCAGTTTGAGGATGTCATCCACAACAATGGCTGGATCAAAACCTTGTTGAAACTGGGGCATTACCGCAGTAATCATATGACCAACCACACGCTATACTTAGACAACATTCAAGTAACCACCGAATTTCCCAGACCCCAACTAAGTCTACAGGACTGCGGTACCACCCTCACCCGGTATGATTGGAAGGTGGATGCCTTAGCCGTTCCTGGGGCTACAAATTATGTGTTCCGAATCGAGCAAGGAGGGACCGCAGGTTTTGTGCATAGCCCTACTCCTGAGTTAGATTTTTCTAAGGTTTATAATCTCAAACCTGACACAGAATATACTGTGAGGGTAAGGGCTCAAGGCGCAGGTATTTCGAGTATTTACGGTGCCACCTGCACCGTCAGGACTCCCCCGGTATCCTTGACGGACGAGGACTGTAACCGTGGACTGACCAAGGAGGATATGACGATAGAAGCCACTCCCTTTCTCGGCACAGACAACTACCATTTCCGGTTACGGAGTGCAACGGATACCCTAGTGGTTACTACTTCAACACCTTCTTTGAATCTTTGGAGCGTAGATGAGTTGGTCATGAATACCCAATACCACGTTTCAGTTTCTTCTACCAATGACGGCACGACCTTTCCGTACGGACCTGAATGTGTGAAAATAACTGGCCCTGAAACGCAACTCTTACAAAACCAATGTAGCGGTACCCTAGCCGCCTTATCAGACACTTTGAGGGTATATGCTTTGAATGGCGCCTATAAATACTTTTGGGAAATAAATGGCATATTTCTCATCAATACCACGGAGCCTTACCTGATTCCTGCGAACTGGCCCTTATTCAACAACGGCAACACTTACAGTGTACAGCTATATGTGCAGCCTACCTGGGGCGGCACGTATCCCTACGGCAATGCTTGTGATATCACCATAAGCGGGACCTCGGCCCGCCCTGGCCTTCCCGACTCGGAGCTATCTGGCCAACATACCAGCATCTACCCCAACCCCAATGATGGTTTGCTTACCCTCTCTTCCCCTCGTGAGGTTAGAAGGGTGAGGCTACGCAATGCCTTGGGCAGTCTCGTCGAAATAGACCTAGACCTACAGCCAAACGGCCAGCTAGACCTGGGCAAACTTCCCAGTGGAATGTACTTCCTGGAAATAGAAACGGAGATAGGCTGGGAGACCCACCCAATACGTAAGAAATAGACTCGTATACTATTATCAGCCTGCTATACCCTAGCCCCAAGGCCTACGCCTTGGGGCTTTTATATGATAACCAAGTAGGGTACAGTGATATACCACATACCTTTATGTTCAGAACACCTCACCCCCGGCGTAGCCGCCGGAAGCCTCGACGAATGAGCAAGACCAAACCAACCAGCAAGGTCAAGATCAGAACACCGGCCACCACCGCATACGTAACC
>DMST01000007.1:4671-5096 GCA_003454975.1 Cytophagales bacterium | reverse complement strand
CTTTTCCTTTGCCAAATTCACCGGGCAGGAATCAGAAGACCAACGGGAACGCATCCGTAAGGATCCGCCCGATATTGTGCTGACCAACTACATGATGCTGGAGCTCATCATGACCCGGCACGGAGAACGCAGCCTTCGTGAAAACCTGGCCGAGCATCTCAAGTACCTGGTGTTTGACGAACTCCATACCTACCGGGGGCGGCAAGGGGCCGACGTGAGTCTGCTCATCCGCCGGATTCGGGCCTGGGTACGGCGAAAGCGACCTTTGGACGAAGTGTTGTGCCTGGGCACCTCGGCCACCATGTCCACCGAAGGAACCCTCAGTGAGCAGAAGGGAAAGGTAGCCGAGGTAGCCGGGACCATCTTTGGACAGCGTGTTACGCCGGATCAAGTGATCATCGAAACACTGGAACCGAGTACGGCGC
>DMST01000007.1:4139-4617 GCA_003454975.1 Cytophagales bacterium | reverse complement strand
AGTACGGCGCAGGGCCCCTTGCCTACTGCGGAAGAAATCCGCCGAGCGGTTGAAGCGGGCATTGATCCCGCTGCAGGCGAAGCGGTACTGAAAGAGCATGCCACGGCCCGCTGGCTGGAGCAAGACGTGGGGATGGAGAAAACCGAGCACGGCTACCAACGCGGAAAGCCGCAGCCCTGGTCCACGCTGGTACAGCAATTGGCGGCCAAGGTGGAGGTAACCGAAGCGCGGGCTGGTCAGCATCTGCAAGACCTTTTGCAGTGGGCCGAGAGCGTAAATGCCCAGCTGCGCGAAGCCAAGATACGCCGGGGCTACCTCGGGGTACGGTTGCATCAGTTTATCAGCCAAACCAGCAATGTGTACATCACGCTGGAACCGGCCAATCAGCGACAGATTAGCCTGGAAAAGGAGCGGCTAGAGCAGCAAGAAGATGAGGTGCCCATGTACCCGGTATTTTTCAGCCGCTTGAGCGGCTATG
>DMST01000007.1:0-4102 GCA_003454975.1 Cytophagales bacterium | reverse complement strand
CTTGAGCGGCTATGAGTTTGTGGGGGTACATGCCTACGATGACAGTGAAAAAGATGCCGAAAAACAGTGGAGACTGGAACCGCGCGAAATGGATCAGTTGAAGGCCCAGAAAACCGGAACCTGGGGCGATGGCTATCTACTTATCCACCGAGATGGAGAAGAAGACCTATGGGACGAAAAGCGGGATCTGGATATACTGCCTTCTAGCTGGAAAACCGACCCCAAAACAAAAGCCCCCAGCTTAGTAACTCACTATAAGAACCGGCTACCCCGCCAAATCTACTTTGACAAACAGGGGCGATGGAGTCAGGAAGCCCGGTATCCGCACCGCGGCTGGTTTGTGCCCTATAAGTTTCCGTATGACCCTACTGCCAAGGTGGTACAGGGCGGACGGCGCAACGAGAACACCCGCCTGATGCGCCTGGGGAATGCAGGCCGGAGTACCACCACGAGTTTGATTACCCTGGAGGTGTTGCGTACCCTCATCCATGCTGAGGTGCCGTCCCAGCAACAGAAGTTGCTCAGTTTTACCGACAATCGTCAAGATGCGTCCTTGCAGGCGGGCCACTTCAATGATTTTCTGATGATTCTTCGGCTGCGGTCGGCCCTGTTTCAAGCCTTGAAAAAAGCGGATCGGTATACGCTCACGCTCAAAGAGTTGGCCGAGGCGGTGTGCACTATCCTGAAGCTACCGGAGGTAACCTATGCGTATCGCCCTACCACGGAGGAGGCCTTGCCGAACCGCTACAACGTAGAGGCCCTCACGGATTACATCCGGTACCGACTGCTCTACGATGTTACCAGTGGCTGGCGGATCAACTTGCCTAACCTGGAACAAACGGGCCTGATGAAGTTGGGCTACGAAGGATTACAAGAGCTGAGCAACCGGGAAGGGCTTTGGGCGGGGTTGGAAGGATTGGCCGGAGTACCCGCCTCAGTGAGGCTACAGCGCCTGCAAGTCACGCTCAACTTCTTCCGCATGCACTATGCCCTGGATTACTACCAGTTGGAGGACAAAAACTACTACTACACCCTTCAAGAGAAATTGCGTCAACAGCTGGACCCGGAAAAGCTGTGGTCCTTGGACCATCGGGAGAAACTTCGGGTGCCGGGCTACATCGTGATGGAAGCCCTGAAAGAAACCAAAAATCCTGTCCAGTCGGCCGGGAAGAACAGTCGGCTGCACCGCTACTGGAAGCGGATGTGGCAACAGGATGCGCGGGAAGGAGAAGCCCAGACCACCCAGGGAAAGAATCGACCGAAATATGAAGACTTCATCCTGGAGCTGTTCAACGTGCTGGAACGGCTGCACCTCATCAGTAAAACCACCGTCAAAGGCAAGCGAGAGAATAGGATTCAGGAAGTAGCAGGCTACCAGCTGGCCAGCAGTCGGTTGATGTGGACCCTGGGAGACGGTACGGTGAGCCACGATCCGCTCCGGGTGGAAGCCCTGGCCGAGTACACCCCGCGCATCAATCCCTTTTTCAAGGCCCTGTATCAGCAAGACTTTGCTCAGTACCCTCCCTTGTGGGAAGGCCGGGAACACACCGGGCAGGTAAGCGGTGGCGAACGCGAGGTGCTGGAAGATCGGTTTCGCAAGGGAGAGTTGGCCGCCATGTATTGCTCCCCCACCATGGAGCTGGGTATTGATATTTCCTCACTCGACATTGTACACCTGCGCAACGTACCGCCCAACCCCGCCAACTATGCCCAGCGGGCAGGCCGCGCCGGGCGCAGCGGCCAGGGCTCATTGGTGTTTACCTATTGCGGCCACNNCGCGCCGGGCGGGCCGGACGTAGCGGTAGCACCGCCCTCATCTTCACCTTTTGCAGCTACCACAGCCCGCACGATCGACACTATTTCCGCAAGAGTAGCGACATGGTGAGCGGGGTGGTCCGTCCGCCGCTCATTGACCTGACCAACGAAGAACTGGTGCGCACGCACTTGCAAGCCCACCTGTTGATGGAAATGGAATTGGACGGTCTTCGAACGGCCGTGACGGATTTGGTGGACGAAACGGATCCGGTCAATCTCCCGATTCAGCATGCCATCGCGGATCGTATTCGCCAACAGCAAACCGATAACCGTGCGCATATGCTCAAGGCACTCCGCACCATCACACGAGAGCTATCTTTGGATACCCAATCTCTGTATTGGTATAGCCCTACGTGGGAGGAGCAGGTGCTAGATACCTTACCGGAGAAACTTCATGATGCTCTGGAGCGTTGGCGGAAGTTATACCGAGGGGCCAAGGACCAAATCCAGCGCGGTAGGCATCTTATGGATGATCCACAGTCTTCCAAAGAGGCCAAAAAGGAAGGGGAACGCATGCAATATGGCGGGCAGGATTTGTTGCAAGAACTTCGCAACAAATCCACTCAGCATGGAGATCAAGCCGAGTTTTATGTCTTCCGATACTTGGCGGCAGAAGGCTTCTTACCCGGCTATAATTTCCCCAGAATTCCCCTGCGTACTCAATTGAAGAGCGGGAACGGTAGCAAATACCTAAGCCGCCCCCGGTTCTTGGCCTTTCGCGAGTTTGGGCCTCGAAACCTGATTTACCACCGGGGGAGCAAGTACCGCGTAGAGCGCATTGTGATCCCGGAAAGGCGGAAGGAGTTTACCCCGGCCAAGATCAGTCAAGGCACCGGATTTCTGGCCCTGGGCAGAGAGACGGAAACCATCACCAATGATCCTTTCACCAACGAACCGCTCCGGGGTGATCAGCAGGTATTGGACATTACCAATTTGATGGAAACGGGAGAGACCCAAAGCCGCACCTATGAGCGGATCAGTTCCGAGGAAGAAGAGCGTACCCGGGAGGGGTATCAGATCAAAACCTATTTCTCCTTACCCACAGAAAACAAACTGCGAAAAACGGTTTTGTACCTGGAAGAACTCCCACTGCTGACCATCCGGTATGCGCCCTCTGCTACGCTCACGCACATCAATCACAAATGGCGCATCAGCAAAGATCCGGTTGAAGAGAGTGGCTACCCGATTGGTACCGTAACGGGCAATTTCAAATCCAAAAAAGATTTGGAGGAGAGCCGGGAAAAGGAGCTGAGCGAAGACGATGACCCCGTGAAAACGGTGAAGCTCTACATCTCCGATCAAGCGGACATTCTGTACCTACAGCCTGTATCCGGCTTGGGCCTTCCCAGTCCAGAACGCCACAGCGTGCTCTCGCTGATGTATGCACTAAAGCGAGGGATTGAGCTGGAATTCCAAGTAGAGGGCAACGAGATCGCCGCCGAGATAATGGGTACGGATAATAATATCCTGATCTACGAAGCGGCCGAGGGGAGCCTGGGCGTTCTCCGCACGCTGGTAGAAAATCCCCCTCGCTTGCTATCCGTCTTTCGCCGGGCGTACGAAGTATGCCACTTCAATCCTGAAACCGAAACGGATACCCAACCCACGTGGGCCAAGGCCACCTACAACGATCTGCTCAGTTATTACAACCAACCACACCATGCGGTATTAGATCGGCATGCCATCCAAGGACCCTTGGAACGCCTGATGCGCGCCAATGTGGAGGGGCAAGACCTACAGGAGGACCGCATCGCCCGGAATGGAAAGCTTCAGGAGGAATCGGAACATGCCCCGCGTGCCCTGGCCTTGCTTCACTACCTCTTCCAAAACGGATATTCCTTTCCGCATTTTGGGCGGACCGAAATTCCTCAACGGATTAAAAATGCGCCCGAGGTAGATTTTGTGTACCTGCCAGAAGGCGGCGAAGAAACCTACCTCCTCTGTGTGTCCAACGGTGAGGCTAGGGAACGCAAACAAATAGAACTGTGGGCCCAGAACCACGGCAAATACCTCATCACGCTGCCCCTAGAGGCGGACATCGCTACTTGGGTAGCGGAGCACACAGACGTATTTCAAACCCAATAACCTAACCAAGCCATGCCTACGAATACCCCAACTCCCCCTGCGGTGGAGCACAAACCCGGTACGCTCATTACGGCCCGGGGCCGCGAGTGGATTGTACTCCCCCAAGAGCACAAGGATGACCAAGTGCTGATGGTAAAACCACTCGGTGGTACCGATGCGGAAAAGACCGGACTGCTTACTCCCTTGGAGGGCGAGAACATCC